>JABGYE010000160.1:0-4007 GCA_018675395.1 Akkermansiaceae bacterium
TGAATTGTAATAAATGGTGCCGTCACTCAATTCCGCTAAAGTAGCCTCTCCGGTACCATTTGCTGGGAAGGGATCACTAGTGTGCCAAGTCTTTCCTCCATCATCACTGTAAATTGCGTTCGTATAGTGCTTAGGCCAAAGACTACGGTCATTCTTGCCGGCGTACCAACGCGACGGCCTAATTAATCGACCCTTGTTCTCACCATGCCTCAAAGTAATTCCATGTTCATTCATGTGCATGGAAGGAGCATTTCCTTTTGAATCAGGTTTAATATTAGTAGGGATCTTCTGCCATGAATTACCATCATCACTACTCTTGTAAATTGTAATGGATGCAGGCGGATGCCGATCCTCAATGAATGCGAAAATATCCCCGTTCGTTTCATTTACGGTTAGACCACCCGTTTGAAAGCCCGGCTTTGCAATAACAATTTCAGGACCCCACGTCTTGCCTCCGTCCTCACTTCGCTTAGCCCTGACATGACTGGTCCCCCAAGTCGCCAAGACCGTTCCTTTCATTGTCACTACAATATTACCAAATCTTTCACTTTTAAAAACCGGTTGAATATCGAGAGAAGATTTTCCAAGGAAAGCATCAATAGTTCCTTCTATTTTATTTTCCGCAAATGAAGAAATAACTAAAAAAGGAAAGAAAAAGAATGTGATAATATATTTTCTCATAAAAAGAATCTACTGCTCCGCGCGATATTTGAAAAGATCAAAATCCTTGTCTTGCATTCGGATCGCAGCGTAAAACTTACTCATCCACAACATCAACATCCTCCTTAGATGTTACAATATTACCTGAGACTTAGGTGTTACAATTATGCTAACCTACTTCGATGAGAAACCACCTAAAAGTAGCCATAGCCATTACCTCATGCTCTTTCAGCACTAATCTTTTTGCAGACATTAAGGAAAATCCATGGAAAATCCATACCATTGATAAAAGCTCCCAAGGTGCTGATGGCGTCAGACTCCTCGACGTAAATAGTGACGGACTAATGGACATTGCCACAGGTTGGGAAGAGGGAGGAATTATCAGGGCCTACCTTCATCCGCAAAAAGGACAAGAAAAAAAATTATGGCCTGCAGTCACTGTCGGTGAGGTCAAGTCACCAGAAGATGCTGTATTCATTGATATCAATAAGGATGGAGCCGTGGACCTAGTCAGTTCTTGTGAGGGATCTACCAGATCCATGTTCATACACTGGGCACCTCAATCCGCAAAAGATTATCTAGATGTAACAAAATGGCAGACCTCTGCCATACCGGCCACAAAAGGAACCCAATCATGGATGTATGCTCTCCCTATGCAGATAGACGGAGAAAATGCTGACGATCTCATTGTAAGTTCCAAGGGCAATGGAGCATCAGTGAGCTGGCTACAGGCTCCGAAAGATCCTCACAATCTTAATGCTTGGAAACTTCATAAATTACAGGATGCCGGATGGATAATGTCATTAATCTCAATAGACATGGATCAAGACGGTCATAAGGATGTCCTAGTCAGTGACCGAAGGGGACCAAAACGAGGCGTATACTGGTTAAAATATCCAGGGATTAAAGAAGCTAAAAACCTCAATCAATGGTCAAGGCATAACATCGGCGGATCCGATAAAGAAATTAAATTTATCTCTACTGGTGACCTTGATGAGGACGGAGCAACTGACGTCATCGCCATCGATTCAAAATCAGTGATCTGGTTCCGGAGAACAAAGATCGGATGGGAAGAATATATCATTCCACTACCAAAGGGAGTCGGCGGCGGTAAGAGCACAGCAGTTTGCGATGTTAATGGCGATGGGAAAAAAGATATCGTGTTTAGTTGCGAGGGAGCCAAAGGAAAACTGTCCGGGATGAGGTGGCTGTCGTGGACGAATTCACCTACCGAAAAAATATGGAAAGATTATGAAATCGCCGGGGAACCGGGGATAAAATATGACCGCGTTGTCATGCATGACATTGATGGCGACGGTGATCTTGATGCACTTTGTTGCGAAGAACGAGATCAGCTAGGAGTTTTCTGGTATGAAAATCCATTCTCCAAAAAATAGTATATATCTGCAATTTATAGAACCTTTAAAAGGTTTGGCATAAATAAGTCAAAAAATGAATCCTATGATCAGCTTCACCTTGTCATTTATATAACTAGGGATAATTACTAACAAAACCGAAAGGAATCTTTTTTCTCTAGTGAATCAGACTTGAGTATTGTTCTCAGATTGCTCAATATAATAATTTCCCATTAGTTAACTTGGGGAGAAACCTTTATTCATAGATCGTTAATTAAATGCCTACCTTACAAAGCCAGGATATCGAAGCATATCATAAGGACGGTTTCGTGTTTGAAAGAAACCTTTTTAATCCAGAAGAAATAGATTTACTAGGTGAGACGGCCCGTAATGATCATGCAATGGATAAGGCTGCATCCAAAATGGATGATGGCGAAGGTAATGACGTGCGTTTATCTTTATGGAATCATCCAGGTAATGGCATTTACGGAATGATTGCACGCTCTGAGAGGATCGTTAACAGAGTCGAACAGTTACTTGAAGACGAAGCCTACCATTACCACTCCAAAATGATACTCAAGGATGCCAAGGTCGGTGGCGCATGGGCCTGGCATCAGGATTATGGTTATTGGTATCAGAACGGACTCCTCTTTCCTAATCTCTGCAGTGTAATGATAGCCGTTGACGAAGCCACCGAAGAAAATGGATGCCTGCAGGTCCTGAAAGGTTCGCATAAGATGGGCCGCATCAATCACATTCTTTCAGGAGATCAGGCAGGAGCCGATATGGAACCAGTTGAGCAAGCAAAGAATAGGCTAGAGTTAGTGCAATGCACAATGAGTGCCGGCGATGCTCTGTTCTTTCACCCAAATACACTTCATTGCTCCGCGGCCAATCTTTCTGACAAAGCGAGATGGGCTCTAATTTGCTGCTATAATGCAAAATCAAACAACCCATACAAAGAATCTCACCACCCGTCATACACAAAGCTAAACAAAGTGACTGATGATCAGGTCCTCATTGTGGGCCGTGACGAAGCGATACGATCAAATGCTGAATTTGCAAATCTCGTCGAAGACGACCAGAGCGCAAAAAGCCTCGAAAAAAATTAACTAAAACTCAATTAACTAAAATATGAAACTTGGAATCATAAACAGCGCTTTTGGACAGGCAGGAGTCGATACGAAAACGGGCCTCGAACACATCTCACGGATAGGCTTCGATGCGGTCGATATCTTCACGGAAGCAATGACTATTACCGAAGATGAAGTCAATCTTATCAAGAGCACTTGCGAAGAGAACAATCTCCCTATTACATCGACCGTGGTCGTCTCAGCGGGCCTGATCGATTTTAATGATCCTGTCAGAGACTATCATATAACCAGAGCTAAGAAATTTCTCGACTTAGCCAAAAAGTTTGATTCAAAGAACCTTCTCCTTGTCCTCGGAGAATACATTTGGCAACGCGAAGTAATTCCACCGGAAGCTCAGTGGGAATGGGGCGTCGAGGGAGTCAAAGAACTGGGTCAGTATGCTGGAGAACTTGGTCTAGACATTGCCCTAGAACTTGAACCTTTCAGATTGAGCCTGCTTAACAATATACCTGAAATGGTTCGATTCATTGATGATTGCGCAATGCCAAATGTCCAAGCCAACATTGATGTGAGTCATCTGGTCCTTGCAGATACTTCCCCAGCGGAACTGGAAAAACTGAGAAATAAAGCTACTCATGTCCATATCAGTGATTGTGATGGGAAAGTTCACGGGGACTTACCACCTGGAAGAGGAGTCGTTAAATTTGCTCCTTATCTGCAAGCCATCAAGGAACTGGAATTTGACGGTACAGTTTCAATAGAACTCGAATACTCACCTGACCCATCAAAAATCGTAGAATGGGTCGAAGAAGCCTACAATGCAACGAATGACCTCATGCAACAGGTCGGACTTCGCGACTAAAATTATTTAATAAAAAAACCCCACAATTAAATGAAA
>JABGYE010000219.1:0-22610 GCA_018675395.1 Akkermansiaceae bacterium
AGAGATTCTCTCGTCTGGTAATTTGTTACCAGCATCACTATGAGCATCGGAATTAATCCAACGGCCAAAAGAACAATAAGTAACCTGATTCGAATTGACGTCATATGAATTGATTCAAATGATAATCGGCTAGAACTTCCCAATAACCTCTTTAAGAACCCTCAGCGAAACACTTTCAAAACTCAATCCTCAGCACTTGCAGCAACCTTCACATCAGAATCGCCTTTCGACTTGGTTCGCAATGCGTCAACGACCTTGCTCCATGCTTCATTCAATAAAAGATCACGATTCTCATCAGGCACATAGTAAAACTGACACAAAGAGCGGATTCCATCGGGTGGATTGATCGTTTCATCCGCTAAAAGCTCTTCCTCAAGAAGTGAAACTGCTGCGCTATTTGTCGTGCCGTACCAAGTGAAATTAGCATTCATTGCTGCTGATTCCTTTTTTAGCATGTAATCAACAAATAAGTAAGCCCCATTGACATTCGTAGCATCACTCGCAATAGAGAAATTATCCATCCATAATGGGGCCCCCTCAATTGGAATAAAGAATGAAATGTTTTCATTCTCCGCAGAGACCATTGCCGCGTCTCCGCTGTAACATGATGCGATCCAAACATCGCCAGAGACAAGCCCTTCTCTAATTTCTGTATCACTCCCCAATCGGACGTCATTCGTTTTTATCCCTTCAACAATAATTTCGGATGCTAATTGAATGTGCCTTGGATCAGAACTGTTAATTGGATAGCCCTGTGAAATCATCCCAATCCCGAGCCCTTCCGTTCTGTCCCCTAAAACCATTACCTTCCCTTTATACTTCTGATCCCACAAAGATTTCCAACTCTTAACCGGAGGATCGATCTTATCGGACCGGTACGCAATGAGAGTCGTCCCCCAAAGGTATGGAACTGAATAATTATTCTCAGCATCAAATTTTCTACTTAGATATTCACTTGAGACATTCCCAAGATTTGACAGAGCCGATTTATCAAGAGTTTGAATTAATCGTAACTTAGCTAAAATATTTATAGCTAGGTCGTCTGTCACAACCACATCGAATCGTCCAGGTTCCGAAGCCAATCTCGCTTCCACTTCGTCAGGATCATCATAAGTTATATACTCAACCTCTATTCCTGTTTCATTTGTAAATTTCTCAATGGCAGCTGGATCAAAATACTCTGACCAACACAACATTTTAACAACATTGTTCGATGAATCCTTAGGCTCGACGGCTTGTTGGTTGTTGTTTTGACATCCATACAGAATTGACGCTGCGACTATATAAATTAGACCTTTTAATATTCTCATTTTATTATTTATGGTTATTATAAACTTATCTTAATTTTAAATCCCATCAACTATAATTTCCATATTTTATAAATATACCATAACTTGTTAATAAGACTTATTATTTAACCAATCTTAACAATCGAACTTGCACAGAGTCCTATGCATGAGACAAATTTAATGAATTCTAATGTCCTCTCATAAGGAAAAACCCTTAAGTAACGGGAATATCACTAAATCAGTCGACCCCTCACTATCGACAACATTAAGGCTAGCGATGCCTGTGATATTACTAAACCTGACTTTTGCCGCGATGCAGGCCACTGATGCATGGATTGTCGGTAAACTGGGGAGCCGCTCACTTGCTGCGATCACCTTACCCTCAATGGGTATTTTCGTTATTGTTAGCTTCGCCTATTCATTCTTAGGGATTGTTACTGCTTTCGTAGGTCAAAGCCATGGCGCGAGTGACAAAAAAAGTTGCGGTCAATTTGCATGGATTGGAATCTACTCTTCTCTAGCAATAGCGATATCCGCCATTTTACTTTGGCCACTAGGCTCAGTGTTTGAGATATTCGCGGGAAGCGAACACGGCTCATTAGGCAATCTTGAATCTAGATATTTCAAGATCAGTCTATTGGCTTTGCCAGGAGTGTTAGTAACTAATGCAATCGCCAATTTCTACATAGGAACGAAAAGGCCCGGGCCTGTTCTAATCTGTAGCGTAATTGGACTAATATTAAATTTCACTATCACCTACGGTCTCGTACTTGGAATCGGCCCCTTTCCTAATTATGGCTTCGACGGCGCCGCTTGGGGAACCGTGTTAGCAACCATGATAGAATGTTCTATTTTGTTTATACATTTCATATCGGCCAAATCAAACAAAGCATTTAATACTAGGAAGGCTCCAAAATCCTTAGAAGGAATAAGAAGGTTATGGGCTACGGGGCTTCCGGCCGGCATCCAAGGAGCCGTAGACATTCTATCATGGGGAGTCCTTGTGGGGGTCCTGATTTCATATTACGGAGAAGAAGCACTCGCTGCAGGAACTATACTAATGCGATGCATGCAATTAACGTTTATGCCTGCCGAAGGCATCGCCACAGTTGTTCTCACTTTAGTTGCAAATTCTGTTGGGAGAGGCTCGCAAGATAGGGCCCGTGCACATGTAAGAACATGCTTCAAAATTAATTCTCTCTTCATGCTCAGCTCTGGAATCATCTTATATATCTTCCGTAAACCAATAGTTTCCATGTTCACTGATCAACCTGAGGTAATCAGTATTGCCTGCGGAGGCATGCTATTTGTGAGTCTTGCACAATGGTTCGACTCCATGAACATCACATACCTTCACGCACTTCAAGGAACCGGTGACACGAAGTGGCCTTCAGTTGTGAATGTTCTGCTTAGCGTTCTGGTCCTTGGTTTGGGCGGAACTATTGCAGTGAGTTTCTTTAGAGAAAAGGGATCACTCGTCATTTGGGCCCTGGCGTTATTTTACATATCATGCCAAGGGATACTTTTTTGGATGAGATGGCGATCAGAATCCTGGCGTAAAATTAGGCTAAGAAACCCCACTCGATGACCCACACTACAATAAGCGGTGCTGATAGGAGACCCTATTCAAATGCATGACCATACATGAAAGAGCTGCCCCCCCTTTTTGATATTCGCTCAAGTTAAATAGCGCTAATTCAAATCCATTGTCCGCAGCAATGTCTTCGAGCCTTCGGTTCTTATCTAATTCAAGTCGATACGCTTCAGTACCTCTCTTCAATTCATGGATATGCGAGCCATTCAGTAAAAAGTTTCCTAACCGAACAGAATTACAAAGCCCAGGCAAGGCCTCCTTACGTGACACATCTATAATTTCAGTATGTCTCTCTAATTCTTTTATTTCGCTTGAATTCAGTAACTGAGTACAAACTACCGTCTTCTCATAAGTGAGTGGGAAAATCGAACAATCCAGATGGTACAAATAAGGGTCCGTCTCTCTGACCTTGATTATCTTCATCCCAAACTGATTCTCCAACTGATCATATGTCTCTTTTTCGGAGCGTAAGCCATATCCACCCACATACACATTGTCATAAAGGTGCTTAAGTTCGGCTTCCCCCTCAAACTTCGTTTTAGGAACGATAGTTTTATAACCCATAGATTGAAAGAACTTCACTCCAACTTCGGTCTCACCGATCCGAGGCATTGATTGATAATTAGCCAAAACGACCGTGTCTTTGGACGGAAGATGTTCAAGCACTAATCCCAGATTCGCAGTAAAAACCAGATCCTGTAATGCACAATCTGGAGGAATAGGAAGTAGCTGCACCACCCCTCTAGAAGAAAGAAATTGGTAGAGAGCCTGAAATTGCCTGTATGCTTTTTTGGGCTCGACCTTACGCTCAGATTCTGTGAGATCCTCCATCCAAATATTATTCGGTTCACTTGTACTGTACGAAATCGGAGGGCACATCAGAAATGTCGGAACATCCAAATGGCTTAAGTTCCAAGGCCTTGAAGGAGCAGAAGAATCCAATAATGGTTTTGGAATAACTTTCCGGGTCGCTGCAGAGCGTTTATTAATCTGTATTTTAGAGCTTAACATTAGACTACAAAAGGACGTTTAATTTTCAATAAGGGATCAACTCCAGCCTCAACATGATGGCCCTCTTCTAGTAAAAGATCGAATCCTGTAGATCCGTCTAAGGGAATAATTAAATCTACTTGAGAACCGTATCGTATCTGAGAGAACCTCTCGTTTTGTTGATATGCACGATGATCGCTCAGATCAAATGGCGTAATAGAATCAACATCGTAATCAGCAATCTGTAATATATAATAACTCAAACCTAAATCCAAACTATCGACCTTATTTAAGACTCTCTGATTGCAATGAAGGTATTCGGCCGCGTCATGATCAATTGTGAGATCATCAACAATGGAATTCTCCATCGCCAGCATCGGCTTATTAAAACTATCAATCGGCTCTAGTTCACGATAACTTAAAATTCCAGGATATGGAATTCTGTTAATATGAACATCATAAAAGGTCATGAAGATACCGATCACTAAGCTAAATTCTGCAGAATAATTAGGATCTCTGAGCGCTTCTTTGAGGGTATAATTGTGTCCCTTGATCTCAATGACTGAATCTTCCTGACTGACCCGTCTCTGATAAATAATGACACCGTCTGCTGGTGAGAAAAAATAATCAGTATCTGACTGAATAGATCTCATTGGATCTCGGAAGAAGTGTCGCTCCGAAAGCCAACGAACTGAGCGTCCCTTTACTTCGGAAACTTCTTCATTCACCCAATCTGAAAGTATCTTTGCCATGTCAATTATCTGAATAGTATGATTATTCAAATTAATTAATTATTTAGACAAATCAAATCATATTTTATAATTTTATTATTTTTGAGTGCCTTTTTCTTGTCATAAATGAGAATTACGGTGATGTGAAGAAGGATTTAGAGCAATATTTTAAAAAAATATTATATTTCTTAAAAATCAGGATTGATGAATAATAGGGTCAAAAAGACACCATTTTAAGAAAAATCAGGATTGTCTGAGACAGCATCTACCAAGTGAGCGGATCGAGCGAATAAAAGCTCTTCAAATGATCATAGATTCGCGGATAACGTAGCTGAAGCTTCTTAGGTTTTTCGAAAAATGTCTCAGTCGCAACTGCAAAAAATTCAGCAGGGTTAGTTGCCCCATAAGCATCGATTACCAATTTTTTTCCTCTTCGATGCCTCTTACCATGCCGCTCATAAGCTGAACCAAAGGACTTCGCCCAATCCCTATTCTCTTCTGTGAATCCCAATAGCGGAGCCCCATCCGCCGATCCGTCTTTCTGATCAAGTTGATGAGCGAACTCATGAATCACAACATTTTTACCATCATTCGCGATGGCGGGTCCACGCAAAGTATGAACCCAAGACAATATGACTGTCCCACTTCCCCATGACTCACCTAAGCGGTTCCCCCCCTCCCCGACCGTTCCATCCTTATTGGCAGAACTTTCACCACTATACATGTCTGGATAAATTAGAACTGTCGCCAATGCATCATAGCATCCACCCCTGTCATTAAGTAAAAGTAAACATGCCTGACCTGCAATGGTAACGCACATCTCTTCTGTTAATTCCTCTAATCCACCACAAGCCTCAAAAGACTTTTCATTCATAAAGACATTCACATAAGAATTAAGCCTCATCCGTACATCATCTGGTAATCTCTTATAAAGTTTAAAATTCCTTTCAAGAATTGTTTCCCATTCATCTGGAAAAGGAGAATTAAATATCTTATCTCTCAGGATTTTATTTTGCCTAGAAGATCTATTAATCAACCAAATAATAAAAATCGTTCCGACTATTGTCCCTACGGTAAAAATAATAATTGTGCTCGAATCCACCTAAGAAACTATAAATATAAATAGCCTATTTATTCAAACAGTAATTGTCTTTGACTAACATTATCCTCAGCATAGAAAATTTGGTCCTTCCTAGAATCGACCCTAGTCACTACAATTACCGGCAATACCGATACTCAAATAACTTACATTTATCTAGTCACAGTATGAA
Organism: Akkermansiaceae bacterium; assembly: GCA_018675395.1. GTDB lineage: Bacteria > Verrucomicrobiota > Verrucomicrobiia > Verrucomicrobiales > DEV007 > EC70. Next base: position 5,876 of record JABGYE010000219.1, read on the forward strand.
TTTGCTAAAATTGCTTCTAATTACGTCAATTCTCGCTTCTATACAGGGATATGCACCTGCAAAGGAAGCTAATACTTCAACCTCTTCGAAAATAATCAAGGTGTTCATTCTGGCGGGGCAATCGAATATGGAGGGACATGGGCTCATCAAGGGGAACCAAAATCAAAAAGGAACTTTAGAACAACTTACAAAAAATCCAGCAACCGCAAAAAATTACCAGCACCTAAAAGACCCAGAGGGAAACTGGAAGATACGAGATGACGTTTGGATCAGTTGGCTAAGTAAAAAAGGGAAATTAACTATTGGTGGATATGCAGGACGAGGATCAATCGGGCCTGAACTTGGGTTCGGCTGGGCAGTCGGAGATCATTTCGATAACCCAATACTCCTTCTTAAGTTCGGCCCCGGAGGCACAAGTTTGGCTGGCCCCTGGAGACCACCCAGTTCAGGCAAGAATGAAAACAAGCAAAGGGGTCCCGGCATCGGAGATCAATACGATCATTTGATTTCAAGTACTAAGCAGCAATTAGACGATTTAGATTCTGAATTTCCTCAACTTAAGGGGTTCAAGTTTGAATTGGCAGGATTTGGATGGCATCAGGGATGGAACGATGGTTGTAGCATGAAAGACTCAAAAGAATATGAATCCAACATGGCCAATTTCATCCGCGACATTCGCAAAGATCTGGATTCGCCTGAACTTCCTTTTGTCATTGCCGGAAGTGGATTCGGCGGTTGGGAGCAAAAAATCGATCGTAGACTAATGATCATGTCCGCACAAAGATCAGTAGCAGAATCCAATGAATTCAAAGAAAATGCAAAGTATGTTGAGACCCGAGGATTCTTTAGAGATGGGCCAATTTCACCCAGACCAATCAGATACCATTGGTGCTGTAATGCTGAAAGTTATTGGTTGATCGGAGACGGAATGGGAAAAGCTATGATAGAACTCCTGGGAGGCCCTAAGGCTCCACTGATAAAAGATAAAACTTAAAGCAAAATTAATCAGAACAGGTTCATAACACATGTTCACCATATCGCCTCAATCTAAAGGCTTTGAAATTCAAAACGCTCTTGCTTGTGCCCTCGCATCGAAAGCTGCTTACCAGTCACCCGAATTAATAGGCCACCAAATTGTTGAAGAATGGAAAGTTCCCAATTTTTTACCTTTTCACCATTCAAATGTACGAGGTTTTATAGCAGCTTCAGATCATTTTACCATTGTCTCCTTTCTCGGTAGCGAACGTGATTCCGAAATTTGGCAGGAAAATATCGATGCAAGTTTTATTGAAGGCCCTTTCGGACAAGGAGATCGGGTCCATAGAGGATTTAACATCGGGATAGCTGACGAAATCAAAAATATCGAATCCAAGATAGCCGATGTGGGAAATGAAAATGCTCCAGTTTTACTGACTGGGCATAGCCTTGGAGGAGCCATCGCTAATCTAGCTGCCGCGTATTTATTTATTAAGAAGCATCCCGTACATTCTGTTTACACTTTTGGAGCTCCTCGAGTCGGCTGTAAAAACTTTAAAGACATTTACAATAAATTTGATTGCGGCCGAAGTTTCAGAATCGTAAATAGACACGATATCGTATCAAGAATACCACCCAGAATGCTACGATACAAACACGTTGGAAAGCTCTACTATTTAAACTCGGAAGGCAAAATTCATGCAGGAGTTAATTCCTGGAAAAGATTATTACTTTACCTAGACCCTTCAGGAAAAGATCCTAAAGAATATGTAAAAGAAATAGCTAGGAGATTCCCAGGAGCTATCGAAGATCACTCGATGGATAAGTACGTAGAAAAAATTCGAACATTGGCAATCCCATAGGATTGCAAGCCAACTCAATCACGAAGAAATACTGGTTCCTCGACTGTAGAAGAAGATTGGCAATAATAGTAACCATCAGTATCAAATTTCAATAATTCTACGGGACTTTTAATCTTATTCCGCACAATAAAATCCGCCATCATTCCTCTAGCTTTTTTTGCATAGAAACTTATAAATTTATACTTCCCATTTTTGAAATCTTTGAATGTAGGCGTAATCACTTCGGCCTCTAGATTATCTGCATCCACAGATTTGAAGTACTCATTCGATGCGAGATTTATCAAAAATTTACTCTTAGATTCTTTGGTCGCCACGTTCAAAGCATCTGTAAGTTTATCGCCCCAAAAATCATAGAGATTATTCCCTCTGCCCGTGCTTAATCTCGTACCCATTTCAAGGCGATAAGCTTGAATAAGGTCGAGGGGACGCAACAATCCATACAAACCACTGAGGATGCGGATTTTTTTTTGCGCAAAATTAAAATCGGCGGCTCGCCATTCATCAAATACAAATCCCGTGTAAACGTCTCCCTTAAAAGCCAATAGTGCTTGTTTCGCATTATCGGCACTGAACGGCACTGACCAACTTCGGTAACGGTCATAATTCAAATCCGCCAACTTGGTACTAATATTCATTAGCGAACTAAGATCCGACTTTCCCATTTTAGTAAGATTTTTTATCAGTTCCTCGGAATCCTCTATAAAATCTGGGCTTGTATGCTTTTTAGTAAGGCATTGACCCTCAAAGTCCATCGTCTTTGCCGGTGATAAAGTAAGTATCATTATTAATATAATTATTGATCTATTACGGATTAGCCACTTATCACACCTAATTCAAGCCTTCCTGCAGAAAGAACTTAAGAAGACATGGCGTTTTTCAGTTTTTAACACTAAAATCTTAATCAAAATAATAAAAAATAAAAAAGATTATGGCTCAGGCAATAATGGACCCAGAAGAAGTTCGCCGTTTTGCGGAAGAACTTAAACGTTTCAATGAAGATGTATCCGCACGTTCAGCTTCTTTGCAGGCCCGATTTTCCTCACTCAGTAACACCTGGCAAGATCAAGAGCAGGTAAAATTCGCAGAAGAATTTGAAGGAATGATGAAAGCTTTAAGAAAATTCATTGAAGTCTCACAGGCGCACTCACCATTTCTGCTACGCAAGGCAAGGCGAATCGAAGAGTACCTTGATCAACGCTAATAGAAGATGGCAGACCAAGCCAAAGTAGCTTCAATCGATTCCTTGGAATCGTTTCGTAATAGCCTCGTGATTTTTATGGAACGCGTTTCCAAATCGATTGACGAAGTAGGTGACACCGTGAGGCGAACGAGGCACTGGGTACAAGACGAGCAATACAATTATTGGATCAGCGAAAAACGCAGAAGGGAACGAAAACTAGAACAAGCTGAACAGGAATTATACAGTTCGAGATTATCCACTCTACAGGACGCGAGTACCGAAGCCCAGATGAACGTGCGGCGAGCAAATAGAGCAATTGAGGAGGTGGATGAAAAAATAAGATTGATCAAAAAATGGGCAAGAGATTACGACAGTACCGTAGAACCTTTGGCTCGAAGACTAGATACTTTGCAGGACCTAGTGACAACAAAGTACCCAAAAGCTGTCAATTACCTTGTCCGTACTATTGAAACCTTAGAGTCGTATGCTCAAGCATCTGTTCAAAACAACAATTCTTCAGATATTCCCAAATCTGAAACGAAAAATAAATCGTAATGACAGCTCCTGCCACATAAACAAATGTCAGTAAAATCAACTAGAGGAACAATCAACAAAGCTGTTCGGGACTTGAACGTCAGTTGGCAGCAATGCAAAAATTATTGGGCCGATGTTAAAAGTAAAGAATTTGAAGAAAAGTATATTGCACCTTTACCCGATGCAGTAACAGCAACATCAAGCATCATAGACGAAATCGATAAAATTCTTACCAAAATTAAACGCGATTGTGAGTAATAAGCCCTCAGGAACTAATACAACATTAGAAATCGTCCGTCGTTTCAGCTCAACGGTCATCGATTGCGCTGAAAGTGAAGATTCAATTGAAAGTAATTACCGGCTCCGAACAGCCAGAGCAAAACGTGAATACGAAGAAGGACTGTCTGGTCTTGAAGCTTCACATCAGGGAAGTTTAGCCGAGGCACAATCCGTTCTTCACAATCGCACAGAAAGAGCGAAGGATCTTTATAATCAAAGAGGATCACGCATCGAAGAGGCACACTCAAATGCCTTAAACAAATCTAACACCAGTCTAGAAACTGAAAGAGGTAGAAAGATTTCAGAAGTTCAAGCAAAGACCCTTGAGGCTAAAAGAAAAAATGAAACTGCATTGTCTCAAGCAAAAAAAATACAGACAGAAATTGATATTGTTTTACAGAAACATGTACAAGAATTTAAAATTTTAAGGAAAAAGGCCCTCGCCTCGTTCAGAGGATTCCCACTCGTCTCCAGAAAACTTAAAAAAGAAATACCCGATCAAGGTCATAACAAGAAAAAGGAAGCACCAGACCTTCCTGGAATATGTACGAATATTGAGAAAACAATAAAATCCACAAATGAAAAACTTAAAGAGTTTGATTCAAATCTAATCCCTAAAGTCTTCCGGTTCCTTCCACTACAATGGCTGGCGCCCATCACAACTATAGGAATCCTCCCTCTTGGTCATTACATTTTAGAGTGGAGCGGAAAAGAATATTTACTCAGTTATGGAATAGCAGCACTTTGCCTTTTAAGTCTCTGGATCATCAAGGCTAGATCATCAGGGATAGCTAAAAATTCAGGGGAAAAGATATCAGAGCAACTTATACAAATCCGCGCTTCAATTGTTCAGTGTGATGAGGGGCGAAACTCATGGATAAAAGATAGGGAATATGCAATCGAAGAAGAACTAGAAAAATATGTCGAGGACCTTAATGATAATTTGGGAAGCGCAATCGAAAATGCTGAAGAAATTGGCATGGGAAAACCCAAGAAACTCGAAAAACAACTCGAAAAACTTAGAGAAAAGAATTCATCAACTCATTCGCTAAATTTAGAAAATATCCAGAAAGCCAATGAAGGCTCCATTTCATCAGCAATCAGTAAATTCGAATCAAAAAAGGGAAAACTGGCTAGAGTAAGAGACTCCGAAATAGAAGAGGCTGAAATCGAACACAAAAATAAATGGGAAAAATTGGTATCCGAATGGAAAAACGAAACTGAAACAATTTCTAAATGGCTAAGCGAAGAAAAAAACGCCACTAGTCAGCTATTCCCTGAATGGCAAAAATCCTGGCTCGATTCCTGGTCTCCCCCAGATACTTTTCCACATTGTGCAACATTTGGTTCACTAGAATTAGATCCTAACTTGTTTGGTGAAGGCCCACCTAAGAGTCCAAGCCTTAAATTGCCCGATGCTGATTTTTTGAAAGTCCCATTAAATATCAGGCTCCCTCAATCCGGCTCCATTCTGTTCGAAACAGAATCATCGGGAGACAGCAAAATAGTGAACTCTATCAACAATATCATACTAAGATTATTGTCCGTTGCTCCTGCCGGTAAATTAAGTTTCAGCATTTTCGATCCTGTTGGATTAGGTCAGAACTTTGCAAGCATCACTCACTTGTCTGATTATGAAGATAGCATCATTAATAAGCGGATCTGGACCCAACGAGAACAAATCGAAACTCGCATAATGGAACTGAATGAACATATGGAGAAAGTCATTCAGATGTATCTCAGAAATGAATATGAAACAATTACTGATTATAATGAAAAAGCAGGCAACATTGCAGAAAAGTATCATTTCCTAGTCATTGCGGATTTTCCGACTAATTTCTCTGAAGTCGCAGCGCGAGGACTCATGAGCATCGCAGCAAACGGAGCAAGGTGTGGCATTTACACTCTGATCCATTGGGACAAACGACAAGCATTACCTGAAGCTCTAGATATAGATGATTTACGGAAATCCCATATACTCATTGAACAAAATAAGGAGGGCAGTCTTTCACTAGTCAACGGATTGGAAAAAGGCACATCCCTGCATTTGGAATCTCCTCCAGGCAGCAATGACTCCATTGATTTCGTCCAACGGATCGGAGACGAAAGCAGCAACTCTAACCGTATCGAAGTTCCCTTCAGTCATATTATCCCGAATAATGGAGAACACTGGTCAGGAGACACTTCCGACGAGCTTAAAATCCCAATTGGCAGGACCGGAGCCACTAAACTTCAATACTTGAGCATTGGTAAAGGAACAAAACAACACGCTCTTCTTGCTGGAAAAACTGGGTCAGGAAAATCGACTCTGTTCCACGTAATGATCACCAATCTTGCACTTCACTTCAGCCCTGATCAGGTTGAATTTTATTTGGTAGACTTTAAAAAGGGTGTTGAATTCAAAAGTTATGGAGCCAAAAAACTTCCTCACGCTAAAGTGGTAGCGATAGAAAGTGACCGAGAATTTGGCTTGAGTGTTCTCCAAAAATTAGACCATGAACTAAAGGAACGAGGAGAACTTTTCCGAAAAGTCGGAGCACAGGACATTGCGGGATACAAAAGATCCAGCGGCGAATCAATGCCTAGAACTCTGTTATTGATAGATGAATTTCAAGAGTTCTTTGTGGAAGATGATAAAATAGCCCAACAGGCCTCTGTACTACTAGATCGCATAGTGCGACAAGGCCGCGCTTTCGGTATTCATGTTGTGCTCGGCTCACAGACGCTCGGCGGCGCCTATTCGCTCGCCAGAGCCACTCTAGGCCAAATGGTAATCCGTATTGCACTGATGTGTAACGAAGCTGATGCTTATCTCATCATGGATGAAGGGAACCCTGCCCCGCGTTTATTGACGCGTCCTGGTGAAGGCATCTATAATGATTCTGCTGGAGCAATAGAAGGTAATAGCCCTTTCCAAACGGTCTGGCTCTCTGAGCAAGAACGAAACTCACACCTAGATCATATCAATGCACTGAATGAATCGACAGGAAATCAACAAGGAGCTCCAATTGTATTTGAAGGCAATGCCCCTGCTGACGTTACAGAGAATAGAGAACTTGCCGCATTATTAAAACAGTCAGTCCCAACGTCTCCTAGTAACCCGAAAATATGGCTGGGTGCGCCCAATGCGATAAAAGGTCCTACAGAAGTCATTTTTCAGCGCCAGAGCGGCAACAATCTACTCTTAGTTGGACAACGTGATGATGCAATCATGGCTATTATGAGTATAGCTATAGTTTCTCTTTCTGCACAATTTAGCAACGATGATGTAAATTTCGTTTTTATAGATAGTAATCCTCAAGGCTCAAATGAAAGAGACACGATTGCAACATACATCAAGTCAATATCCTCTAAAATTGACACCAACTTTGATCAGGATGCTAGCGAGCTCATTCAATCCATTGGACAGGAAATAAAAAGACGCGAAAGCTCAACTAATAAAAACGAACCAACTGTCTTCATCTTCATTAATGGCCTACAGAAATTCAAAAAATTAAGATATGATGAAGAGCTTGCATACTCTTTTGACGATTCATCAAAGGAGGGGAATCCTGCATTAATTTTAAATGAAATCATAACAGAAGGGCCTCCGCTGGGGATCTATCTGATCGTTGCAATTGATAGCTATAATAACATTGGCAGGGCCCTTAGTCGCAAAGCCTTGAGTGAATTTGAAATGAGAATACTCTTCCAAATGAGCGCTAATGATTCCGCTGCTCTCATTGATTCAACTAAAGCTAGCAGCATCGGCATGCACCGCGCCCTTTTCTATAGCGAACAAGAAGGTTATCTGGAAACATTCAGACCATATCAACTCCCTAGCGATTCTTGGATTCAAGAAAAGAGTTAAAAACAACATCGCAGGATTCAATGCGGCTTTGACAACTGGGTTAATAGACATAAAATCCACTCCTAATGAGCGAAGAAGAAAGCAACAAACATCATTTTCAGGCAGAAGTTCAACAGCTACTGGACATCGTAATCAATTCCTTATACACGGACAAAGAAATTTTCATCAGAGAACTAGTGTCAAATGCAGCTGATGCTCTTGAGAAATTGCGTCACACTCAATTAACACAAAAATCCGTGCTCGACCCGGAATTAGAATTAGCAATCAACATAACAACAGATGAAGAGAAAAAAACAATCAAAATAACCGATCATGGGATAGGAATGAATCGAGATGAGCTAACCCAGAACCTTGGAACCATTGCTCATTCTGGTTCAAAAAAATTTATTAATTCTTTGTCAGATTCTGATCAAAAAGAAACCAGCCTCATTGGTCAATTCGGAGTAGGTTTCTACAGTGCATTCATGGTCAGTAATGATGTAAAAGTATTCACCCGCTCATGGGAAAAAGATTCACAACCCCTATCCTGGGCAAGTGATGGAAAGAGCGGCTATGAGATTCAAGAGGAGAAAGAACAGAAAAGAGGGACGAGTATCTTAATTTCTTTGACTGATGACCATGAGGAGTTTTCAAAGGAAGATAGGGTCAAGGATATCCTGCAAAGTTACTCGAGCTTCGTTCCATTTCCGGTCCTTCTTAACGGAGAAAGAATCAACACAGTCGAAGCCATATGGATGAAACCTAAGTCTGAAATTACAGACGAAGATTACACTGAATTCTACAAGTTTACCGCCAAGGCTTTTGATGAACCAATTTATAGGATGCATTTCTCTGCAGATGCCCCGTTAATGATAAACTCGTTAGTATTTGTCCCTAAAGAGAACCCAGAAAAACTTGGGTTCGGCCAAGTCGACCCAGGCGTTTCTTTATATTGTAATAAAGTATTAATCGATGGGACACCAAAGGGCCTTCTTCCTGATTGGCTTCGATTCCTGAAGGGCGTCATTGATAGTGAGGACCTCCCATTGAATATCTCAAGAGAATCGATGCAAGACAGCGCCTTAATTAAAAAATTAAATAGGCTAATCACTAAAAGGTTCATCAAATTCCTCGAACGTGAATCGAACGCTAACAATGAAATTTATGAAACATTCTACAATCAATTTCGCAACTTCATCAAGGAAGGCGTGATCACTGATACCGACCATCGCGACAACCTAGCAAATCTCTTGAGATTTGAGACATCTATTGAAGAGCCTGGAAATCTAAGCAGTCTCGATCAGTACGTAACTAGGATGAAAGAAGGGCAAGATAAAATCTATTTCCAAATCGCACAGGACCGTAGCAGCATCGAATCAGCACCTTACCTCGAAGCCTTTAAAGCCCGTGGCCTCGAAGTGCTTTTTCTATACGAAGCGATCGACGAATACCTAGTAGGACAACTCACATCCTTCTCAGAAAAAGAACTCGTTTCGATTAATCGAGCTGACCTTGAGTTAGATGACATTGAAACAGAAGGCGATAGCCTAGACGAGGAACTTGCCTCAGAATTGTGCGAGTGGATAAAAGAAACTTTAGGAGAACGTATTGCTGAGGTTCGATCGAGCAAGAGACTAGTAGACAGCCCTGCCGCAGCACTTACTCCCGGCGGAAGTATGAGCCCGCAGATGAAGCAAATGATGCAGCAAATGAACCCTGATTTTTCACAATCTCAATCAGTTGAAATTGAAATCAATCCACGGCATGACCTCATTAAGAAACTGCATGAGGTCCGTCAGAGCCGACCAGATCTAGCTCCGATGATTGCCGAGCAAATCGTGGACAATGCCCTTCTTTCTGCTGGATTGCTTGATGAAAGCAAAAATATGGTTACTAGAGTTTACGACATCATGTTGAAATCGCTCGATTAAGAACCAACCCATAGATAAAAATTATCCCCTACATTGTCATTGCTACTGACAATGCAAACTTTTTAAGTCTAAAGGAAAAGTCTTAAAGGCCCACCGGAGTTACCGGAGTTGGCGTAGGAGGCTTAACGCTTTTTATGCTCTCAAGCTTCTTGTGATCTTGATCAGCAACTTCCTTGAGTTTCTCAAGATCCTCTCTCTCATCCTGAAGATTAGCCTCGAGAACGTTAATCCTCTCCTCAAGGCTCTCAATTTTTCCTTTAAGGATTTCAGTTGTAGTTTCTTCTGCCATAATATGCAGTTATTTATTTGCTTCTATCCCTGCCCACCGATGCCTTCCAAAGCAGGCATCATGCATTGATAACGGCCAGTTATGCCCGTTAATTAAAATTATTATGATTTTCATATTTCATCCAGTAAATTTTTCACAAAAAAAGAAAACCGTTCTCCCTTACGAAACTAGAATCATTTATTATTACTAATAAGATGCATAAAATAGGCTTAGCAATTTCTCTATTCTTTGCTTGTTCCGGCTGCGCAAAATATCAAAAGCAGTGGGAAGAAGCTCAAAATGAAATCCTGCCACCTCACCATAATTTGCATGGCTCCTGGGTCGGTTCCTGGGAAAGCGGACCCAGTGGTCATGGTGGCAAATTAAAATGTATTATCAAAGAAACTGATAACGGCGAATATGAGTTTTATTATTGGGCTACATGGGCAAAAGTAATTAGTGGAGGATTTAGAATAACCTGCAAGGTCAAAAACATAGATAAGACATGGACCTTTGAAGGAGATAAGGATCTTGGAAGTTTGGGCGGCAAATTCAACCACAGCGGAACCGCCTCCCCAAATAAATTAAGAGCCACGTACAAATCTGATCGAGGAGACCATGGCAGCTTCACTCTTTCCCGCCCACGCAATGACAATTAACTCATGACACCGAAATGAGCGAGCCTAGCGATCTCTTCCATCGTCGTGTTCCCAGACATTACTTGTAGCATTCCTTCCTGGTAGAGGGACAAGACACTATCCTTTGCTGCCTCTTTTCGCATTTCAGCCATAGGAGTTCCTGATGCTATCATTTCTGCAATATTGGCATTAACAGGGCACATTTCCATCAAAGCAACTCTGCCTAAGTATCCAGTTCCATTGCACTCATCACAACCTGATGAAACAAAAATAGGATCTTCCATCGGGCTCTTAATGAGTTGGTTTTTATAAAAGAATTCCTGCAATTTTCGTGAAGCTGGTACCGGACGTTTGCAATATCCACAAAGTCGTTTCACTAATCGTTGAGCCTGACTCAGAGCGAGAGCATCCGCTAATAAATACGGTTCTACGCCCATCGATATTAGGCGTGAAACAGCTCTGAGCGAATCATTCGCATGCAAAGTAGTCAAAACCAAATGACCAGTCAGAGCAGAGTTTATGGCAGCCGTAGCCGTCTCTTCATCTCGTGACTCCCCAACTAATATGACATCAGGATCCGCTCTCAATAAAGCTCGCAAACCCGTTGCAAAATTGATGCCATGAAACTCATCAGTTTGAGTCTGATTTATTCCCTCTATTTCATATTCAATGGGATCCTCTATCGTATGAATATTCATATGGTCATCATTAATCGAATTAATAAAAGCATAGAGAGTGGTCGTCTTACCTGAACCTGTAGGCCCCGTGACTAAGACAAGCCCTTGATCTCTCTTCATTGTCGAATTAACAATCCCCAATTGGTGTTCCGACATATTCAATTCACTTAACTCCTTGATCCCATCTTGCTTATCCAGAAACCTCATGGTCAGTTTCTGATTTTCCTTCCGGCATGGCACTGCGGATACACGAACATCAATTCGCTTTTGTCCAATCTTCAATCCAAACCTCGCGTCTTGGAGGTCCTGGTGCTGATGCCCCATGTTAGAGTAATTTTTAAATAACGCAATAAACCGTGGCAACTGTTCCTCTGAGCAAGAATGAATAACTTTCAATGAACCATCGATCCGCGCTCTGAATCGAGCCGTATTAAAATATTTTTCCACATGCAAATCAGAACCACGACTCGAAATCGCTCTAAACAATATCCACTTCAGCACATCTTCGGGAGAAGTGTTCGGGTTAGATGGGTTCAAGTCAGCAATGTCCACTGGATCAATTTCAAGAAGATTCTGATCCTCAGAATAGTAAAGTTCACCAGATTCTATAACGTCTTGCCTTTGAACTCCCCTGCCCCTGCTTCTTGCTATAGCTGAACGAATTGAATCCCCATCAGCTAGAATTGGTATTATCTCGACTCCATTATGACCATCTGACAACCACTCATCTTCAAACCCGTATACTTTTTCATTTTCGCATAAGAGGTATAAAACACCGTCACCTTCATGCATAGGGTAAACGACATGCTTTTCCAATAATTGCTCAGCAAAAGAAGTTTGGTTCGGGGCCTCATCAGGATTAAAACATAATTTACCATTTAATAAGTAGAAAAAAGCTACCCCATAATGGCGTGGCAATCCTTTATAATCTGTTGAGCACTGAACCTCTATACCTTCATTATCAACAGTCAGAGTATGCCACTTTTCTTTTTCTGAATCAGACAGAGGGTAATTATTAGAAAACCAACTCAATATTGAATTTGGCTCAGCGGAGGCAGGAGGAGGAATCAGTTCTTCAAGAGGGCTAATAGCAGATAAAGGCTTAAAATCTAACCGCGACTGAAGATCTTCATATATCGTTGCATAACTCGATTTAGATATCACAACTTTAACACACAAGTAGTCAGGGATACCCCAAGTATCATCAGACGCAGGATTAAAATGACCAAGAATTGGCAAAGGGCCCAAAGTCCCTATCGGAATCCAGGGCTCATCACCGGCAGCCATCCGACCTAGTTTCCTCAGCAGATTTTCCGCATCAGCAGAACATGATGCCCGAGGAAGCTCTACAGGAGGAAGCCCCGAACGACTAGCAATTTGATCCAAATCTAGCCCTTCAGAACTAAAAGCTGAAGAACTCATTTCGCCCTGACCATTAAGACCTCCATCATCGTTCTGTACTTCTTTAGATGAATCTCCATCAAGATCCGTAACCAGAAAACGTGAACTCAAGCCGTGCTCTTCAAGATTATTCATTTTTTAATTGTTTAAATTCAACGCCCAACAGGATCATAATTTTTTGGGAATTCGTAATTTAGCCCATAATCAGATCCATCAAACTTCACCCACACTCCAATACCAGATTCTCCTGGCCATATTGCAACAAACTCATTGCCATTCCATTGCATTCGATAATCTGAAACAGCAGAACTGACAACAGGATGCCAGTTCGGTTTTAAGAAAGGAGTTCCAGGAGCAGGAGAATCATTATCTCTCCATTGCAACGTTCTAATAATAGAAACCTCTTCACCAGCCATAGAATCATCTCTACTTATCTGTATTTCATAATTGAGCTGACTGTGCTTTTTTATTGCTTTATTTAGGGTCTCAACGCAGTCCTTAACTACAACTTCCTTTGAATTACTCAGAACTCCAACGAGTTGAGGAATCGCTATACTTGTAACAATGCCCAACATCGCTACGACAATCATTAGTTCAACAATACTGAACGCACGGATTTGATTGCCGACAAAGGAATATTTTTTATTAAGCATTTTTAACAGATCAAGAAAACTTCTTACACCTCACATTTAATAATAAATCTCACCATTGGGACCGTCGAGTTGGACCTTGGATATACGCCCGAGATTCCCTGGTAATATTATTTGATATCCAGAAGGCATATATTCGAATAAATTCGAGGGTGCAAAAGCAAGGTAAGAAGACAGAAGAGCATATCGGCCCTGCGCATTGACCTGCTGCCCCCAATAGTCAATCGCATTTTCATGCCCATTCGCCTGCACATAACTGACCATCGCAATGTTGAGAGCCTCTGCCCTCGAAATGGCCATGTTCGTTTCACTGTCCTGCTTAACAGCAACAATGTTAGGAATCGCAAGAAATGTAATGATGCCAATTATTGCCACGGCAGCCAAGACTTCCACAAGGGAAAATCCTCTCCTTTTGATACATATATTTGTTTTTTCTTTCATTTAATTAGGGAAACAAATCAACTTTAGGATATGTATTTTTATTACTATTGCCGGGAGATTCCCACGCAGAGAGCATAAGATATTGACCCGTCTTGCGCATCGCTCCACTAAGAATTTTAGCTGAAGAAAATTGAGATGAGGAACGTATAAAATGATCATAAGTGTCTTCATCCAGATAATTCTTGATCAAATCCAACCTCCCTTGAACTCCCATTAAACTGCGCGAATTCCTCGGTAATCCAGGGGCTTCTGTCCAATAATTGGCAGCATAATTATACTTGTTCCTCACATAAGATACGGTCCTTTCAATTACAAGATTAGGGTTATTGGGATCTGGTCTATCATAACCCCCAACTTGGCCAGCAACCCAATTATTAAGAGCAGATTGAAGCGTCGCTTGCTGTTGCCTAGCTACAACATTTCTAGAATCCTGCGCCGCATTAGAAAATGAATTTATGGCGATAGCGGCCATAATCGAAATGACGCCAAGAACCAACAACAACTCGATCAAAGAAAAGCCAACTACACTACCGTTGCTTTTCTTTGATACTTTCATTTTTAATTAGATTTTTTGTAATTCCTTAGCCCTTGTTGAATGAAGGGCTCCTCAACTGAACGTCGAGGAGCCCCTATCTCATACTTTGATATTAAATTTATGTTATCTTGGAGAATAAACGATCATCTTAGCCTGTGCATCATATGAAAGATGCTGGGAAGCTGCCATTTTTTCTGCATCCGAAAGATTCGGAACTTTAAAAACTGTACTATCAAATCCAGAATCTTTACCACCTGTTAGACCAGGGCTAACAATTTGATTTACAATTCCATTAACGGATGATGCTGAACCAAGATCAGCACCAGCAGCTACTGCCGACGCACACACTGATGCAAGATTCTGCGCATTGCGCTTAGCTTTACTGTTATTAGCTTGTTCTGTAATATTTCCGATAGTGGGTACAGCAATAGCGGCGATAATTCCGATAACTGCGATTACAACGAGCATTTCTACAAGGCTGAAGCCAGCCTTAACGTTTTTGACTATATTGGTCTTCATAATGATTTTCTTTAGTTAAGTATTTTTGTGTGTGGCTTTTCTTCGCCTTTCTGGTAATTATAACACATACAAATATTATGCAAAGTTTTTTTATGGTTTTTATTGTATTTATGTTTGCTATAGCTTGTTATAAACCTCTCCTAACAAATATCTATAGTTTTCTAAAAATCTTTAACCCTATTTTTTCCGATATATTAAGCCAATCTCTGCTTCATTATCGCAGCCTCAATGGTGTACCTGAACTTTAGCCGGTGGAGCATTCTCATCACTCGAGCCAGGCAACATGTGCTGCCCTAGGTTAAATATAGGTGAATAAATTGCATAAATAAGAAAACCAACTAGAGCCCCTAAAATAACTATCGTCACTGGCTCTAAAACCTTATCAATTTGATTAGCAATTGTATCCAACTCTTCTTCATAATCATCCGCAATTTCATCGAGCATTTCTGTTGCCGAACCAGTCTCAGAAGCAATTTCCATTACACCACAAACATTCCGCCCGTCATCCCCTAACCAGTGAGATTCCATCAGGAAGCTTTCTGACAATCCAAGACCCTCACCAATATGATCACATACTCTTCCAAAAAATTCTTTATGATAAACATGCGGAGAACTATCAGCTGTTATCTTAAGGCTCTTACTAATTCTCACTCCCGATTCCAGCAACAAAGAAAGGCAGCGGAAAGTGACAGCTGCAGATGATTTGCGAACGATCCCTCCCACTGCTGGTGTATGCGCACAGATTTTTTGAATGGTCGGATTCTTCATAATCTTAGACCAGCATTTAATAATCATCATGAGTATAGCTACCGGCAGCATTAATACGTAAGGCTTATTGATGAGCGTATTCGAAAGCTTCATCATCATAATAGTTGCTCCAGGAAGATCAGCTCCAAGATCCCCATATAGTTTTGAAACTGCAGGGACCAGCGTGTAACTCATTGTAATAACAACGCCGACACCCATCGTTATGACAATTCCAGGGTAGATCATTCCTTTCTTCAACTTGTTAATAATGCGCAATGTTTTCTTTGAAGACTTTCCAATCTCGGCAAAAATTTCAGGCAACCTACCAGACTCCTCACCCGCTTGAATTAAAGCAATTATTTCTGGACCAAATTCATCGGGGAATAGCGTCAAAGCATCACTTATCTTATCTCCAACAGAGATCTGGTGTGCCACTTCCGCTATGATTCCTCTATACCGTGGGGACTTGACCCTGTTCGCCTGCAATTCAAAACTTTTTACTGTCGAAATATTACGCTCAAGGCAACGAGCAACTCCTGCAAATAAAGCTGCACGGTCTTCTACATTACCTTTTTTCCCTGTGAGACGATGAACGTATTCATCTAAGCCACAAACACTTGACACCTTAGCCAGTTCATTAGCGGCTTTACCTGCGCCTGAAACAGCCTTCTCATCAGTATCTGTATCAACTATTAAAAGGCTGGTCCTCCCAGTATTTGTATTCGCTAATGCAACTTTCTTAAGCATGACTCTTCAATTAGATTTCTATTAATGACCAGCTCGTGTATGTGGTCGATATACAGTAATTTTTGGCAAAGCCCTTCTTGCCTGATCTTCTAATTTATTACTATTCGATGCTCCTGATCTCCATCGCACTTTAGAAGGATTTGTTATTACAGTTAAATCAATATCTGATGCCATAACAGAAACTGATCCAGCCATCACGGAGTATGGCGTTGAGATTGATAACCCTTCAACGCAAGGGTCTGATGGCACCAATCGAATAATTTCCTCAGGACTGAGACCTAATCTAAATAGCCTTGCAGCGTTCTCTTGTATGGATAACCCTCTTGCAATTCGGTTCCCTGATTCCTCTTGTGACACAGTTGCAATTCCTAGAGAAAGCGCTGCGCCCAACGCAATGACAATAATGCTACTTGCAGCGAGAACTTCAATGAGGCTATATGCCCTTTGAAATAGGGCGCCTCGCTGTAAACAAGATTCCATCAATTTGTGTTAGGATAGCTTTCAAGCCATGCCATACGTGG
>JABGYE010000217.1:0-4981 GCA_018675395.1 Akkermansiaceae bacterium
CCCATCAGCTACTGCTTCTTTCCAAAGAATCTCCGGCTCATCTTTCAAATGCAAAGAGTCAATTGAACCTGGAGACATGACACCATTCTGTTGAGGCCCTCGCTGATGAGGCCAGTCAGCAGAAAAAGAATCAACTGAAACACTCAAAAAAAATACCGCAATTAATGATAATCTCGACGTTTGATTCATATCTTTAGATTTATTATCTAATAAAGTTTCCTGATATCTAGATATATTAATTAATCTGCTTTAAGCGGATGCGTCGATATTCCATTTGCCCCATGTCCCCCTCAAACCCAATCGGCCCATTTAACGGAACCTTAAAATTATCATCCAACACCTCTCCGTTGCAGGTACAACGAGCGATTCCATCTCTGACGGTCACGACAATTTCATTCCATTCCTGAGGATTATACTTTTTTAGTTCCTTCCAAGGCCCAGCCAGAAGGTAATCTCGACATTGAAGCTGAGGCCTGCGTATGAAAATGCCACTGTCCGCATTAGGGGTAGCGCGAAATTCGACTTTGAAAATAAAATCACCTGAAAAGTTTTTAGTTGTCCATATTTGTTGGAATCTTCTTCCTTCCGGAGGCGTCGTAACCACTAACCTGTCATTAATAGCAATATAGCGTCCGTCTTGAGTTGATTTCTTACCATCGAAAACATCTGTAGGCTTGAACGTCTTACGATCACGAAATTCCCAACCTGACAAATCTTTCCCATTAAACAAACTGACGAATCCTGATTCCATTTTGAATGGATCAGGATCAACTTCAATAAACTCATGAGTTGCCAATAAGGGTCGCAAAGCGGAAGCCCACTTTGCATAGCCTGACTTGTTAGGATGTAAAAGGTCAGGAAATTCTATCTTCTTAGCGTCTCCGTTATTGTCAGCAAAGAGCAACCAGGTATCTAAAATAGTTATCTGTGGATCTCCTTTGACAACATTAAAATAAAGCTCATTAATTTTTTTTATTTCCTCTGCAGGGCGTTTTTTAGATGCCGAACTGGGAAATACCTTACATAGAATAATAGGCATTGTTGAATTGTGCTCCTTTAGGCTCTTAATAATTAGTTTAAGATTGCCAGCAATAACTTCTGGAGCCGCCCCTTCTTCCAAATCATTAGTTCCTATGAGTAAAACGATACCGCTTGGATTAATGTCCATGACGTCTTCCTTCAATCGGATAAGGACTCCACGCGTTGTATCTCCACTAATGCCTCGATTGGCTACCTTAACCCCTGGAAAACTATTATCCATCGTGTCTCCCCATCCTTGAGTAATTGAATCACCTAAAAAGACCAAAGCGCCTTGGTCTTCCTTAACCTTTTTAGCCCATCCTGATCGTTTCTTCTCCCAAAGATTTTTGAACCATTCATAACGGCGCACTGGACCATCACCAGGAAGCCCTTCATCAGTGTCAGGTATGGCAAACTTTGAAGCTGCTCCGATCTCAAAACAGAAACAAAGAGAAGCCAAGAGAAAAACAAATCTAGTATTCATAGGATCACTCTATCGTGAGCAATCAGAGCCGCTCAATCAAGAAAAGATCGCCTTCATTGTATAAGGAATACTAAGTAATAATCATTGCTCACGAACAGAAGATTTAAGCGTTTCATGGAGCCTTTCAAGTAGCCGTAGGCTCTCCTGATGAATTTTAGGCGAAGCGTTTGGATCTCCAATATACACCTCGCCGTAAGGTGGCTCTCTGTATGAGTATGTGTATGGAGGTTCACGGTCCCATTGTGAGATCGGAATAATGTATCCTATTTCATCCATCCCAAGATTGAAATTCATATTAATAACTCCTTTCATCACACGCCTTAATGGAGGCACCTCAACTGGTTCAGTTCGAATATCTGCACCTTCCGGACTTTCAATTCCTCCATCAACAATTTCAGGAAAGACTTCGCCTGGACTTGTTATAATTTCCAATTCCCCAATTCGAATCGCATTGATTTCAGATTTTACCTCAGTATTAAATGGTAACCCATACATACCTGGGTGAACCATTCCCAATGCAACCGCAACCTTTAGAGGCCAACCGATCGGAATGAAAATTGTCTTGGCTGAAAAAGCAATCCCCTGATAAGACATGTCATCAACTCCGTTTTGCTTAGCTTTATTAAGCGCACCCGCGGCTAGTATTGCAAGATTCTCACCCTGTGCCTGAGATCTAGATTTAGGTCCGTTCGACTCACCGAACCTATCCTCTATATTGATATTAAGTTGCGTCATTAAACCTCCAACAGGACCAGTAAAATAAACGGCCTTGCCTCCAAAACCTTTGAACCCACCTTTCCCATCAATCCCATTCTCCATCGCCTCTCTGTAGTAATGCACAAAGTCTGAACTGATGAGAGGAAAGTCTGCCCCAAACCCTTCAGGATGCATTCCCCAGGAAGAAAGAGTCGCTATAGTTTCTCCAGTCTTCAGGTTTCTAAACCAAGCCACTGGCAATTTTTTATCTACAACGACTGGAGGCCTAGAGTCATGAGTAAAATTCTCCATTGGCACCTTAGCCTCAGCAAGAACAGTCTTAGCAGGAGCAAGTTGACTGACTGAGTCCAAAACAGATTCAAATATCTGATCCTGAACATAACGAACATACGCGTCGTCAAACTTTCTACCTATGAACTCTTTATAACTCCATAGCCCAATAGTGTCCGGCGCATTATGAGTATGAGTTGCCGCAAAACTAACATGCGTAACATGAGGCGCTTCCTCGCTGATCCTGGCCCTAATATCAAGATACCGCTCATGGGTTATCCCTATACTATCGATACTAACTAAAACGATAATTGCCTCATTATTCTTAAATGCAATTGCCCTTGACCATAAGGGATCATGAATGCCCTGCGCTGGCCGATTATTTCCAAAACCAGCAAGCCAAATAAGGTCAAATGTTCCATTCCCATTCTTGTCATCATATTGATCCGTTTCCGGATCAAACTTTCCATCAGCATTTACATCAACCCACGAATCATAGAGCTCAGTCTTTGGCGTAATATCACGTATCCCTACCCCAACTTGCAATTGATTTACTTGAGCCCATTTCTCAGGATCTGGATAAGTAACATCTATAGATAATCCTCTATGAGGCCCTCTAGAGGTAAAAAACAATACAACAAATAAAAGGAGCAAAAGAACGAAAACCAACTGCAATCCCCTCTTGATGTATCGTAACAACTTCATTCTAATTCCCCCCTAATCCAAATCACTTATATACGTCTACCCAGATAGGAATATATCAGATTAGGTTCAAAAGTTTCTGTATAAAAAATTGCCACACTTGCAATACAAGCATGGCAACAATTTATGTTTAAATTTAATTCAGCAAAATCATTCCTTCACCCTTGTCATTTGAAAAGTGTAGTCAGCCGAATCACCAACATTACCGGAATCATCCGCGGAAAATATATGAACTTCGATTGTTTTTTCATCAACTTTACGAAATGCTACTGCTGCTGTCTGCGTCTCATCTGCATCATTAATGCTCGTATACTTAAGCATCGGCATATCCCCCCTCGGACCCCACTTGCCCGTGATCTTGCTTCCTCTGGAATTAAATCCTGACTGCTCAACGTCACCAGTCTTCGGGTTAATACCTATAACACTAAATCCCTCGACTCCGGGCATTTTTAAATGAGATGCAATAATATGATCCTTTACTGCCCATTTGTATGATATCTCCAACTTGTTACCATCTCTTTCAACACTCCAAGAACCCATAATCCAACTGATCCCATCTTCATTCATCTTTTCGCTAAGAGATGCTTGAGAAGCAAAAACTAATAATGAGCTAGCAAAGATTATAAGTGTAATTATTTTTTTCATTTTATTGTAAATTCTTGAGGTTAATTGTCAGACATTCATCAAAAATAGAACACCAAAAACACAAGACCCCATCATACGCTTCTAAAAATCACTTTAAAAGCATTTATTAATTCCCTTCAACCCTCTATGTTGTAATCACTAATGAAAATTAACATTCACTCATATCCGAGCTTAACCTGCTTTTTAACATTTATTTTCAGCCTCGTACTAATCACTATTTCGAGCAGTGAAGACTCAAAGAAAAAGTCTCCTGCATCAGAACTTGATGGCTATCGTTTCGAATTTCCAGTACTTGGAAAGATGCCTGAAAAACCCAAAAAAGGCGCAGATGGGATATCTGCTCTAGTCAAAGGTGATCCTAAGAAAACTGACAATTTTAAATCCATTAAAAAATTCGGAGGTGAGACCGGAAAACGTTACCAAGTGACACTTCGCTTCCGCGGAATAGCCGAACCTATGATGTATAAGGATGGAGAAAAGGACGGAGAATACTTCTACATTGGCGGAGTGCCTAACAATGGCACCTACAACATATATAAGATAGAAGTCTCATCACCCAAAGCTCACTATTATCTTAACCGACAAAACAAAGTAGGACACCGCATCTTCACTGTTGATTATAAGAAAACAATCGAGATCGATGCTGGGGCAACGGTAACATTGAGCGGAGACGGACAAAACGGCAGGCTCATAACTAATTTCGACAAGCTAGTTGTTCCTGGAATTACACCTGCCCCAAAACCATTCAATGGACAATTCATTCAGATGAATGTAATAACCGTTAAAGAAAAGTAACGAACGCTATATCGGCATTAACACTAAAACCATCAAACCCACTGTCCTTATTTACTGGGATTCCAGTAATCTGGGAGATCCTTCTTAGTCGCCAGTAATACACTCACGATTCGTTCCCTTTCCTTTTCTTTAATATGAGAAGCAATTTCATCCTCATCCTTCCCAAGCAAAGCGTCCCACAACTTTCTGTAAAAAGATTTTTTCATAACAGGGTGCAGATATTCGAAAGAAGATGAATGAATCATATAACTTAAGCGATTCTTAAATAATCTCGATAGCAATTGAAAATCCCGCAATGAATCACCATTGCGATCAGTCTGAGAGCGACTTGCGAAATCACACTGAAAA
>JABGYE010000193.1:0-2137 GCA_018675395.1 Akkermansiaceae bacterium
AAAGGTTTTTTAATTGGGGCATTGGTTATTTTTGGGATGCTTTTAATTCGGCCGAAGTTTTCGCGCCTCGATCTCTGAGGAAGTCAGCAATATCAGGGTATTGAAACTTAACGGATTCTAGTGGAGTCTCTGAAAACTTACCTATTACATTCACTTCTGCACCATGTTTGACAAGTAGTTCCACAACGGGTTTTCGACCAAATTCAGCTGCTAAATGCAAAGGTGTCATTCCGCCCTTAGTCTTCGCATTTATATCTAATCCTTGTAATATTAACAGTTCGACGATTTCCTTATGGCCCTGTCTAGCTGCATTATGTAAAGGTGTCCTTTCCCATTCATCCTTCACATTCAGATTCGCACCTTCAGCTATCCGCAGCTTAAAGGCCTTTATATTACCGCTTTCTGCAGCAGAAAAAGGACTCTCATATGCAGCTAACCTCTCTCTTTCGGCTTCTTTTAATTGATTGGCTTTATATTGAGAGGCTATATAGGCTTTATATTGATCGGCTATTACTAATCCGATTGCTACGAGAACAACCGAGATAGCCCTCAATTTAAACTTACGTGAACGTTTTCTTTCTGACAGCCTAATTTCAGACTTGGCAAAGGCAACTCGCGCTTTTTCAAGATAAGGCTCACATTTTTTTTCGAACTCTGAGTTGGGATAATTGCTAACAACTTTTTTATAATCATCAAATGTATTACTCAAATCAGAAATCTGGTCTTTTGCATTTGCCAAGGCAAAATCCTTTATTATCCGTTCGCATTCTATAGGTATTCGTTCACAGAAATTAATTAATTTACCACAAGAGACCTGAAGTTGGATCACTGCTTCTCGTGCTTTATCGTAGGGAAGATCAGCAAAAGTATTTTTAATTGTCTTAAGATGTTCTGAAGCTTTGATGAGATCACCCTGTTTTGTGCAATCCATTATAACAGCTAATGTTTTACCGCATAAATCATGTGCTCTTATTAAGTCATAGACATCCTTTTCTTTTTGTTTTAAATTCTTTTTAACTTCATCCAAAATACGCCCCCTGAAGTTAACAAACTCATAAATATTTTCTCTTTCCACCTTGTCCTCTGGCAATTCTATTCCTAATGCCCATGCGCAAATTAAAAGCTCAGAATGCAGGTTTTTTGGTGAATTATCTGCCCAATCAAGGGGGTTTAATAGTTGTTTCAGGTTTTCAATTCTTGTCGGCAATGAGACTTCAATCTCCTTCACCTGCTTTAATTCGATTTTTAGCTCATCAAGTTTAGGAATGATGCGGTCTGCACTCATTCTTTTGCGGGCCACAATCGAAATAGATTTCAAATCATGATTTGGAATAATTCTTGTGGCTTCAGAAAGCTCTTTTAAAAGCAATTTTGCATCACCAAAGAATTCACTGATAACATTCAACCGATTACCAATCTCTTGTAATGGGTCACGCGGGATTGAGCCCAAGTTGAAATGAGCCGATACATATTCGTTAAGCTCGGCATTTAGTTTTCGCTGAACCTGCATGTCACCTAAGTCGGTTAATTGATCCGCTTCGGCATTAATTAACGACATTTGCGCCTGAACAGCAGCAACAGTCCGGAGAAAAGATTCGTCCCAGTTCTTTTGGCTCATACTGTATACTTTTATATTACGTGGCAGGACGAATCTTCTTCAACTGCTCTAATGAAGTAATAGTGTTAGCCAACAACATTCTTAGATGTTTGATCTTGTCTGCCTTTATCTTTTGCAATTGACGTTCAGCATGCTCGGCTTCAAGTCTTTTTTTCTCAATTTCAAGCCGTTGCCTTTCAATCATTGCTCTGTCTGCCTCAATACGATTTTTACTCTGAAGCTCTTTAGTTTGTCGTTCTAAAACTTGTAGCTGCTGCTGATGCTGCTGCTCAGCGACTGCTAAGCTATGCCTCATCACATTATTGCGATTAGCAACTGCCGCAATATCTTCGAAATCAAACATAAATTAAAAATTTAATTATATGGCAGAATTTTACTCTATTCTTTCTTTTCCTTCTTCTGGAAAAAATTAAATGGGTTGTGCCCGTTGTGGGTAGTCTTTCGGTTGCCAAAGATATCCGGCTTCTCTGTTGTCGCTGAACCTACAGTGCGACCACTCTTGTCTTTGTACGTAGTCTT
>JABGYE010000324.1:0-2433 GCA_018675395.1 Akkermansiaceae bacterium
AATTTGTCACGGACTCTGCTAAGAACCCTTCATTTTTGTACCATTCGATTCCGGCTCCGGCGTCCCTTTTGCTCATCTTAGAACCGTCTTCATTAAGGATTAGGGGAATGTGTGCAAAGACTGGGATGGGGCAATGTAAGGCGTTAAACAGAGCGATATGCTTTGGAGTATTGGACAGATGATCTTCCCCTCTCAGGACATGCGAGATATTCATTTCAATGTCATCAATGACGTTGACGAAGTGAAATAAGAAGGTCCCATCGGGTCTTCGTATTATGAAATCCGGATTCGATTCAATTTCTATTCCCTTTTCTTTGTCCCAGGCACGATTGCCTGTCGTGCTTAAATTAATATTCTGAGGCCCACAAATTTCGTCATGAAACCCAATGTCGGAACTTGGCACCTTGAAGCGGATTGCTCCATTGTCTTCATATACCAGATCGGATCTTTCTAATTTCTTGAGGTGTTCCTCATAAATGCTTTGGCGCTGGCTCTGATAGAAGGGCCCATTGCTGCTTTCTTTTCCTGGGCCTTCGTTCCAGTCCAGATTGAGCCATTTCAAGCCATTTAATATTTCATCGCATGATTCTTCTGTGTTCCGTTCATGATCAGTGTCCTCTATCCGAAGAATGAACTCTCCATCATTGTGCTTGGCGAAAAGCCAATTAAATAATGCAGTGCGGGCCCCTCCAACATGAAGATATCCTGTGGGGGAAGGGGCAAATCTTGTTCTGACTTTAGAAGATTCCATTTTGATTGTTGTCATGATGCTATCAGCATCGGCTCAGGTCAAAAAAAACTGTTTAAATAAACATAAGTTTTCTTCTTTTGAGTCTTACTCAGGCAGAGTTATGGTATCAGTCATGTTCAAGTTAAAGTTGCACTGGCAGATTTTAATAGCTCTTCTTTTTGGCGTTATTGCAGGGACCCTAATTCAGCGTGAGTTTGGTTTGGATGCAAAGGAGACTGTCTATGTTGGCACACTGAAGTTCCTTGGCAATACGGTTTTTATAGGGCTCCTGAAGATGGTGATCGTTCCTCTAATATTCTCTTCTATAGTGGCAGGGATTGCGGGGAGGAAGAAGTCAGGGGGATTTGGGCGACTGGGACTAAAGACGTTGGGATATTATATGCTGACGAGTTCTGTGGCTATTTTGATTGGTCTTTCGATAGTTAATCTGATGAAGCCTGGACTCGTTAATGGTCAACCAAATCCTGAACTTAGGAAGTTCATGAGTGAGAACAGTAAGGAATTTGAGAAGAAAGGAGAATCGGTCGGGAAAGATGCGACTGGGCTTCAGGATGAGCCCCATCCTCTCGGAGTTGTGGGTTCTTTGGTTGAGAGAATGATTCCTGAAAATGTTTTTCAATCAGCTTCAGATAATGGATCCATGCTCTCTCTAATATTCATTAGTATAATCACAGCATTCGGTCTCTTGTCTTTGCAGGGGCCGGCAGTAGAGACTCTCACTGATCTGATCGTAGGGGTCAATGAACTCATGATTAAAATAACAGGATGGATCATGAAGCTGGCGCCTCTTGGAGTCTTTGGTCTGATGGGTTGGACCATTTCCCAGACAGGTCCTTCTTTCTTGTTCTCTATGAGCAAGTACATGTTTTCGGTAATTCTTGCGCTAGGAATACACTTTTTTATTGTTCTTCCTCTGATGCTTCTTTTGTTGGCAAAAGTGAATCCTATTAATCATTTCTTTGCCATGAAAGAGGCCCTGCTTACTTCATTTTCAACGGCGTCTTCTTCTGCAACTCTCCCAGTTACGTTGAAGTGCCTTCAGCAGAATGCAGGAGTCTCAAAGCGAGTCTCAAGTTTTGTTCTTCCTTTGGGTGCTACTGTAAATATGGATGGTACTGCCTTGTACGAATGCGTTGCGGTCCTGTTTATAGCTCAGGTCATGGGAATAACGTTGGATTTTTCTGCTCAATTTTCGATTGTTGTTCTGGCTCTTCTTACAAGTGTAGGGGTAGCAGGAGTTCCTTCAGCGAGCTTAGTTGCTATTGTGATTATTCTGCAGAATGTAGTAGTCGCTGATGCAAAATTGGAGGGAGCCTTTGCAGCAATCGGAGCAATTTATGCAGTGGATAGGATTCTCGATATGTGCAGGACAAGCGTGAATGTTTTTAGTGATTCTTGCGGGGCTGTGATCGTCGCTAGGAGTGAAGGGGAGAATTTACTGCTCGGGGGCCCGGAACGGTCCTGATGGGGCTTCTCAGAATCGGAAAAATAAATCTGCTGTCTCGCTTGTTTTCTCTGAGAGGCTTTCTATTGATGTTTCTCTTAGATCTGCAATGAATTGAGCAGTGGCCATTGCGTGTGAGGGTTCGCAACGCTTGCCTCTGAATGGGACTGGAGCAAGGTAGGGAGCATCAGTCTCGACCATGAAGGAATTGACTGGGCAGGATTTTGCGCACTCTTGA
>JABGYE010000139.1:0-4034 GCA_018675395.1 Akkermansiaceae bacterium
GCCTTTCTTGGGCTGCTCTTTCTTTTTCTGCTCCTTGGGAGCCTTGACTTTCTTGGCACCTGGACTGAGATCAGTGCAATTCGATTTCCCTTATGTCGATGTTCTTAGGCTGCAACAGGAGATCGGATCGGGTGTTCTATTTTTGCCATCAGCTGATGAATCTAGCGTCGCTTCATTGAAGGGCATTGTTGAAGGGGGGGAGTCTCTTTGTGGAGTCTATTGTGAAGTTCCAAGTAATCCTTTGTTGAGGAGTGCTGACTTGCCGAAGATATCTTCTATCCTTTCCCCCTTAGAGATCCCTCTGATCGTTGATGATACAGTTGCGACTAATGTAAATGTGGATGTTTTTAAGTATGCAGATTTGGCTACGACTAGTCTGACTAAATATTATTCTGGAGTTGGAGATGTGATCGCGGGTGCGGTTACGATCAACCGTGATTCGGTTCATAGGAGTCGACTAAATGCTTTATTGTCTGAACAAGAGGGGTCTGGAATTTGGCATGAAGATGCGATCGTCTTAAAAGATAATGCGGCTGACTATCGAGATCGAGTTTTGCGCGTAAATGATACGACACCTGAACTCGTTGAATGGCTTAGGAATCATGATGCAGTTGAAAAAGTTTGGTATCCTAAGTATGAAACGCGGGATAATTATGATGCCGTCAGGAAAGAAGAGGGTGGATTTAGTGGTCTCTTTTCAATCCTTCTTAAGAATCCTGAAAATAACAGTCCCGCATTCTATGATTCATTAGAGCTATGCAAGGGGCCTAGTCTGGGTGTGGAATTTACAATAGTTTGTCCATACACATTGCTTGCTCATTATGATGAGTTGGATTGGTGCGAGGGCTTAGGTGTTTCTCGGTGGTTATTGAGAGTGAGTGTGGGGCAGGAGTCTTATGAATATATTCGTGCCCGATTCGCGAAATCCTTAGACTCTTTGACTGAAAATTGAGGGTCTTATATTGGAGTTGGATTGTTCTCCAAAAGAAAGAATTGGATGCGGGGGTAGGATTTGAACCTACGACCTCCAGGTTATGAGCCTGACGAGCTACCGAACTGCTCTACCCCGCACTTTTATAATGGCGATGGTTAGGCTGTATTCAACTTTAAATTAACGCTAATTGAAAAAGTTTGGGCGTTTTTAAAGGATGGAGGCGTAAAAGGACCTAATAGTTTAATTGGGCTAAGTTTTTAGGGATGAATTTTCCTGACTTGCGAATGAGTTTATTATCAAACCAAATTTCACCTCCTCCATAATCGGGCCGCTGAATGCATACCATGTCCCAGTGAACTTGGCTTCGGTTACCATTATCAGCAATGCCTTCGTATGCTTGGCCAGGTGTAAAATGGAAACTGCCTGCAATTTTCTCATCAAATAAGATATCTCTCATGGGTTCTTTGATTTTTGGGTTGAAGCCGATAGCGAATTCGCCGATGAATCTAGCTCCAGGATCAGAATCCAATATCTTGTTTATCGCTTTGGTATTATTGGCTGTTGCCTTGACTATCTTGCCCTTCTCAAATGTTAACTGAATGTCATCAAATGAGATTCCCTGATAAATGGTTGGAGCATTGTAGGTTATTACGCCTTCAACAGAATTTTTTACTGGTGCACTGAAGCACTCGCCGTCAGGAATGTTATGCGTTCCTCCACAGGCAATTGCCTTCAGGCCTTTCATTGAAAACTTCAAGTCAGTGCCATTTCCTTTAATGTGAACTTTGTTCGTTTTAGACATCAGAGATTCGAGCCTCTTCATGGCGGGGACTAATTTTTTGTAATTAAGCAGGCACACTTCAAAGAAGAAATCTTCGAACGCCTCAGTGCTCATTCCTGCCTGTTGAGCCATTGCCGGGTGAGGCCAGCGGAGCACGCACCAACGCGTTTTATTGACCCGGTAATTCTGTACGGCCCTCATTTTTTTCATCGCCAGTGCCATGTCCTTCGATGGGACGTCGGCGGTTTCGGTTATGTTGTGGCTGCCACGAAGTGCTATGAATGCATCCATTTGCTTCATTTGATGCATTGAATATTTAGCTAAGCTGTCATACTGCTTTTCAGTTCCTCCCTTGAGGAGCTCTCTTCCAATTCGTGCACTATGTAGATTAACAAATGGTTGAGCTCCTGCTTTCCTGATCGCTCTTATGAGTGCAATGGGGACAGATTCAGGAATGTCGTACGCGTCAATCAATACGTTGTCTCCGCGCTTCACTGAGGTCGAATAACGGACGAGTTGAGTGGCGAGTTGATCTATACGGGGGTCGTGCATGGTTTTCTAAGTGATAATAGATTAAATTAGGAGCTCAAATGTATAGCATTTCTCTATAGCTAATATAATTAAATTATCTTCTATTTATTCATATTTTCGAAGTTGCATTAGCAGAGTGGGGAGATTCAGTGAGGCTGTCCTGAAGTATTCACCAAAATTTGATCTAGCAGACCTAAATTCCTCACAGCGGGACGCTGTGAGGCAGATTTATGGCCCGGTTCTTATTCTCGCTGGAGCTGGAACGGGGAAGACTAGGACAGTTATTTCCAGGGTCGCGCATATGATTGATACGGGAATACTCCCGAGTCATATTTTAGCTGTTACTTTCACGAATAAGGCGGCTAATGAAATGCGGGAAAGAATTTCGAGTATAGTCAAAAAGAATCA
Source organism: Akkermansiaceae bacterium (assembly GCA_018675395.1). GTDB lineage: Bacteria > Verrucomicrobiota > Verrucomicrobiia > Verrucomicrobiales > DEV007 > EC70. Next base: position 2,655 of record JABGYE010000139.1, read on the forward strand.
GGCGAAAGAAATTACAGTATGCACATTTCATTCTCTTTGTGTGCGAATTTTGCGGCAAGGCATTGATAGGATCGGGTACAAGAAAAATTTCACTATATACACCGGTTCTGATCAGGTTGGTCTAGTGAGAAAATTAATTGCCAGGAAGTCGGCGAAGGATGAGTCGTTAGATCATAACTTAGCTTTGAGTTTGATTGGAAGAAGCAAAAACAAAGGAGTGGCAGTGTCAGAGATGAATGATTCGCTCATTAGTGAAATTGAGAAAGCTTATAATGCTGAGCTTAAAATTCTCAATGCTTTGGACTTTGATGATTTACTCCTATTTGCAGTTAAGCTTCTCAATGATCATGAGGATCTACGCTCTGTGTGGAGGGACAAGTTTCAATTCATTACAGTTGATGAGTTTCAAGATACGAATGGTCAGCAAATGAAATTGATACAGAACTTGGTGGGTAAGGATCAGAATATATGTGTTGTGGGAGATGATGACCAATCAATTTACGGATGGAGGGGGGCAGAAATCACAAACATTCTAGATTTCGAACGGTTCTTTAATGAGCCAAAAATAATTAAGCTAGAGCAAAATTACCGTAGCACTCAGGCAATACTCCATACTGCTAATTCCGTTATTTGTCATAATTCAGGGCGAAGAGAGAAGAAATTATGGAGTGAAAATGTTGCTAATGAAAATGTCAGAATAATAGCGATGGCGGATGAAGATGCGGAGTCACAGCTGGTGGTTGATGAGATTTTGGAAATGACGGCAACAGAAAAGAGAAAATATGAAGATTTTGCGGTCCTCTTTAGAACGAACAGTCAGTCGAGGCTCTTTGAAACAAAGTTAAGAGAATATAAAATACCTTACAGGGTCATTGGTGGGCAGTCTTTCTTTGATCGACGGGAAATTAAGGATCTTATTGCATATTTGACCATAATTAAAAACCCCGATGATGATATTAATCTTTTAAGGATTATTAATAATCCGCCGCGTGGAATTGGAGCTGCAAGCATTGAAATTGCGACAGAGCAGAGCCGCGATCTTGGAGTTAGTCTTTCAGAGGTTCTTCAGAGTGAAGAGTATCAAAAGAAACTTCCTCAGAGGTCAAGGTCTTCAGTAAAGAAGTTCATAGATATGCTAGAAGACTATCGTTCCCCGATGATGGCATCGCACAGTGGGTTCGGAAGTCTGTTTTCTCAGTTAGTTGACGAGATAGATTTTGTCGATTATTTGGGAAGAACTTGCAAGACTGATACTGAGCGTGAGCAAAGGAAGTTGAACGTTGTTGATTTTCTAACATCGTTACGTGATTATGATTCGAGTGGAAGAAAGAATGGTTTGCAAGGGTTCCTCGATGGTATTGCGTTACAACAAGACCGTGA
>JABGYE010000127.1:0-3175 GCA_018675395.1 Akkermansiaceae bacterium
AAGACTCAAGGTTGGATCGTTGTGTTCTCTGATCATTATAGGATTCATAGTGGCCGGAACTGCTTGTGCGTTCGTGATGATAAAAAATGCTCACGTCGAACGCAGTGATGTGCGGCGTGCTCTTTTGAGCAAAATAAAGCTTCAGGAAAAGAAAGTTCAGACAGTGGGACTGAGGGTCGAAACGCTGCGAGATAGGAGAGCTCTATCAAATGCTCTTAAGGATTATAACAGTAAACTTATTCCTATAACTAACAGTCATATAATTAGGGTTAAAAAAGCACAACCACCAACTTCGGCAGCAGTGAAAGTTAACGCTGATACAGAAATTACATTTATTGATATAGATAGACCAAGTGGATAGTAATTCACTCCATAAGCGCAGTTTTTGTGTTACTTTGATTCTCGTCATCGCATTTAGTGTGTTGTCGATAAGGATCGTATACATCCAGATCGTTGGGCATGAGCGATTTTCAGAAATTGCTAAGGCCGAGAGGATGGCTAAAACAGTTTTACCGGCATCTCGTGGTCAAATTTATGATAGGAACGGTGAATCGTTAGTGCAAAATCAGCACGTTCGAGATGTTATTGCTGATAGGTATCATTTAGAAGATATCCATGTGTGTCGACGAGCAGTAGCAGCTTCTGAGGATCTGAGTGTGAGGGAAATATCTCAACGCTACAATTCAAAGGAAGTGAGGGAGCGTTTCATTGATCTTGCTGAAAGTCTGTTAAATCAAACTCTAGGAATTAAGCAGGGTGCCCTTCAGGAAATAGTTAATAATAATGACGGAAGGGACCGCGTTGTTATTTTTCGATCACTAGATTTCATTCACGCAGAAAAGGTCAAAGAGTTGATGCGAGAACGCAAGATAGGAGGCTTTCGGTTCGAGGATTCGATGCGCAGATATTATCCAAAAACCGGAAGGTTAGTTCAAGTCCTTGGATACACCGATGCAGAAAATGTTGGGAGGGAAGGTATTGAGAGTACTCTGAATCTTCAATTAGCGGGGGTACCAGGATATAGGCTCGTTGAGCGGACTCGTCGCTCAAGTGAAGTGCTTTCGGAATACAGTAAAGAAGTGCAGCCAATTAATGGATCTAATGTGGAATTAACGATAGATATGGGGCTTCAGAATATAGTTGAACAACAGCTAGAGCTTGCCGTTCGTGAATATGACCCAGAGAAAATTATGGCCGTTTTCATGGATCCAGGAACTGGAGAAATATTGTCGATGGCTAGTAGGCCGCAGTTTAATCAATTTACTCGGGAAGGAGTCAGAAAGATTCACCCAGTCGCTGACCGTTATGAGCCGGGATCAACGTTCAAAATCGTTTCCCTTTCTGCAGCTTTCGATAGGGGCCTCATAACACCAGATTCAAACTTTTTCTGTCACAATGGACGCTATCGAGAACCAGGCGTTACATTAAGGGATCACCGTGCATACGGGTATTTGAGTGCGGAAGAGATCCTTGCTAAGTCCAGTAACATAGGAGTTTATATGCTGGCAAAGAAAATTGGCCGGCACACATTCCATAGTTACATTAAAGATTTTGGATTCACTAGAAGGACCGGAGTGGAACTTACCGCTGAGTCTTCGGGAACGGTCACTCGGCCAGATTCAAAGGGGTGGAGTAAGACCTCATTGTCACGAATAGCGATGGGATATGAAGTTGATGTTACGGCACTTCAAATGGTCAATGCTCTTTGTGTTATTGCAAATGGGGGAACTCTATATCAGCCCCAGATCATTCAGAGAATTACCTCCCAAGATGGATTAACAATGTACAGGTTTCAGCCAAAAAAGATCCGCAGAGTCATACACGAAGGTGCTGCAAATAAAGTGAGGAATGCTTTAATGGCAGTTGTATCAAAAGGAGGAACAGGGACAAAGGCTCAAGTAGACGGGTTTCAAGTTGCCGGAAAAACGGGTACAGCAAAAAAGCCTAAAGATCCACGCAATCAAGGCTATCACGATAGACGTTATGTGGTTTCTTTTATGGGATTTCTTCCTGCAGAAAACCCGCGTTTGGCAGGAATTATTATTGTGGATGATCCGCAAAATGAGGGTTCTCGATATGGAGGAACAGTAGCAGCGCCAATTTTTTCGAAGATTGCAGCTGCGGCAATGCCTTACTTGGGAATTGATCCTAGGAAAGCGACGCGATCATTGGGCCCCTCAACGGGGCAGGTTCTACAAGGCAACTTAATCGATTAGGGAATTAATGAAATTAAGTAAGCTCACAGAAAGTATTAATCACGCAGTCCTTACGGGCCCTGATGATCCTGTAATTCAAACATTGTGTTATGACTCGAGGAGGTCAGTAGACGGGTCGCTATTTTTTGCGCTAAAAGGTCAAAATGCAAACGGCATGGATTTCATTGAGTCTGCCGTCAAGTCGGGCGCATCAGGAATCGTTGCTGAAACGGATAATGATGAATTGGACGTGCCTTGGGTCAAAGTTCCGGATGGAAGATATGCAATGTCTGCGATGTCAGACATGATTAATGCGAGTCCATCCAGTGCAATGAAAATTGCCGGAGTTACTGGAACTAACGGTAAAACTACTACTGCATTTTTATTATACCATCTCTTAGAGAAGGCTCCAAGGAGGTGCGGTTTACTAGGTACAATCAGTTACAAAACTGGATCCAAAAAAGAACCAGTAGTGACTCATACAACTCCTGAGGCGCCTGAATTACAATCTTACTTATCCGAAATGTTGTCGAATGGATGCGTTGCGGCAGTCATGGAGGTTTCTTCTCATGGAATAGTACAAAAACGTACGGCTCATGTTCAGTTTGATGTTGGGATCTTTACTAATCTCAGTACGGATCATTTAGATTTCCATGGAAGTATGGACAAGTACTATCAGGCAAAGCGTGAATTGTTCGAACAAATTGCATCTTGTGATAACAAGCCAAAGAAAGTTGCTGTTGTTAATTATGATGATGAGTGGGGAAAAAAAATTATAGGATACAATAAGAATAAGAAATTAAAGACGCTGACATATGGCCTTGGTGTCGGAGCGGATTATCGAGCCGTTGATTTGCGTCAGACCCGCAAAGGTACTGACTTCATACTTGAAGTCGGTAGCCGACAAATTAGGGCCAGTATTCCATTCATTGGAAAGTTTAATGTATATAATGCTTTAGCAGCTCTTGTTGCTGGAATTG
>JABGYE010000177.1:0-8331 GCA_018675395.1 Akkermansiaceae bacterium
AGTAGTCGGTTTATAAATTTCGTCACGAGTGTTGTTTTCGTAGAATTATATTCGAATAACAATCAACAGGTTGCGCAGAACTAACGCGTAAATGCAACCTTTCATGTTGTTTGTTTTGCGTGAAAAAAAATCTAAGGAATGTGATTCGACTGGAGCGAAGCTCATTTTTCCATGAAAATCGGACTCTCGATCACGAACCGGACACAGTCCCCCATACGATATCAGCTCGGACCAAGTGCTTTTCGGTTTCATGCCTGGAGAGCCCGCACAATCCATTGCATGACCACTTGACGTTCCTCTATCTCGGGCTGACGCACGTCCTCAGGCGGCATGGATTCGTCGGTTAGTTGCTTAAGGGCATGTTCCAGAAGGGATGATTGGCATTGGGCATCAGGACGAACTCATGGGGGATATTATAGTTGTCCATTTTGGAACGGAACAGTTTTCATATGGATCTACTTTTTGTCATTTGGCTCTGATGCTGTTTTCGGATTAGCTGCATTGAGAATCTTTAATTTTTCAAATTTGGCGACTTTTACCGCTTTAATATTTCCATCCGAACTGCCCTTATCAGTTGTTCCGCCTGCACCATAGAGACTCTTATTATCGGGGCCGCGCAAGACCCCGTACCCACAATTAAAATTATACTTTCCAACTACCTCGAATTTGGGCGTGATTTTTAATAGCACATTTCCATAGCAACCAAACCACCAGTGCCCCTGCGCGAAGGTTGCGGCCTGGATTCCCATTTTTGTCCATCCGCTTTTTACTATGTGCTGTTTTTTGAAATTAAATTCTTTATCATATTCATACACATAATTTTCCTTAACGCCTTCAGGCAACCCTCCTACCACAACAAAGCGCCCACTTTTAAAAGCAATTCCACCGGCCCCGTGCTTGACCTCAGGGACTGGATATTTTACCAGAGATTCAAGACTCTTAGAATCATAGACGTAAACCCAATTATCCGCATTGCCATTGGGATCATTGAAGGCACCGAAATTAACCGCACAATAGATTTTGCCATTTGCAAAACAAACGTCCCCATGATGGTCGGCGACTTTTATTTTTTTCATGATCTTGCCTTGAGTGTTCGTTTTGACCAGTGCTTTGGTGAAGCTCCAGAAAAAATTTCCTCCACTCCCGCGGCAGACTCCCTGCAAATGACCGGTATATTTTCCCGTACATTTTACTGAATCAGGTGACTTTGGAGTATTGGCTTGATTGGTACCGGATTTCTGGTACTTCGACAAATCAAAGATAGTTCGGGTACCTTCCATCCGCTTAAGTTCTTTCTGTAACTGGGCACGGACTGTTCGTGCCTCATCGCTCAGTTCACCTGGACTGAGAGGGTCCTTCTCCATGACGTCCTGATAAACATTAAAAAATTTGCCGTCTGAATAAAGTTTCCAGTCAGCGTTTCGGGCAAATTCTTTACCCTTGGGTCCGCCATTGCGCGCATACCAGCTGTAACTTACCTGACGAGCTGCCTTGCCACCCTTGAGGTGTCCCAGAAAGCTGATCCCATCAATTTCATACTTTATCTCTGCACCAGCTACCTGCGCGATCGTTGGAAGAATATCACTAAAGTTAACGATGGCTTTGGTCGTTTTACCCGCACCGATAGTACCTGGCCAACTTACAATGAAAGGCACATGGTTTCCCGAATCTGGGGTACTTCCCTTGCCACCTTTGATCTTACGCCCATTCATAACACCTGTCACGCTGACGGCAGTCCCGTTGTCACCGGTAAAGATAATCATCGTCTTTTCGGTTAACTTTTGTTCTTCGATCTTTGCCACAATCTTGCCGATGATTTTGTCCACGTAAGAAACCATTTCACGAAAGTATTTTGGATTTTTTTGAGTGAGGTTACCGGCCTCAGCCCCTTCTGACTTTGGATCCCAATCCTTAGAATCGGGCGTTGGCTCAAATGGCCAGTGCGGAAGAATCATGGGGTAATATCCGAAAAATGGCCGGTCCTTATTGCGTTCAATAAAGTCACAAAGATAATCACTTGCTATGTCCGGTCCATACTTGCCGGGATAATCAATTTCTTTGCCGTTAACTTCCATGCCCGCATTAGGATATCGGGCCGGGCGGCGCGTGAGTTGCCAGAGACAGTACTCATCGAAGCCAAAATTCTTGGGCCCATCAAAGCCCCCTTCGAGCTGCCACTTGCCGACGACACAGGTCCTGTATCCGGCATCCTTCATTACGTTACCGAAAGTCTTGGCCTTAGGATCGAGCAGGCCAAACTTCACGTAATTTCGCTGATTGTAAATGCCGGTCATTATTTGAACGCGGGAGGGAGTGCAGATGGGCTGAGAATAGCCATGGTCAAAGCGCATGCCGTCAGCAGCCAGTTTGTCAATGTGCGGAGTCGAGTAATGATCTTTTTCTCCCGAATTGGCTTTGGGGTAATTGTACTTTGTAATTAGATCACGATACGCACTCACGCATTCCCATCCCATATCATCAGCCATAATGACAATGACATTGGGCTTATTGGCAAAGAGCAGAGAACTAAGAAAAGGCGATAAAAGAAGACCGCTAAGTAAGAGAAGATATTTCATATGGATTTATTGCTATTAGGAAGTCCAAGGCTTCTCGGGCCAGATCATTCCCCCAGGACTGCCCTATTTCTTCTAACGCTTTTGTTCACCTTGTACAAGTAAGGCATTGGTAGGAATCGAACCTTTGGCGACGCTGGGACCTTCCCATTGAAGGCCCAGTGACGGTTTGTTAGAAGACGTCTTATAATATAAGCGATAAGGATGAATGCCCTGATCCAATTTCAAAGTCGTGCTGATTTCCGTTCCATCGTATTTATAATCTCCATCAATGACCAACTTGTTGTGTATCTTAAATATCAAGCCGCCCGATGCCTCGCAGTGGAATGTCCAGTCACCGGGTTCTGGAATATGAATGTATCCGGAGAACAATAAACCAGCATTTTTTTCAGCAGGCAGAGATTCCACATTGATATTTTTTTCAAGAGAACTGGCTTCGGAGCTCATTTGAGTAAACTCGGGGACCCAGTCCCATTTACCAAGGTAAGTCTTTACTCCGACACCATTACTTAAATTCTTCTTACTAATATCAAGTCCGGGTACCAATTCGTCGTCATAGGATTTTTTTGCATGCTTATTTGGCATTCTTATTCTTAAGACTTCATCTTTCATTCTCTTTTGTAAGCGATTGAAATTCACATTTGTTCCGGCGAGATTTTTTGATTCAGGCCCATCATCAAGGGTATTGAAAATTTCAAAATCAACTGCGTGACCGGTGGCTTTCATTCGCAGACCCTTGTACCCGTCCAGATATAGTCCTTGCTGATTATTGAATTCGACATAGACGATACCTGTCCTCTGTTTGCCTACCTGGTTAAGGGTTGGGACTAATGATACACCATCAATTCTTGCAGGCGCATTGACGCCGGCATAATCACAAAATGTTGCCATCCAGTCATGAAACTGGGAAGGAGCAGTTGATTTTTGACCTGCCTTTATCCTAGAAGGGCCCCACGCAAATGTTGGTACTCTGAGGCCCCCCTCATAGGATGATCCCTTTGAACCTTTGAATTTGCCGGCCGATTGAAAGACCGAAGGACTCCACCTCTTTCCCTTTATATAGGATTCCCTATGGGGGCCATTGTCCGAGGAGAATATGACAATGGTCTTTTTGTCAATTTTAAGGTCTTTAAGGGTTTGTAATAGATCTCCTACACAATGATCTATTCGAGTAATGGAAGTGGCGAACCTTTCAGCCAAATCCGTCATGTCCTTATCCGTATAATGAGGATCGCGATAATGATCTATGGTTCCTTCAGCAGTATTGATCATTTTTCCGGACCGTCCCAACCATTTGAGTCCGCCATTCACACCTTTCCCACCCGGATAGGCAACGGTAGGCAATTGCAATGCGGCGTGCGGCGTATCATAGGCCAAATACATGAAGAATGGTCGCTTAGGATTATTCTTAGTTTCTTCAATTATCATTTGTTTCGCTTTGGCGGTCCACAAATCAGTGGTGTAGCATTTGTCTAATTCTGCGGAGACTTCAGTATTATTTTCCCATACCTGTTTTTTCTGCTGATGAAACTTATTATCTCCAAGCTTCCAGAAATTGGCCGGATAATGTTGGTGCCCATCAACATGCCTCACATAACCATAAAAATAATCGAATCCTCGTTTAGTTGGATAGCCGGCCCATTTTTCCGGCGAATGTCCCCACCCCTGCAAGCCGTACTTTCCCAGATGTATAGTGTAATAACCCGCCTTTTGCAGAGTATTGGCAAAGTTCCAGTTATCTTCTATGGCCTTGTCGAATTGCATATTGCGGACGTTCGAATGGCCCTGATGCATTCCCGTTATCAAAGAAGCTCTAGAAGGAGCACAAATGGGAGCGGGACAATAATGCCGGTTCATTATGGTGCCGTTCATGGCCATTTGATCCAATTCGGGGGTCTTGATTTGAACCCCTTCGCGTTGTTTTTGAAAAAGAATCCCTACGTCTCCGTAACCTAGATCGTCAGTTAATATGAATATAATATTGGGCTTTTCGGCAAAGATCGGTAGGGCCAGAAAAGGCGATAATAGAAGGCCGCAGAATAAAGTTAGAATACGGTGCATATAAATTAATTTTCTATTTTTAGTTTTTTGTGATGGTAAGAATCATTGGTAATGGCCGGATCCTCACTATGCCTAAAAACTTATCCGAGGGGCTGTTCATGATTTTCATCTTACCGTCTTTATCGATCAGCCCCATCACGCTACTTCCGCCCCCATCCATGTTTGTTGCACTCCAGCAACCCAGGTCCTTCATGACATTTGCAAGCTCATGCATATTCATTCCTTCGCTGTAACCTTTTTGTCTTCCATCCACTACTACGAGCCATAGAATTTCCCCTTTCTCGTCAGTGCCTATTGAAGTTCGTGGGTGCCGGGGTCCTCCTTCCCCGACTGTGAGCTTGCCTTTTGAGAGAATCAGCTGGAATCCGGTGGTGCCCTCTTCTGGCTTATCCTCAGGCCCGTGTCCAAAGTGAACGCCACTTTGAGCGTCAAACCACACGGACGTATTTCCGGGTGCGGTTGTACTACGCATTTTCCCCTGAGTACCAGCTAGGCCATGAATATCGACGGGTTGTCCAGGGTACCAGTTCCTGTTCTTTTTGCCTTTGTCATTAGGAAAACTGTCCCATGGATTAGTGTTAACAAAAGCCAGAACCGATGAATCCGAAGCCAGTTTTCTGGGGTCGGTCAGTGCTACTTCTGCTGGGCCGTCTCCGTCCGGATCCGGGCCAAGGACCACTTTGGGTTTTATTTTCTTTGAGGCCAGATCAATGCTAAGGACGTGTATTCGATTGGGGATCGGGTCAGTGGATTTTTTTAATGAATACTGGATACCCTGTTCACTGATATGAGTTGAACTTTCCGACTTGGGCTCTATGGCCGAAGAGACGGCATTAGAAAGAACAAGAAGTGGAATAATTTTAAGAAATATCTGCATCTTAGCTTACAGAGTAACTGAGCAGTTTAGAGAAAACAGTCTTTTTTCCGCCATTTAGAGATGAGAATAAAACTTATATTTTTTCTTTATGATATCGCAAACTTCATTGTGTCTGGCCCTTCAAGGGATTTGAGCCTAATTTATTAATCATGCTTAAAACTTTAATTTTCACAGTTTTATCCATACTGGGCTAAAAAAATAAAATGAGGCTCTTACAATTATTCTCTCTGGCTATTATCTTTACCGTTACTGGGATAAAAGCGGCTGAGCCCATCGATCATGTCGCAACGATCAAGGAGCTGAACAATGATGACGCTAAGAAGGGCCGCGAACTCTACGCTGTGCATTGTTCTTCTTGCCATGGTAAGGACGGTGATCTTGCACTTAACCCACTAGCTAGACGATTCGCCAAAGATGAGCTGAAGTTTGGCAGTGATCCTTATTCTCTATGGAAAACGATCAGTTACGGTAACGGATTAATGTTTCGCTGGGACGCTGTACTGACACCGAAGGAGCGATATCAAGTTGCTCATTTTATTAGCGAATTGATCCTAAAGAAAAACAATCCAACGCAATATTTCACGCCGGGCGATGATTACTTTGCTCAACTCCCTGCCATTGCTAAGGCTGACGAGAAGGAACAAGAGTCCAAGGTTCAAAAGGTTGAGGCTGCACCTGGAATGATCGATGGGACCGGTGGCAAAAACATGGTTTATGGCCCCTTTATGCAGCATGGCGTTGCTTACAGCGCCATCAAAGACAAGAACGCTGAGTACATTGCTAACGTCACTGAGAAGGCGATCATTATTGATCTGCCGGGCAATGCCGTGATTTGCTACGATGCTCATCGGCTCAGTGTAAGTGGCCTATGGCAGGGGAAGATTGCGAACACTGATAATACTCACCACACCAGCTACAAAGGCGAATATTGCCTCAGACCGGGAAGCTCCCCATCTTACACAAATATAGATGCCATTGGCTGGAGTGTTGGAGAACCAAAAGCGCCCAAGGCCCGCGACCATTATCATTACAAGGGTCTCTATTTGGATGGTAATATGGTTGTTCTCAGTTACAGCGTTGGCAGTCGCGATATACTCGAGTCGCCGGGAGCCAGTGAAGAAGGCAATGTAGTGTGGCGCAATTTCAAGGTCGGTCCCGGAGATAAGAAACTATTTTGTTTGGTGACGAGCGGTGGCTTGAAGGCAACGGGTGGAAAGTTAGTGCAGGGAGAAGGAGGCACAACATGGCTCTCTTTTCCGCCATCAAGAACCTCCATTTCGGTTTCCGTCGCCATGGGTAATTCGCCCCTGAGAACCGGTCAAGACGATATAGAGAAGCACACGAAGGGCGGACCACGGCGATGGCCGCAAAAAGTGCAGACGGCAGTCGCAACGGGTAAGAGTGTTGATGGTTATGCTTTGGACCAGCTGACTGTTCCATTAGCTAATCCATGGGGTAGTTGGATGCGCACGACAGCAATGGATTTTTTCAGTGACGGTCGAATGGCTGTTAGTACTTTGAGTGGAGATGTCTGGATAGTGAGTTGGGACAAAGATAATCCTCAGGCCCTGACATGGAGCCGGTACGCGGCTGGTCTCTATGAACCTTTAGGGCTAAAAATAGTCGACGATATTATTTATGTTCGTGGTCGTGATCGAATTACCCGATTGCATGATCTTAATGGTAACGGCGAGGCGGACTTCTATGAGAACTTTTACGAGGAACCGGATGAGATCGGCGCAAGTTATCACGCATTCATCTATGACCTTCAGACGGACCGGTCTGGAAACTTTTACTTTTCCCAGTCAGGCTATAAGTCACCCTTGACTGGCGGTGTGGTTAAGGTCAGCCCGGACGGTAAATCTGCTGAGTTCATAGGCACTGACTTGCGTAATCCCAATGGCATGGGTGCCGGTGGTCCGAATGACTGGGTGACCATAACTGATAACCCTAGCGGAAAAGCGGTTTACAATGGTTTTTTCTTGGCAAAGAAGGGGGCCAAATATGGCTACGAAAATGCACGAACGGTTCCGATGCTCGTGCGGCTCCCGGCCTCAGTAGATAGTTCAAGTGGAGGTCAGTGCTGGTCACACGCTGAAAAGTGGGGACCCTTGAGCGGTTCTGTTATCCATACTTCCTACAGTCGTTGCGCAGCTTTTTACTGTTTCATTCAGGACATTGAACCGTACCCTAATGGTTTTGCGGTACGGTTTCCTTTCGATTTGGACTCTGGCGCGATGCGTCCCCGCCTTCACCCTATTGATAATCAGGTATACATAACATGCCACAAAGGTTGGGACACGACTGCCCCACTTGACGGAGTCATTTATCGGTTCCGACATACCGGAGAAAATATGGTTGGGATTTGTGATGCGGCGGTGACAGGTTCTGGGATACGACTGACATTTGCCGCTGACCTTGATCCTGCCTCAGTGAAATCTTCAGCCTTCAGAGCTTCCTGGGAGGATGACTCTAAGAAGGGTCCTGAGCCACCTGGATATAAACTTGGAAACGCTCACCTAATTGATCCTCGAACCATTGAAATTAATGTTCCCGGTATCGAGAAATTATCCCTTGCTAACCGAACTGATGAGAAAGGTAACGTTTCTGTAGAACCGCCGATCTCTCTAAGCTACAAACTTAGATCCAAAAATGGCACCACCTTCGAACAAACAATTTATGCCACCATTAACTCGCTACCATCAAAAGATGAATAGGAGATATTATGGCAGGACAAATTTTTTTATAAGCATATAAATTTCGGCCAAGATGTAAAATGCCCGACCTCTTTCTTACATGGTGTTGTCTCACTCAACGCGC
>JABGYE010000220.1:0-3125 GCA_018675395.1 Akkermansiaceae bacterium
ATACTAAACCTGATTAGCAAGGTGCTTATATATCCTCGAGGCTCCACACTCTCGTGCTGTTTCCATTAAAGCCCCCAGCCCCTGTTCCCGTTATAATCTTCGGGGAATTTTGTAATTGGTTAGAATTTAAATTGGGTAAGAGGTTGCTTAACTTAAATCTTTTTCTAAACTCCAAGCCGATGAAGTCAGTTATAAAGGCCCTCTTAATTGCAAGCTTCTGTCTCCATTCCGTTAGCTGCAATAATGAAGACGTGAATTCACTTAAGGAGCAAAACCACAAGCTCCAGAAACAAATGGATGAACTAATAGCTGCACAGGAGATCAAAGGAGAAGAAGCATTTATCAAAGTCCCAGCAGAGGGCGAAGCATTTATCACCGTCAGATCTGACGAAGTGCTCCCACTCGTAGATACTGAGATAATGTTTTTTGGATCAGATTTCGCAAAGGATTTTGAAACCTTCAGGGATAACCTTATTGCTGAAACCAAAGATGAACAAAAATCTAAGCTTGCTCAAGCGATGTCGGACACTCAAAAAGACCTAGAGAGGTTAGAGAAATCGATGACCTCAATTGCTGAGGCGACTAGGGAGTCCGAGAACAAAGCCCTACAAGAAAAGCGGGTCGGCATAAGCAAAGAGATCCTCAACCTTGAGGAGAAGCTTAAAGAGTCTGATCCTTTAGTAGAGTCACTTAACAAATACTTTTCAAGTTACACGCAGCTAGAAACGTCGCTCGTCCAAGCAGTAAATGTAACACGAGATAAAGCACATAAACTTGGTGTGAATCTTATCTTGAAAGTTAATAAGGCAATCGTTTCTGAAGGGATAGCGAGACCGAAATATAAGGAAAATCATCAACCCCCCAAACCAATTGTTACACTGTCGTTAAGCCAAAAGTTTAACCTAATCTCTAGGTATAGCTATAAGAGGAAAATAGGCTTGTATCAAAATCTTCAGTTTTCCGATGTTCCCTTATATTTGAGCCACACAACGTTATCAGCTGGTTACGACGACACGCATTTTTTTGTCAAAAATACAACCAGTAGTTACGGGCAGATCCTAGGTGTATGCTCGGAATTTTTTCCGGCTACGTTAAACAACAGTAAGATAGCCAGTGAAATGCGGAAAGCCTTGCTATTGATATACGATTACAAAAAAGAAATAAAAAGTATTAAAGATAAACTCAAAAAAAATATCGACACTATTGATGAAAAATTTCTAGTTTATGCAAATTCTACTGGCACCTCTACAGACTCAATCACGAAGCGGCTTCTTGAACGAGAAAGTATCGAAGGGAAAATTTCTAGTCTTAATGAAGAACTAAATAAATTGGAAGATGACAGCGAAGAGTCAGTCAAAGCGATTAATCTAGCGATTCACAAAGCCAAGCTAGCTCTTGAGGAAAAAATTAAGGATGGGCGCAAAGCTCTTGTAATGGACAAAGAGAACTTGTCAGTCCTTTCTGGCCCAGAATTTCAGAAGATCCTCTCCGAGCCTGAAAAAACCACCATGCAGGAAGAGATAAAAAAGTTTTTAGACTCTAACGGATTACGTTCAGTTCGAACTGGTAGTGACGGCAAATTTTCTGTTCCACCAAAAGCCCGATATGCTTCATCATTTGTGATACGAGAGGCTTGGGGGCAGGAGTATTTTTGGCTTATCAAGATTGATCTCGAAGATACGAGTGTAAAAATATCTAATTCAAATATAACCAAAGTTGGGAGGAATGGAGCATTGCTTGGTGCTCTCGATTGTGAACTTGAATAGGCCTTATCGCAACGTCTTTTCATTGTTTGTCGGCGAATACGCTGAAGCCCAATAACCCATGAACCCCGTACCCTTTATCCTGCTCGCCATATCACTGCCCCTGCTTCTTGGGGGGTGTGGTGTTGAGAAGGAGTCTGTGAATAAAGAGCCTGTAGTTTGGCGAGGGGTGAAATGGGCCGGTTTAAACTTGAATGCGGGGCCTGCAAAAGAGATTCCCGTTACTGCTTTACAGTATAAAATCAAAAGCGATTCCGTAACTATCACTCAATATATGGATTTCATGCACTTGACCACGTCTGAACTTATCTCCGATGCCGGCTCGGGCCATTATGTAATTCCCGAACAGATTGAAGGGAAACCTGTGACCTGTATTGGAAGGTATTCTTTTGAGGCCTTTGGCGGAAGTCTGACGCACATCACTATTCCCGATAGTGTTACCAGTATCGAGCAGGACGCTTTTAAATTTTTGGATAAATTAGTTAGCATAACTATTGGAAATAGTGTCACTAGTATCGGCAACCGAACTTTCTACAGATCTAAAAGACTTAGGGCGGTGATATTTTTTGGGGATGCTCCTGAGGTGGGGGCATTAGTGTTCAAAGGTGCCGGTCCCACCATCTATCGCAAACCGGATGCGAAGGGCTGGAATGATACGTTTGCTGGCCGGCCGGTCCAGCTGATCACCAAGACTCCATAATCCATGATTCATGGTCAGTTGTTCGGGGGATTATGTTTCCTTAGTCGATCCAACGATTGCCAATATGGCATCATGGATTTCCTTCGGTAGTTTGGGCCACTTTTCTGCAACCTCATTAAGCTTATTCCACATTTCGTGTGTCCCATCATCCTTAACTCGTTGACTTTCAACGGGAGTATTGTTAGTTAAAATTCAACCGCAGGAGCCACTTTAAATCCCTCAAATTGCCAATTATTCTACCACCGATTACTCGCCGTCAATTCGTTAAGGGCTCGTTCGCTCTTGGCGGCACGGCAATGATGGCGCCTTGCGCGTTGGCCGCCGCTGCGGATAGCGAACGTGTTGGGCTGGACCCAAATCGAGTTGCTTTGCTTGCGGACACGCACATCAGTGCCGATCCGGATCTTGTCTACCCGGGTACGAAGTGGTCTGGTTCGCTCGTCAAGGAGGGTGAGCATGAAAGCGTGCATATAGTAAAATGCCTTGTACAGTCGGCCAAGAGCGTAATAGCACTCAATCCTCGACCCGCTCACCTGATCGTCAACGGCGACTGCACCTTCGGCAGGGGGACTGAAGTCGAGTATAAACAGTTTCTCAAGCTTGTGAAGCCGATTCGTGCCGCGGGCATTACCATTCATGTGACAATCGGCAATCACGACAAT
>JABGYE010000227.1:0-5146 GCA_018675395.1 Akkermansiaceae bacterium
CATGCCTGTCGAAATCCAACTCGCTGATGCTCTTCAGGGGATCTCTCCGTTAATACTTTAAATGAATAAGTCTCCGCCTTCCCTTTGGCAAGGGAACCAGGAACTCCCGCCGCCGTATAAACAATGCGACTATCTTTAGATAGCCATCTAGGCATGGAAATGCTCTTTGCTAAGACCAGCGCTGGAGAACTTAATTTGTCTGGAAACTCTACTGAGAAAACACCCTCAACCCCTTTTATCTTTGCTGAAAATGCAAGCTTCTTGGAATCTGGAGACCAGAAGAGTCCCCTCTCTGAAACATTAGGAATTGATATTCGATGAATCCGCTCCGTGATCCCCTCAAAATCAATCCCCGGTTCCTCTTCTTGTTTTTCCTCTTTTGGATCTTGCTCTGGAGGAGCTGGATCTGGTTTCTTTTCTGCAGACGCAGGTAAATCAAACATTATTCTCAACGCCTTAATGAATCGGTTCTCTTCGGGCTCTTTTGGTTTAAGGTCTTCCTTATTAGAAGCCTTCGGTGCCGGCTTTGGTTTCGGCCGACCCTTTTTCATTGCCTCTAGTGCCTTATTAAGATTCCTCTCACGAGAACCTGTCTCTTCGTCTTCCTTTTTTAACCAGACATAATAAATGTCTGTCTCCGTATCATAGCGCCGACCAGTGAAGGCCAACAACTTACCATTGGGAGACCACCGAACTCCACCATCAGAGTCCGGGTGCCGAGAGAGGTTAAACGGCTCCCTAGATCCATCGACAGGAGCTATCCATATATCACGATTGAAATTATTATCATATACAGAATAGGCTATCCATTTACCGTCGGGCGACCAATCATAGCGTGGAGCATTCCATGAACTTATTAGTTTATTAGCGTTCTTCCCATCGGCATCAGTTATCCAAAGATCACCAGAGCCCTTAATCATCGATATTTTTTTGCCGTCAGGGCTATATATTATATCCTCAATGACTTCGCCCTTTTCACTGAGTTGTTCCGTATTAAATTCCTGATTCTGCCACCAATATTTTTTCGGGTCAGAACGCTTCGCTCGGCACAGACTAGCCGAACGACCATCATCTGAAATGTAAATAATGCTCTTTCCGTCAGGTGAAAAAACAGGTTCTCGCTCTTCTGCTGCGGTTTTAGTAACTCTTTTAGGTTCTTTAAGAACGGTGTCCATGACCCACAAATCGCCCCCCGACACAAAAGCAATTTCAAGACCATCTTTAGAGAAAACGGCCTGACCAACTGTCCTCAAGTCTTGCTTTTCGATGCGCTGACGCCCTGCTCTCTGGCCTCTGTTCCATACGTTAATTTTAACTGGCTCTGCAGCTTCCTGAGTCAAATCGAGGCGATAGAAATCTGCCAAATAACGAAAAACTAATACCTTCCCGTCACGAGATACAGCAGGCAACATAACTGAATCATCCTTAAAGTTCGTGAGCTGCTCCTCTTGTCCGCCCTCAAATTGTTTACGGTAAAAGTTAAAGGCTCCTGACTTACCTGAAACATAATAAAATGACTTACCGTCCGCGGACCACCTAGGCGAACGACTTCCTTGAGGATCCGCGACCAGTTTAGTGAACTTGTTTCCATCCCATTGCCATACCTGAGATGACTGACTTCCAACATAACCTTTCCTGTAAAGCCCAGTTCCTCCGCGATGAAAAAGTATCTTGGTTCCGTCAGGAGACAACCTTCCCTCATCCCCGGCAGCATCAAAGATCAACTCTTCTGGGCCACGGCCCTTACTGCTGATTTTATAAAAACGTTCACCGCTTGGACCCACATGATCGCGACGACAGCGGACCAAAAGATTCTTCCCGTCAGGATACCAATCCATAAGGAAGTGACCCTCAGTATGATGTGTGATCTGCTTTATTTGAGCTCCATTAACAGACATGATAAAGACTTGCCAAGTGCCTGTCCTCTGACTGATGAATGCGATTGATTTTCCGTCAGGAGAAATAATCGGAGAACTTTCCTCTGCCTGGTGAGTGGTCAACCTTTTGGCTTTACCTCCTTCAGTGCTTGATATCCAAATGTCTCCAGCCCAAACAAAAACAAAGTTTTTACCGTCAGGAGAAAGACCAGGCTGGCTAGCCAGAGCTATACTTTCTGCGCCTTTAGGCACATCAACAGCTGCAGCAGCAAGAGCAAAAGAGAGGGAAAAAGTCGAAAAAATTAAAAATAATTTCATATTAATATCATGAATACCTGTAAAATTTTTGAATTTTATTAAAAACATAAATTTTTTTAAAAATATACGAATTTATGGAAAGAACAATCCCAAAGGCAGGAAAGGTTACCGAGAGGCCCGTTCGACTAAGAGCCTATAAGTTTGAGCCCCTACAGAAATTAAACATTGCCCTTCCTGAGCCTCTGAGCCTTGCCTATCATAGTTTAAATAGGTAACAATTCTCAACCATTCCGTAGGATCGGTAACAACTATTCTTCGGCCAGGCATCCGAGAAGCTGCAACAATAGCAGACAACTCTTTAGCGTCCTTACCAGGGTCTTTCACTGCTATGAGCTTTCGTCCAGAGATCACGGTTAATCTCCTGGCTTGTCTAGGATTAACAAACTCTGAAGAAATAACACCTAAACCATTTGGATTGAGAGGAAACCGCCTAGTGGCCTCCATTAATAGCGCCACAGATTCTCTAAATTCCTCTGGGTACTGAGAAAAAGGCACTGATGGAGAAGAATGGACGGACCTTCCATTGTTTGCAGAGACCCCAATTTTTACACGTTCTGAGCCTGCCGCAGCCACGACTCTACCTGCACTCTCCGCAAAAAGAATACTCTTCTGTTTTGCAATACCAAGAATTTTCTCACTCAGCCCATTTGGTATCTCATTGCTGGAACGAATAATGTAAGGGCTTAATTTTCCAGGGCCAAGTAACTTCTTTTCCATAATCCAGCAGCTCCCATCACTCCGGATATCGACCGCTGTTACTCCTCTGCCTTTGGCATGCTCAATAATGACCCACATCGAATCAGCATCTACTTGACCCTTCTTACTCTTTTCCAATAATTCCTCAACTGTCGGGACCTTTGGTTTGGCATCCTTGACACCGAGAGGAACTTTATCAATCTGGACCCGCCCTGACTGGCCTTTATCTTGAGGCCTTAATGGCAATTTCTCCTGTCCGTTAAGCAAACACGTTGCAACGGAAGGCAATATTAGGGTAAGTAATGCTATACGCATAATTTAACTAAGATATCCACAAATCATCACTCTCCAAGAAACAATGCCATTAACAATCAACGGTGAACTAGTAGATGAGGGGCTCTTGGATGCTGAATTTAGCCAAATTAAAGCTCATTTCGAACAGCAGGCCAATGTTTCATGCTGCGAACGCGATGATGAATTCATGGGTTATGCAAAGGACAATATCATTGCGAGAGTTCTCCTATCACAAAAAGCAAAACAGACAATCGAAGATCCTGCCTCTGAAAAGGTTGATCAGCACCTCGTAAAACTAAAGGAGGAATACGGGGGAGAAGAATCTTTTTATTTCAAACTTGGGATTGCTCCCGGTAACGAAGAAGGTGTGCGCAAAGACATCATTGAAAGCATGCGTGTTGATTCACTAATGGAACAGATGAGCGGCGATTGCCCAGAACCCAGTGATGAAGACATTCAAGAATACTACAATACGGAGAAAAACTCTTTCATGACTCCTGAGGAAGTGCGCTCCATGCACATTTTCAAGTCTCTTCAACAGGCCGAAAACAAAGAACATCTTTTTACTGAGATGAGAAAAGTTCGCGACTTTGCCTGCTCTGGTAATGACTTCATGGATCTTGTACGCAAACACAGCGACAAGCCCGAAGATGAAGCTGATCTGGGCTGGTACAAGAGAGGAGAACTCATGGATGAGTTCGAACTAATCACATTCTCAATGGAGATTGGAGAAATTAGCCCAGTATTCTCAACTCAGTGGGGTATGCACCTTGCCAAACTAACGGATCGACGGTGCCCCGAACCTATTCCTCTGGAAAAGGTCCGAGAAGAAATTTCCGACCTCATTAAAGCTGAGCATCGAGAATCCGAACTCAAGACATACATTGAGAAATTGAAGAAAAGCGCAACAATCACAGATGAACCTGAAAGCGCTTAGAGGCCATTAATTCGCCTCATTCATTGACTCTATGTAGCTCTGCGCCGAGCGAACGAAGCTTCTGGTCAATGTTTTCATATCCTCGATCAATATGATAGAGCCTATTAATTTCAGTAGTGCCGTCCGCTCCTAGTGCCGCCAGGACTAACGCCGCAGAGGCCCTCAAATCACTGGCCATCACGGGCGCCGCACTTAACTGATCGACTCCTCGAATCACGGCCATTGAATCTTTGAGATTTATGTTAGCACCCATGCGGTTCAACTCGGGAACATGCATGAAACGATTTGGGAAAACAGTTTCAGTAATTACTGATATGCCAGGAGTAGTAACATACATGGCACACATTTGCGCCTGCATATCGGTAGGAAATCCTGGATAAGGTTGGGTAGTAACTTCATTCGCTTGAGGCTCAGTAGAAGCTGAAACACGAATCGTACCGCTGTCCTCAACCTCGACCATATGACCTGACCCTTTCAATGAATCTATCAGAGAACTTAAATGGTCTGATCTTACATTCTCCAACACTACTCCATCACCAGCTATCATTCCAGCAATCATGAAAGTACCAGCTTCTATCCTGTCAGGAATGACCTCATGCTCTGCTCCGGAAAGCGATTCTACTCCATGTATGACAATTTTCCGAGTCCCTGCCCCCTCTATCCTTGCACCCAAGGCATTAAGAAACGTTGCCAAATCCTCAACTTCAGGCTCAGCGGCAGCGCTTTCAATGATTGTCGTCCCTTCAGCAAACACTGCCGCCATCATCACGTTATCCGTTCCAAGGACAGTCGATCCATACTGACCTCTCATGTTAACCTTCGCTCCCTTGAGGCCCTGAGGAGCACTAACCCTAATGTCACCTCCCTTAACCTCAACTTCAGCTCCCAAAGCCTCAAGCCCTCTCAAGTGTAAATCAATGGGACGGTCACCTATGACGCACCCTCCAGGAAGAGAAACAAAAGCCTCACCTTTCCTCGCGAGCATTGGCCCCAAAACGCATACTGAAGCACGCATCTTTCTGAC
>JABGYE010000239.1:0-4787 GCA_018675395.1 Akkermansiaceae bacterium
GAAGGGTCAACGGCCCACAGGTCGAGATTGAGGCCAGTGGAGCAAAGGGTGCCGAGGCAGGATATGTGTACGGGGAGGCAACAGGTCGCGGTTGGCTCACTCCAAAGGCTGAGCTCAAACCTCACAAGCATTTCAAGGATCGCGAGTGGAACAAATACCGAATTGTTGCCAAAGGCCCCTGCATCCAGACATGGATCAACGGTGAAGCCATTGCCGACCTGACCGATGAGCCCATCTACAAGACCCACTCCAAGGGGCTTATCGGGTTACAGGTGCACGGCATCGGGAAAAAATCTGGTCCGTTCACTGTCCAGTGGCGAAACATCCGCATCAAGGAGCTCTAGGAGGATTAACCACCTTTTAAGCACTGAAGGAGTATCTCACCCCCTCCTCTCCATGCGTCTAATTGCATCTTTTCTTCTTTTATTCTCTGTGCTTTCAAAAGCAAACGAGGATAGGCCCAATATTTTATTCATTTACCTAGATGACTTCGGCTGGCGGGACACCAGTTACGCTGGATCAGACTTTTATGAAACTCCTAACATAGATAGTCTAGCCAAGGAGGGAATGGTTTTCTCAAACGCTTATGCAGGCGCTGCTAATTGCGCGCCTTCTCGTGCATGTCTCTTATCGGGTCAATACAGCCCACGTCACAAAATATATAATGTAGGAACGGGACCAAGGGGGAAATCTGCGTATCGCAGACTTATTCACATTCCTGGAACCAATACATTAAGTCCGGAGATTCCGACTTGGGCTAAAGTTGCTAAAGAAACGGGTTATGCCACCGCATCCATGGGAAAATGGCATTTAAGCTCCGATCCAACACTTCACGGCTTTGATCTTAATATTGGTGGCAGTAAATCGGGGAGCCCACCAAAAGGATATTTCCCTCCACATGGGAAAATTAAAGGACTCACCAAGGTCGATAAAAACGAATACTTAACAGACACCCTCACTTCAGAAGCTATTAAGTTTATCAATAAAAAAAGCGAACTGCCATGGCTCTTATACCTCACCCACTTTGCAGTTCACACTCCAATCCAAGCAAAGAACAAAGACAAGGAATACTTTAGAAATAAACCTCCTGGAAAATTGCACAAAGATACTACCATGGCTGCCATGATTAAGAGTGTCGATGATGGAGTAGGGAAAATTATATCCACTCTTAATTCCCTAGGCATAAAAGAAAAAACAGTCATCATTTTTTACTCTGATAATGGAGGATATGGACCTGCCACCTCAATGCATCCGCTCAAAGGTTATAAAGGGACTTACTACGAAGGAGGAATACGCGTCCCCTTTTTCGTAAACTGGCCAAAAGTAGTCCGCTCTGGATCCAAGTGCGACACACCGATCACGGCAGTAGATCTGTATCCCACGATCTGTGAAATTACGGGAGGACAAATCAACAAAGATCATAAATTGGATGGAATCAGCTTAATCCCATTACTGAAAGAAGAAGAGATTAAGGAAAGATCCTTGTATTGGCATTTTCCCGCCTATCTGCAAAGCTATCAAAGACACAACGAACAACCCGACCCCCTGTTCAGAGCACGGCCCTGCGGTGTAATTAGAAAAGGAAAATGGAAGCTCATAGAATATTTCGAAGACGGAAGGACCGAGCTCTTTAACTTGGACAATGATATTAGCGAGAGCAAGAATCTTACAACCGATCAACCTGACATAGCTTCGTCCTTGCTCTCACACCTACGCAAATGGAGATCCCAAGTTAAAGCTCCCGTGCCCACGCAACCCAATCCTAAATTTAATCAAAAAGTCGAACAAAGAGCAATTAACGAATCACTACAAAGAGATTCTGATAACAGCTAAAAGCTGTCTGATCCACAATATAGAGAATTATCTAATTCCTTGAGTAAATTATGAACTCTCCATCCCTCAAAATAAACATCCTTATGAACTCTCCATCCCTCAAAATAAACATCCTCATTTTTTTTGTTGCGCACAATGCATGCTTAATATCGAGTTGGGGACAGGAAACAACAGCTGATCCAGCCCCAGAACGGATCACTAAAACCGTACAAATAATCAAAAATTCACTCTCTTCGGTTGCCTCCATTCAGGCATTTAAAGAATCCGGAACACCCGGAGTCTACAATGTGCAGGCTGGAAGCGCTTCTGTGATTCATGAATCAGGGTACCTTCTAACCAATGATCACGTCATAAGTGAAATTATACAGGGTAATGCAATTTTATATGGGAGACCCCCTCTACCTTTTAAAACAATTGCCAGAATGAGCTCAGAAGACTTGGCGATAATAAAAATTGATACTGAGAACCCTTTGCAACCTCTTCCGATCGGCCGAAGCAATGATCTCATGCTAGGAGAACCAATCTTAACGATTGGAAACCCTGGAGGCTTAAATCATTCAGTTTCCACAGGAATAATAAGCGGCATTAATCGCTCCACATCTACAGGTGCAGCCTTTCTTCCTTGGATGATACAGACTAGCGCAGCCGTGAGCGGTGGAAATTCCGGAGGGCCTTTAATTAATGCCCTAGGTGAACAAATAGGGACAATCACATCAAAGCAACTCGGCTCCGAGAATATTAATTTCGCCATCGCCATCGATAGAGTCAGGGAAGTCTTCCCACAAATGCTATCTCCAGAGTTACGGTACGGATTCTGGATCGGGGTCAAAATTGATATGTATGACCCAACTGCCAAGATTTTATCAGTAGAAGATAGATCACCCGCACAAAAAGCAGGTTTAGTTGCGGGTGATATCATAACGCAAATTGATCAATCCTTAGTCAAAAATGGGTTTGAATATTTATTCACCTTAATTAATAGGAGCCCTGAAGAAACACTCAAAATCGAGTACATCCATGAAAAAGAAAAGAGAAAATTAGGACTAACGTTATCAGAATTAGAGCTACTAGATCCTGTCCCTGAAGAAGGAATGAAACCAGGAATACATTTCGAAGCATTTTCCGGAAAGTGGGATAAATTACCGGACTTCAATTCATTAAAAACAGTAAAGGAAGGCACCGTCAAAATACCCACAGAACAAGCATTTATTTCTGAGAGTGGTGAAGATTACGGCTTGCGCTTTACTGGATTTATAAAAATTAAAGATGAAGGTCTATACACTTTTAAGCTGTCCTCGGATGACGGAAGCCAACTATCAATAGGCAATCAACTTCTTGTGGATAATGATGGCCTGCATGCAGTGACAAGCGCAGTTGGACTGATACGCCTAAGGGCAGGAATGCATCCAATTAGCATTACCTTCTTCGAGAATAGCGGCGATCAGAAACTAGACGTTTCCTATGAAGGGCCAAACATAAGCTCCCAACAAATTCCTCCAGAAGTTTATTACACAAAATAACTGGTCTCATTGGTCTCTACTTCATTTAAACAATTTAATTATTCACAATAATCCCATGTCTAAACCTCTAAACATTGCAATCATAGGACATCAGTTCATGGGAAGGGCTCACTCGAATGGCTGGAAACAAGCAGAAAAATTCTTTAAACTCGATGCTACACCAATACTTAAAGTCGCATGTGGCCGTAATGAGAATGAGCTCGCCAAATTTGCCAGTAACTGGGGATGGGAAGAAATCTCAACTGATTGGGAAAATGTTATTAAACGAGACGATATCGATATTGTTGACATAGCAACACCAACATATCTACATCACGACATGGCAATCGCTGCTGCTAATAATGGTAAGCATATTTTCTGTGAAAAACCCTTTGCCCTGAATCTAGAGCAAGCCGAATCGATGCTTAAATCTGCAAAAGAAGCCAACATCACTCATTACCTCAATCACAATTATCGAAGGTGCCCGGCAATAAGGCTCGCAAAGAAACTCATTGAAGATGGCAAACTCGGAAAACTATACCATTGGCGAAGCACTTATCAACAGGACTGGCTTGCCGATCCTGAAGCCCCAATGAGATGGCAATTACAGCATGAGTATTCGGGAGGAGGACCTCACATTGACCTCGGCTCTCATTGCATTGATCTTGCTCGCTATCTCATTGGCGAGGTTTCATCAATTTCCTGCATTAAACCAAAATTCGTTAATGAGCGCCCATCGGAAAATTCAAATAAAGAAGAGGTCACTGTCGATGACGCCTCACTTATGTCAGTTGAATTCAAAAATGGCGCCGTAGGCTCATTCGAATGCACTCGATATGCCAGCGGACGTAAAAATAGAAATCAATTTGAAATCAACGGTAGCGACGGAAGTGTCGTTTTCGATCTAGAAAGAATGAATGAATTAGAATACTTTTCCTCTTCAGATGCTCAAGAAGAGCAGGGGTTTAGAAAAATTCTCGCAACAGACCCTGCTCACGAATATGCAGGGAATTGGTGGCCTCCAGGTCACATTATCGGTTATGAACACACATTTGCGCACGCCTCAGCAGATTTCTTAACCGCAATTGCAAACAAAGAACCCATACATCCAAATTTCTCTGATGGCGTCGAATGCATGAGGATTCTTGAAAAAGGATCTCAATCAGATAGAGAGTGTAAAAAGATATTACTCTAATAAGAACTACAATTAACCTCTATTTTTTTGTAGATATTTCTTTTTATACTTTTCGTATAATCGAGTCTGCTTATTCGAGATATCTATTGGCCTCCCGCCAATATAAGCATTCAAAATTTTCGTAGTTACCTCTAAAGGATCTCCTGAAGTTACTATGAAAGTAGCATCTTTTCCCTCTTCCAGAGATCCGAGCCTGTCCTCAACTCCTAGGATCTGTGCAGGATAAAGAGTCACTGATTTCAAGGCTTCTTCTCTAGGCA
>JABGYE010000170.1:0-2956 GCA_018675395.1 Akkermansiaceae bacterium
AAGGTAGGAATTACTCAGGTCCAGGCGGAGTCGATCACTGCTAACACGGCGAAGGTGGAAAGTATTGATGCGTTGCAATCTCAGATGGAAGCGATGACTCAGCAACTTAATCAACTAGCTTCTCAGATTCCTCAACTCCAGGCGTCCATTGAAGAAAAGGACGCAAAGATTGCCGAACTGGAGGAAGGAGGAGGTCAATCATTGGAAGAGGTACTTGAGCAGGTCCGTGACGCTCGTGCCGGTTCCGTTGTTCTCAGCGTCAATCCGGACAGTAATTCAGTAACTCTTGGCCTGACCATTGAGCAGAGTGATAACCTTGTTGAATGGACTTCACTTGACGGTGAACTAACACGCACCATTCCCATTCCAGACAGCAAGAAATTCTACCGCTTTGCTTTGGATAAGTAACTAAAGCCCGATTGAAAAGTACGCTGTCGCTGACGCGCTAGGAGTGGCTTTAAACTGTCAGTAGGCAATGTGAGGCAATGAGGCAACATTCTCGCCAAGGTGGGTCTCTTTTTGTGGGTGGCCCGTTATAATCTTAGGTGAACTTTGTAATATATTAGAATTATGTGATATGTTAGTGTTTTTCACATGGTAAAGCACGCATTAATAACTCTCTTAATTTTTTTAGTTATTCGGCTTCACGCGGCCAACGCACAAGCGCCAGTTATTGAATCCGTTAAGATCAATCCCACGACAGTGGTGAACGGTGGCGAGGTAAAGGTCACACTTAGGGTGCGTTCTAATGTCCCGATTAATTTTCTTCAAAAAGACTTCGTGGGGCCTTCGCTGACCTTGTATGAGGGTGGCGCGGCTACGAGTTTTACCAAGGAAGTGGATGGTTCAGATATTTGGACTTATGAGTGGACAGATGACATATCATTTTTAATGCCTTCTGGAGACTATAAATATAAAAACATAAGGGTACGAAATGTTAGCGGCCTGAATTCTGATTACTGGCCAGATGTTACATTTACCGTTGATAACTCTGCAGTCCCAGAAATTAGTGGCGAATTTATAGGTGACTACGCGAGTTGGGTAATGGTCAATGACGGTGAAGGTTATGGTGTGTTTCGAGCTTCTGAAGTGCCTTTTTTCACATTTGAGGTCACTGGTGATTTTGTTCCCAGTCAAACTTTTATACAGGACACCGACCTATTTAACTATGCTCCATTTGAAGACTTATACGGGGAAGCGGACACCGCGAAAAATCTTAGAGTTCAAACATTAGCAACTCCAGAAGCTGCGACAAACATTTCAACATCAATAGTTCAGATTGTCTTTTCAGATATTGTAAAAGCCGGTTCTATCGGATTTGCGGTTACGGACCTTGATCTTGATGATGTCGTAATTAAAGCATCATATAAAGGGGTTCCTGTGGGCAGAGCGATTGTTAACCGTTGGCTTAAAGGGCTGTTTGATTCTAAACCTAACAATGGTGATGCTAATGATCTTCCTCATTGGGATCCTGAAAAAATGCCATAGTTGGTCAGAGTGATCCTGACGGTTTGTTGAGTGACGATAGACTCAGTACATATAGCGAGTCCGCCAATGGCTGGTTCGTTCCGGATGTTCCTATCGATGTTCTTTATTTTGAACACAGAAACAGGGCCCCCAGTATTGACTCGAGTGCGCACATTTACTTAGCAGAAAATGTGGATCCGCCTTTATTACAAATACAAAGAACTGAGGGGCTTCAATTGTCTTTTAAGGCTACCGACGATTTTTCTTATTCAATTCAAGAATCAGATGACCTTATTCAATGGAGGGAGGTTGAAGGTTCAGTGACGGCCTTAGATTTGAATTACCTATTTTCAGAGTCACAGAATAAAAAGGCGTTAGTCCCAAAGTCTGACATTGGTAATGATTGGATTCAGTTAGAATATGATGATTCCGCTTGGCTCGATGTTGAGAGTGTTTCTGAAGATGGAACTTTGATAAGAGGGGGAATTGGTTTTGCTAACCCTGGAAGGCCCCAAGCAGATTCGTTCGATCCATTCATTGCTCTTGACCTTGAAGAGCAGATGTATCGTACCAATACTAGTGCTTACCTGAGGATTCCTTTTATGGTTGAAAATTTGGACGCGCTTAACTCGCTTATTCTTAGCGCCAGAACCGATGACGGTTTTGTGGCTTGGCTGAATGGTGAATTGGTTCAATCATTTAAAGCTCCGGAAGTTGTTAATTGGGACTCAGAAGCTTCAGCGACTAATAGTGACTCGATTGCTCAGCGCATGGTGGAATACCCTTTAGACGGTCATATGGATAAACTTAAGGTTGGCAAAAATGTACTGGCTGTTCAGGCTTTAAATAAAGGAATCAATAATTCTGACTTTTTGTTTTCCTGTCAATTGGGGGGGCTTAGGAAAGATGGATTAGTTATCAGAAATTATCCTGGCGATACTAAGAAGCAGTTCTACAGGATTCAGAGGCGGTAGCTTGTTTTATCTTTTATACTTAGTTTGCGTACAAAAGGATCCGTTAAGCAACTATTGCTGCTTAATCTCTATTAAAACGTTCGGAGTTGATTGCCTTTAAAGTCAATCAAGTTCAATCGAACTTAAATCCTCCAAATACTCTAGGTATTCAGTTTCTGTTTCGCCTCCATCCTGATGAATCGTATTCCATCCCTCTAGGTACTTTGCCCAAGTTCCCTTGCCATGCTTAGCTTCATAGATTTTTCCTAAATTACCCCACTCACGAAACTTTCCAAATTCCTCCCAAGTATTGAAGCCTATCCAACGACCAAATGTCATATGGTCTCCACCAGATTCGAAACGCATGACTGAGCCTCTTATTTTTAAGTCACTCGCCGCAAGTGCCTCAGATATTTGAATCTCATATTTTGTCTTTTTTTGGTCAATTTCAAATTAAGTTAACAGTGAAACTTGGCCAAAGTATGGGTGGTGGTAATCTAGTGGAAGTCGATTGGTAAAGTAGTACCTTGTGGTGC
>JABGYE010000309.1:0-7189 GCA_018675395.1 Akkermansiaceae bacterium
AGCCACGATACCGTTAGGGGCTCCAACTGACAATTTTCCTGTCGCTAAGAATTTTATTGATGAGAAGGTCTTTAATAAATTAAAGACACTCGGCTTGCCTTCCTCTGAAATTTGTGATGATACGACCTTCATTCGTCGAACTGCGATTGATATCGCGGGTAGATTACCTTCTCTCCAAGAGGTAGATGGGTTTTTATCTAATAATGATCCTGAAAAGAGATCGCAGTGGATAGAAAGTCTACTTTCTACGACTGATTATGCTGAATATTTTGCAAATAAATGGTCTGCTATTTTACGTAATAAGAGGAAAGGCAATACATATACAAGAGGCACTCAAGCATTCCATGAATGGCTAATGGGGAGCCTGCACGCGAACAAGCCATATAATCAACTGATTACTGAATTAGTTACAGCGCGTGGAGAAATATCTCATAACCCAGCATCTGCTTGGTTTAGGAATGTGACTGATCAAAAGGAAAGACTACAGGA
The DNA here is from genome assembly GCA_018675395.1 of Akkermansiaceae bacterium. Taxonomy (GTDB): domain Bacteria; phylum Verrucomicrobiota; class Verrucomicrobiia; order Verrucomicrobiales; family DEV007; genus EC70. The sequence continues at coordinate 490 of JABGYE010000309.1, forward strand.
CACTGCTCAAGTGTTGCTTGGAGTGAGGCTCCAATGTGCTGAATGTCATCATCATCCATACGAGAAGTGGAGTCAGCAAGATTACTATGGTTTTTCAGCATTCTTTTCTCGGGTAGGTAAGAAGAAGACTGATGTTCCAGGAGAAGAGGCGGTTTTCCACAATGTGGGATTAGCTGCCGCAAAGAACCCTAAGTCTGGAGAAAATGTTAAACCTAAACCTTTGGGAGGAGAGCAGCTTACTATAAAGCCAGAGGATGATCCTAGATTGGATTTGGCTTCCTGGATGACCTCAGAAAGTAATCCGTTCTTCGCCAAAATGTTAGTTAACCGTTATTGGAAGCATTTTTTCAATCGTGCAATCGTAGAGCCAGAGGACGATATGAGGGTTACTAATCCTCCGACGAATCCTGATTTATTGGATTCGTTAGCAGATCACTTTGTTAAATCTAGTTATGATATAAAGGATTTGATCCGAACAATTTGTAACTCAACGACCTATCAATTGAGCGCGATTCCAAATGATCATAATGCAGGAGACCGGCAAAATTATTCTCGATATTTTCCTAAACGCCTGACAGCTGAAGTGTTATTAGATTCTATCGATGGAATTACAGGATCATCGACAGCTTTTTCAGGACAATTGGCTGGGACTAGAGCCGTTTCTTTACCTGATGACAGTTACAATTCTAGCTCTTACTTTCTTACGGTCTTTGGCCGTCCAGAAATGGATAGCGCGTGCGAATGTGAAAGGGCTCAAGGTGCTAGTTTAGCGCAAACTCTACATTTACTTAATTCAAAAAACATTCAAGACAAGTTAGCAGGTGCAGGGGGGAGTGCAGATAAGCTTTCGGCTCAAGGAGACAGGGCTAATGAGGATAAAATCGTTGAGTTGTATAAGAGAGCATTTTCTCGTGAACCTAAAGACGATGAGATGAAGACAGCCATTGGCTACATTAATAAAAAGACTCAACAGGCTGGAGAAAAAATTAAGGAAGCAAATAAAATGGCCTACGAGGATCTCGTTTGGGCTCTTTTGAATACAAAAGAATTTTTATTTAACCATTAAGTTTTGCGTTTCTATAATATTTCTATGCGAAGATCTGGTTACAAAACTTTATGGGTGTTCTTGATTTTTATATTAGGAAATTCAGTTGAGGCGCAGCTTCCTGCTCCACGTCTAGATTCAATTTTTCCTATGGGGGGGAAGGCAGGTGGATCTGTCGATATTACGTTGAAAGGGGCTGACTTAACTACCGGAGGTCAGTTATTTTTTAATGTTCCAGGCATAACTAGTGAGTCTTTAGGGGGAGGAATTTTTAAGGTTAAGATTGCAGAATCAGTGAATTCTGGCAGTTACGATTTAAGGTTTGGAGGTAAGGACGGAACGACATACCCCATTAGTTTTGCAGTAAGTAACAGGGAAGAAAAGGTTGCGCCTAATGAAGTGTCGGATAGAACGAAGGCGGCTCTTCTTGCAGATAATATAGTGATGAATGGAGTGATAGATCAAGGCAAGGCGCATTATTACAGAATTCCGGTCAAGAACGGAGGCCATTACTTTATTGATTGTTTTGCTGAGAGAATTGATTCTAGGGCTGACGTGCTGTTAGTCCTGACTGACCAGTCCGGGATTGAGGTGGCGAGGTCAAGAGAATCGATTGGCGGGGATCCTTTAATTGAATTCACTTCAACTTCTGACGGAGAATATCTCTTAAGAGTTTCCGATTTTCTTGCCCGTGGAGGAGCTGGATATAATTATAGAATTCAATTCCGGCAAGGCCCTCAAATAGATTTTGTTTTGCCTCTATCTGCACAGCCAGGTAAAACGCAATCTTTTCAAATTTTTGGGAAAAATCTTCCTGGCGGAGTGCCTTCTGGCGAGGATGGTCTTGAGAGGATAGAGGTTAATGTTGATGTTCCAACAGAAATGGAAAGAAGGAAAACAATGCCAGTGAAACCTTCGGGAGCAGGAGTCAGAGGTTTTCATTATGCGTTGGGCGAAGGCAATAACATTTCAAATTCGATATTCATAGCAAAATCTAATTTTTCACCAGTGATTGATGGAGGCTCAAATTCTTCTCCAGAGGATGCGCAGGAAATTCCTTTTCCTTCTGAACTTAGCGGGCGATTTTATCCAGGCAAAAAGTCTTGGTTTTCATTCAATGTCGAGAAGGATAAGGAATATGTAATTGAGGTAATTGCTCATCGATTGGCAAGTTATTGCGACCCATCGATTGTGGTGGAAAAAGTGATTATTGATGGGGAGGGAAAAGAGAAGTCGTCCATTCTAGGAAAGGCTGATGATCAAGAGGCTAATGTGGGAGGGCGGCGTTATCCTACCAATACACGTGATCCAATATATAGATTTAAGGCTGATATTGATTGTAAGGTACGTGTGGCTCTTAGTGATAATTTTGCTACTAAAGCGCCTTTCAGACTGATTGTTCGAGAACCTAGCCCTGATTTTGACCTGTTGGTTTCAGCTTCAGCTCCAGCAGGGGATAATAACAAAGGAAAAAAGATTGTCAGAGAAGGAATTGCGATTAGACGTGGGCAAGTTGGAAATTTAGACGTGTACGTTCTTCGTAGAGATGGCTTTGAGGGTGAAATCGAATTAAAAGCAGAAGGTTTTCCAGAAAGTTTTAAAGTCAAAAGCACAAAATTAGAGAAAGGAAAAAATCACTGTTCTTTGTCATTTTATAACGATGAGGAGGCACCGGCTTGGGTAGGTAAAGTAAAGATTGTTGGTGAGGCAGAAGTGCAGGGAATAAAGGTTCAAAAAGAAGCTGAGAGCCTAACGGTGAACTGGACAGTAAATGATGCTGACCAAGAACGTGTTATTTCAAGAACAAGCTCAGGCATTACTGTGGCTTCGATTGAGGAGCAAACGCCGATGAAAGTCGTTCCCGCCGAAGATAAGGTCTGGGAAAGTTCCCTAGGTGGAAATCTAGAAATTCCAATCAAATTTATAACGACTTCTGAGATTAAGGATAAGGTTACTATTGTTCCTGTTGATTTTCCTGGAATGGGTAAAGCCCCTCAGATTCAGGTCGATAAGGGTAAGACTAAGGACTCTCATAAGCTCGTAATACCTTTGTTAAACAATAAGGATAACAATAAGTATAAGGAAGGCACTCATCAATTTGTTCTGAGGGCGTCGACTAAATTAGGATATAGGCGTGATTTGCAGCTTTTCCAAGCTGCAGAAGAGCAAAAGAAGAATACGACCAAGATTTTGGAGGAGGCAAAGAAAACACTAGAGACGCTTAAGAAAGAGCTTGAGGCTGTAAGGAAATCTGTGAACGAGGCAAAATCTAGCGGTTCAGAAACAGAAGAAGAAAAAAAGAAAAAAATCGCTGAAGCTGAATCTAAGGTTGGACCAGCAGAGGAGTCTTTCAAGGAAGCTGAGAAGAAATTAAAAGAGGCTGAAGAGAAGAATAAAAGTGCTGACCAGAAACTTAAGCAGGCCTCAGATAGAGCAAAGCCGAAAGATGTTCAGTTTGTTAGTTATTCAAAGCCGGTAACTGTAAAAATCGAAGCGTGCCCAATCAGATTCAAGGATAGCAAAACTCCGGTTGAATTAGGAAAAGGGCTTAAATCTCAAATTGTAGTAAATTTTGATAGGCTATACGGTTTCGCGGATAGCGTTTCATTAAGTGCAATATTACCTGATGGAACCAAAGGGGTAAAAGTTGTCGAAGTAAGTGCAAATAAAGATCAGTCAGCTATTGATCTTCCGATTGAAATTATGGCTGATGCGAATCTTGGATTAATTGAGTTGGAGTTGATTGCTAAATTGAAATTCAATGGAATAGATCTACAGACTAAAGGCAATGTTTCAATAAAAATCATTGAACCTCCCGCGGCTCCAGAAGAACCTCCCGCGGCAAATTAATTTTCGTGAAATTTATTATCTTTTCATCCTGTATTTTATTTGTTTGGTGCGATGTAGTCCTTGCCCAGCCCTTACCTATTGCCTCTATCGATCAAAAAGAGCCAGTCAGTTACGCAAAAGATATTGCGCCCGTGTTTAAGAAGAGTTGCATCGCTTGTCATAATGCAACAAAAGCGAAAGCGAAACTCAACCTTGAGAATGTTTCAGTAATGATGAAGGGCTCTGATAGTGGAGAGGTTATTGTTCCTGGTAATGCTGAGGATAGTTTGGTTTTTCTTCAAGCTGCTCATCAGGAGGAGGAATTCATGCCGCCGCCTAAGAATAAATCTAACGCGCCAAATTTGAGTCCCAAGGAACTTGCTTTGCTTAAGCTGTGGATTAATCAGGGAGCAAAAGATGATGATACAATCGCAGCTGAAAAAAAGGTCAACTTTGCTGCTATGAGTGAGAAGGTTAATGCAATTTACTCTGTGGCTGTTTCACCAGACAATCAATATGTTGCAGCTGGTAGAGGGAATCGAATATTTATGTATCACACGCCAACGGGCAAGAGTCTTGGTGAATTAGTTGATACTGAACTGAAGGGCAAAGGCGGATCGGCGCATGTAGATATTGTTGGGAGCTTGGCTTTTAATAGTGATGGGCAACTTGCTTCTGGGGGATTTAGAAATATTAAACTATGGCAACAGGCTGATCCTGATCTGGTGTATGATGCGGAGCCGGTTGATAATGTGCCCCTTGTTGCTGGGGTCAGTAGTGATAGTGAATTGTTTTCCGTTGGAGATGAGAGTGGTTCCATTAAGGTCTATATTTCTGAATCCAAGAAAGTTGTAACTTTCAAAGATCATGTTACGGCAATAACAGGAGTGGGATTTGGAGTGGGTGGAAATATCATTGCGACGTCTATTGACGGGTTTGTCAGTTCTAGAAAAATTGGTGAAGCAGCACAAGTTGCGACGGTAAAATTATCTTCTCCAATCAATGCAATGGCGGTCATTAATGGAGGGGAGCAAGTGGCGTGTGGCTGCGATGATGGGGTAATAAGGGTATTGTCGATTGAGGCGTCGCTGGAACAGGTTCATGAACTTAAAGGGCACACTGCGAAAGTTGTGTCCTTGAGTTCTTTTGGTGAAGATCTGAAGGGTTTTGTTTCAGGAAGTGCAGATTCGACACTTAGAATTTGGCAAGTTGGAGAAGGTAAGGTAAATCAGGTCAAACAAATAAATAATGATCAGGCGCCTATATCGATAGCGGCATCAAATGATGGGAAGCGTTGTGCTTCCGTTTCTGGCAATGCTAAAATTCGTATTTGGAACATGAGCGATGGCAAGTTGGTCGCTGATGGGGATGCAGGTTGGAAATTAAGTGGAGAGCAAAAGTCGAAAGAAATGAAAGTTTCTGTTTTGACGAAGATACGTGATGAAAGGAAAAAACAATTAGGAGAAAGTGATAAGAAATTAAAGGCGGATCAAGAATCATTAAAGAAGGCCCAAGATGCGGAAAAGAAATCAGTAGAAGAATTAGAGAAAAAGAAAGCTGAACTCGTTTCAGCAAAGGATCTCAATTTCAAAGCTGAAGTGGATCTAAAACAAAAAGAAGAAGCAAAGGACCCTGAGCTTAAATCCGCTAAAGAAGCAGCAAAGAAAGCGACAGAAGCCTTAACTGCAAAAGAAAAAGAAGTTCAAGATGTCGAGAGGAAACAGTTGGAAGCAACTCGTAGCCGTGAAATTTCTGAGAGATTCTTAAAAAGAGCAGTCGACGCTGATTCTAAATCAAAGCTAAGGCTAGCAGATGCGGAGAATGATTTAAAAAGAGCAGCCAAGATTCATACGGATATAAAGGCAAGAGTGGATCAAGAACAAAAAATTCTCAGAACTGTTACTTTTTCGGCAGATTCGGCTCAGGTCTTTGCTGGTTCTGATGATGGTAATATTTATTCATGGGAAACAAATGCGGGAAAGCCGTGTGATGTTATTGCTACTAAACCGGGTCTAACGAAAGCAATTGTTGCGGTAGGAAAAAAAATCTTAGTGGCATCTGCAGATAAGACAGTCAGGATCTGGGATTTTACTCCGACATGGAATCTTTACAAAAAGATTGGAGGGCTACAAGATTCTAAAACTTTAGTTGATAGAGTAAATTCTTTATCTTATAGCCCTGATGGTAAATTATTAGCATCGGGTGGAGGGGTTCCATCGAGGAGTGGAGAGTTAAAGGTTTGGAATGTCGCTGATGGTAAATTGGTTTGCGCAAACACTGAATCTCACAGTGATACGATATCGGGAATATCATTTAGTCCTGATGGGGGGTTTATCGCTACGGCGGCAACTGATCGTTTCGTAAAAGTGTTTAATATGGAGGGGGCTGTTCTTGAGCGCAGCTTTGAGGGGCATACAAACCATGTTCTTGATGTTGCTTGGCGAGCAGACGGATTTGTTTTAGCAAGTGGAGGAGCTGATCAAGTTGTTAAGGAGTGGGATTTTGAAAAAGGCAGTCAAAAACAAACAGTCAAAGGCCATACTAAAGGAGTCAGTTCAATTGCATATATGGGCATTGGAGAACAGTTGATTTCTAGCAGTGGAGATCAGTCAGTTAGAATAGCAAACAAGCCTTTGCCTGATGCGGCTACATTCATCCACTCATCAAGCGTTAGTAAGGATGGAACTATAATTGCGGCAGGAGGAGAAGATAGTATCCTTCGAATTTGGACGACAGGTGACAGTAAATTATATTTAAAATTACAGTAAAATCTGTTATCGGATTAAGATAACTGAACGTTATAAACTATGAAAAAAATCACACTAA
>JABGYE010000163.1:0-2880 GCA_018675395.1 Akkermansiaceae bacterium
AATTACAGCATTCCGTACCTGGAACAGGAAAAGACTGGAAACTAAAGCAGCCACAACAACAAATCCACAATGGGATATCCTTTCCCCCAAATCACTCCTCTCCAAGGGTGGTGCAACATTTTCTTCTCAAGGCGACGGTTCACACCTAGCTAGCGGTAAGAATCCAGCATTAGATACCTACACATTCATCACTTCAACACCAACTGACAATCTCAGGGCCTTTCGTCTAGAAGCTTTAGCTCACAAATCGATGAAAAATGGAGGACCGGGCCGAGCAAGTAACGGAAATATTGCCCTGAGCGATCTCAAGGTCACCTGCGGCGGAAGACCGATTAAATTAGTAAATCCAAGGGCAACCTTTGAACAAAATAACTTACCAGTAGCCGCAATAATTGATAACAATGCAAAGTCAGCTTGGGCACTAGATCCACAGTTCGGTAAAGACCATGCAGCCATATTTGAAATAAATAATCCCGCAGACTGCAAAGCTGGAGAGGACCTAGTGTTTGTTCTGAAATTTGAAAACAATAACGGTCATAATATAGGTCGATTGCGTTTATCATCCTCAGCGCATGAGCCAGAAACACTAACCTTTACTAAAGGAAATGCCAGTCCTGAGAAAATAGCTACTAACCAGATTGATAAGCTGATCAAGGCAGCAAAGGGACAATTCAACAATAAACTGCGCACTAGACTACTTGAAATCTATAAACCACTCGATAAAACATGGCGCGAACTCGATAACAATCTTACCAAGATTGAATCTGAACTAAAAAAGGCAATCACTAAAGTCATGGTTTGCAGCGACGGTAATAAAGTCAAACCCATGCGCCACCATACAAGCAGCGGTAGCATCCCAAACTTTTACAAGCAAACTCACTTTCTCAAACGGGGAGACACTCAACAAAAAGGCGATGTTGCTGAGTTAGGATTTCTCCAAGTTCTTACTAGAGGCGATGTTCCTAGGCCAGAAAAAAGCCGAAGTGCAATCGCGGACTGGATCACCGACAGTGAAAACGGGGCAGGACACTTACTTGCCCGGGTCATTGTCAACCGTATCTGGCAACATTATCTTGGCCAAGGTATCGTTGCTACCCCCAATGACTTTGGATTTCAGGGAGAAAGACCAAGCAATCCTGCACTACTTGACTGGCTATCTCATGAGCTAATCAAGACAAAGTGGAACCTCAAACACATTCATCGAACCATACTAAATAGTGATGCTTACCGAGCAAAACGCCTGCCGCGCAGACTCGAAGCGGAAGCTATCCGTGACAATGCTCTTGCTGTAAGCGAACTGATGGATAAGAAAATGTATGGAGCAGGAACACTGAATGAAGAAATGCGCAGACGCAGCATATACTTCATGATAAAGCGCACTAAATTAGTACCAATCATGCAGTCATTTGACTGGCCTGACTCGCTGACTAGCTTAGGGAAGAGGTCCGTGACCACAACTCCAAGTCAAGCCCTCATTTTCATCAACGATCCTAATATGCGACGTATGGCAGAAGGCTTCGCAAAAAGAATCTCCGAAAAATCTGATCCTATCAAAGAAGCTTACCAGGTAGCATACGGAAGGCTCCCATCTGATAACGAGCTCACTGCAGCGGTAGCATTTATTGAAGAACAGCAAAAATCACACAGCAACGATAAACACAAAGCGCTTTCCGACTTTTGCGGTGCATTGATGAGCGCTAACGAATTCATCTATATCGAATGATTAAAGACAACCATTGTGGACGCATAGAAAAAGCCTTCACCAAGCGCGAATTATTACAACGTGCTGGGGGCGGCATCGGTATGCTAGCCCTCAATTCTTTATTAATTGGAGAAGGGAAAGCCAATACAAATATCGGACCAAATCCAATGGCTGCACGTTATCCACATGGCTTTGGTAAGGCAAAACGCGTGATCTGGCTCTTTATTAATGGCGGCCCAAGTCATGTTGACACTTGGGACTACAAGCCAGGACTCGAAAAGGCAAACGGCAAAAAACTTGAGGGCTTTGACAATACGACGGGGTTCTTTGACAAGGCAGTCGGCCCACTACTCAAGTCACCGTTCGAGTTTAAGCAATACGGTAACAGTGGGATGTGGGCATCTTCTATTTTTCCACACCTCTCTCAGCATGTTGACAAGATGGCATTCATAAAGTCATTCCACACTCAATCCAATAACCACAGCCCGGCACTTTTCATGGCAAATACTGGAGTGCCCAGAATGAGCCATCCCTGTGTAGGAAGTTGGGTCACTTACGGACTAGGAACAGAAAATCAAAACCTTCCCGCCTTCGTAGTCATGTCGGATCCACTCAATCGTGGATTACCTAAGGGTCACGCAGCAAACTGGGGCAGTGGATTCCTTCCAGGTGCATTTCAAGGAACTTGGGTACGATCAAAGGGAGAACCAATCCCTAACCTTAAACGAATTGCTGGCCTAAGTGATCAGCAACAACGTGCACAACTCAACTTTGTTGGTAAACTTAACACAGCACACGAAAAACGTCATCCAGAAGAAACACAGTTAACCGCACGAATCAAAAGCTTTGAACTGGCCTACCGCATGCAACAGGAAGCGCCCGAGTGTTTTGAAATCGACAATGAACCAGAGCACATCAAATCTCTGTACGGAATCAGTGAGAAGCGTTGTGCACATTTTGCTCGTCAGTGTTTAATGGCAAGACGCATGATTGAGCGTGGAGTGCGTTTTGTGCAGATATACTCAGGAGGGATGGAAAATGCACGGAGCTGGGACGGTCATGGAGACATCAGAAAAAACCATACCCAATTCGCCGGTGAAACCGACCAGTTCAGCGATGGTTTCAACCGTCTCTTTGATCGTGACCTCGCGGTCAGCGCCCAGGTTGATTGGCTCGAG
>JABGYE010000234.1:0-6512 GCA_018675395.1 Akkermansiaceae bacterium
AATTTAATTTTTTGCATTCATTAACAAGCCATGCTGCTTGGATAGTTACGTATGAATTGGGCGATGATGAACCTGACCAGTAGGGAAGGAATCCTTTATTGTTTAAATTTTGGGCAATATAATTAATCCCCTTTTCGATAGTGGTTCTATAATTCTGATGCCTTTTTCCAAGAGTCGGAAGATATTGGAGAAGATCAGCTAACTGGATATATCCAAGCAATTTACTAGTCCTTTGCTCAAAGCAACCATGGGGATATTCAAGCAATTCAGGTAGCCCCTGAAGTTTAGGCAGAAAGGGTGAACGTGAAAACGTGATACCAAAAGTACCCTCAGACTTTTCCCATATTTTAGGTGCTGCTTTCGAGAAGACGAATTCCGTCTCGTTCTGAGGAATTTTTCCGTAAGTGCCTGTCCTTTGAATGATTCCAGGCCTAAGAACAGGTAACGTGATTTCGACCTCGTCCGTGATCTCGGATCTTCCGAGGATACTGGCTTTGAAAAGCACTTTAACTTCTGAGATCCCCTTTTTGACTTTGGCTCTGAGGTTAAATGTGCCCGGAACATTTTTATTAAGAGGGCCGATTTCGTATTGCTCTTTTTCAAGGCTCGTTATCCCTTTCCCGGGTTTGCAACTGATCAGAACTGTGGCATTATCCATTACTTTTTGTCTGGCAATGGCTCTGAAAACAATTTCATCTTCGTTTCGGATAAATCTAGGCAGTGCCGGTTCAATCATCAGTCCTTTACTGACCTCAAAACTGGATTGTCCTTTTCCGAATTGATGATCCTTTGTTTGAGCGACTGCCGTGACTCGGAAAGATGTAAGATTATCAGGTGCCTTGAATTTAAAAATGGCCTTTCCCTCGTTATCTGTTCTGAGTTCGGTTCTCCAAAACGCACGGGCGAGGAAATTAGAACGTGGCCGTTTTTTCTGTTGGCCATCCCCTGATCCACCACCACCAATAAGAAATCCTTTTTCTGTTATGTCTGCTTCCTCAAATCCTTCAATATGATTATCAAGGGCATGATAAGTCGCAACGCTGTGTGGGCGGAACGGGTAAAATTTGGGAATGATTGGGGGAAGTTCCCAGTATCCTAGGCGAAGGACGGCTTCGTCCACGGCCATGACGGTTAGATCCGCATCAGTTATAGGTTTGCCCTTATTGGTGACAATGATGGTTCCGGTGCCATTATCTTGCGGTTCAATTTGTGATTGATCCATTACCACATTGACGTCCAACTTTAGCTCTTCACGTAAGACTCTGAGTTCAACACGACCGAACCGTTCGGAGGGAATCTTTTCCGGACCTCCTGGCCTAATAAGGTAAACTGTTGCGTGAGCGTTCGGAAAATAATCTTTCCTGATCGGAATATCAATTCTGCTTGCATTGTGTTTAAGGTCCAAAACGAACTGGTCAATGATTTTGTCCGTCTCAATACTGACCCAGGCCTTGCCTCCGAAAGGTGCTTCCAACGCGAGGGTTGCAGTTTCACCGGGATGATATGTTTTCTTGTCTATGGATATATTGAATCCGTCCCTGCCGCGAATCGGATACCTTGCCCTGGCCTCACCTGCCAGAAGGACTGAGTCACTGCAGCGAAGGAAATCTCCCTTCAACTGACAGACAGCAACATAACGGCCAGGATTACCATTGACACTGATGTCCAATGTTTCGTCATCAGTCAGCGGTAATTGGTTAGTGAAAGAGGCAACCTTAACATGCTCATTATAGTTCCGGTATCTGAAAATTCCTTGATCGAGCTCTTCTTTCACCGTCCGTGCTTCGATTCGGTAAATATCACTTATCACTTCTTTACCACTAGTGATTTGGTTGTTCGGGCCGATGGTCGTGAATTTGAGCTTAAGTGAAGGTTTAGCTTTTTTGTAATTTGGCTCCAGATCAATGCCCAGGACCTGATCATGAGGTTGCAAATAACCGGATAGACCATTAGAAATAGTCCTACCCTCAGGAGAGATCACATCGACCAAAAAATGAAAATTGTATCTTGCCCTGCTCAAGGAGTCTTTTTCCGGAATTTCGAGTTCTAATAATCCTGAGCCGTTTTTATCGAGCCTGATCTCTCCTTCGGACGATTTCAGGTATGGCTTGGCGAATGGAACCTTGGAATAGTGATCATACGTTATGCCTGCAATATTTCTAGGTATGTAGTCTTCTCTCCAGTTAATCGACCATCGGGCAATTGCACCGCTGTTGGGTGATCCATGGAAGTAATTGGATTGAATTGCTAAACGCGCAGCGTTCCCCCCAAGCTCACTTTGATTTCTGATATCGATCTCGAACAAGGGAACCCTGTATTCTTCCACGTGTATGTAATGATTACTGTAATTGTTAGTGCTTAACCGATATCCGCCAATCTTAACATCCTTGGGTATGATCCATTCTGTTTCCCATCCTCCAAATTTATCGGTTTTGGTTTTGCCTTCCGATACAATTTTTCCATTGTAACCTTCGGATATTTTCCAGGAAACAGGAACATTCACAGTATTAATAAGCTCTCCTGCTTCACTTAGCCGAACGATACCTTTGAACTTCGCTGTGGAACCTGGCCTGTAGAGATTACGATCCGAAAATATAAGACTTCTGGGCTTATCTTTTTTCGTTCCTGAACTTACCCACCCAGAGTTGTAAAAAGTCTGCTGATTAATGAATGCAACTGCTGTCCCTCCTCCAGGGGAATCAATCAGAAGGTGACTGGCATTTAGTGCATTTTTGCGATTAAGTAAATTTCTGTCAAAATGACAGATGCCTTCATCATCACTGATTGAGGTGCCGAGTAGAGTATTATTACTGGTCACAAGACGCGCCTTCAGTCCTGAGACTGAATCTGCGTCAGACATTTTCTGTATTTTGGCAATAAGCTCATTACTGGTCTGCTTTTGTGAAACAAAGAGTTCAGTAAAGAAAATCACTGATCGGTTAGCGATCAGTTTATTGGACTTTGTTGGAGCTGAAACCTCAAGTAAGTAAGCACCGTTCGGAAGAGGCCCTTTCTTTTTAGGTTTCCATTCGATGTCCTGATAAACGCTCTCATTTTCAGGGGCTCCAGGAACCTCTCCTTCAGCAATGCTTTGCAGTGCTAACTGATCAACCAAAAGTTCTCCTGTTTGGTAGAGACGCTGCCGGGCCACTCCTATTTTATGTTCAGGAATCTTGGCTAAGCGCCAGCGAGTTTGCCCGGTATTTGCATGAAGAAATTTCATTTTAAACCCGAGCGCCGAACGGGTATAATACATAGTGCTCGGGAAGTAGATCGAAGGTCGCAGACCATCGAATTTGACTAGTTTTATTGTGTCTTCACCTATTGCATATCCTGAAATTCCCAACAGCTTAGAACCGACATGGACTGTATAAGTTTCTTTAGGATTAAACTCACCTCGTAATCTAACAGTTCTACCTTCAACTATTTGCTGCAGGCCTAGAACATGCGGTTCTACTCTTATGACTGAATTGTTAATACTTTTCTGATCAACTCCCTGATTAAATTTGAGGATAATATCAATGGCTCCGAAAACATCCTGATAAGTTTCAGCAGTTTTGAGTTTCAAAGGTTCCGTTTTTCCTAATGGAAAAACTTTTACATAAGGAATGAGCGTTTTACTGGCGGCATCTTTAATTCCATCAATAACAAGATCGATATTACAATTTACCGGGAGAGGTTTTACTGGCTGAACTAAAAAAGAATGGCCTTCAGTTGGAACTTTTGGATCTTTTTTCTTTGGCTCGGTATTAAGCGCCGGCAGGAAAACCTCGCAATCAAATCGCTCACGGGTCAGATGATTCTGAAAATAAATTGTTTCACGAGCACCTAAGAACTGGACATTGTAATTAAATAATAAAGAAACACTGGGCCTATATTCGAGGCTGGCACTGTTAAGACGAAATTTTGTCCTTACATTAAGCTCATGCGCCTTAAATGAACGGTCAATCCATTGATCATAATTTAAGGGATTGCCGTCCAACTTGGTAAGATTAGGGGCAAGTATTGCCTTGTATGACTGACCCGGAATAACCGGGCCCTTAATCCTGTAATGAACTTCAGTCTGGCTTTTCCAATTAAAATCATATTCCAATTTAGGTTTAAAAATTAACGGATTAATGGTGTTTGAATGGCCGATACTTTCTGGCTTAATCATAGATTCCGGAAAGTAGAGAGTCATGGTTTGGCCCGTCCGTATATCCCCGGATCCAGGCTTCAACCTGATGGAATTGTTGATTTCCTGAGCATGCGTGAATGCTCCATTTGTGCTGAGAATTCCAATTAATAGGATAGATCTTAACATGGAAGGTATCAGTGCTGAGACGATATGATTCATTGTGAAGTTGTCTGTAACGATGAGAAACAGGCCTTATAAAGGTCGTTTATTTTCTGATTGTATTGAATCTCCAGATAAGCCTTGAAGCTTTGTGATGCTTCCTCAAAATTTCCGAGACTGATTTGGAGCCGTCCTAGTTTCTCAAGGGCCTGAAGGTGAGTCGTCTCGCCACCCAAAAACATATCAAAGCGAATGTCCGAACTGGTACCGTTGCCCTGGTGAATTTCAGCTGCAATCACATTAGTGCCGGCAGAAAAAGATGATGACGGTAGCATGACCTCTTTCCAGCCAGATTCATCACTGACCGCACTGCTGGCAAAAGTAGTAAATGAAGCTTGCAAAGCTAGATTCTGACGGATCGCCTCTTTGCCATTGATATAGACAGCGATCCCGTCATCATATTTGACTCTGAGGAGGAAATTAGAAAATAGGGACGGATCAAGCACTTCAACACTGGTCCGAAAATAAGTAGTAGGATATTTCGAAGAAGAGTTTGGCCCAAAACTGAGTGTTGTTCCGGACCCTTCATCATCACTTCCATATCCAAGTTCGGAAGGTCCGCTAGACCATGCTGAATCATCAAAATCCTTAGCCCTCCATGCACTTCCCTGATTAGATCCATTGTCAAGATACCTCCAACGGTACCCGCTGGAAATGTACGTGACCGGAGTAGGTTCTTGATTAAGGATCCGCTGCAATGCTGTTCGGGCATCCTTTGTTTTACTTTTTCCGATTTGAATAGTTGCAAATAATAGCAGTGAAGGGATGTGATCAGGATTCGTATCCATTGCCATTTTCAGATCTAAAATTGCAAGATCGGTTTGTCCTTCACGGTAGAGAATTTCTGCCCTTTCCGATAAAGCCTCAGCACTTCTTTTTTGTGTAATTGTTTTTTCTAGATGCTCCAGTTTGGTAAGAAATTGCTGACCCGGATTCTTTCGTTTGTAGGAATACCTCCAAAAATTGAGACCCAATTGATCTGAAGCTTCTTTGGCCTTTCCGGCATTAGCTAATATGATACCCAGTTGATATTTGACCCACAAAGAATCAGGCCGAACTGTTAAAGCTTTTTGGGCATCTTCGATGGCAAGTTGATCGATGACTGATTCATTAAAAATCCATGCGCGATAGAGCAAATGATTTGCATTAGTAGGGTCTTTTTTCAAAGACGAATCAATATTAATTAACCTAATTTTTGCCTTTAAGAGTTTGTCATATGAGGGATTCCATTTTTTGGCTTGATCACTGCTCGGGAATGACTTTCTTAGCCTCTTCGTAAATTGATCGATCGCATCCCAGTCGCGGTTTCTAAGATTTAGATTTATGATTCTAAAGAGGTCCTCAGGCTGATTCCTTAATTGTACAAGCTTTTTTAGGTAAGCTGGTTCTTTTTGCTTGTTAAAGTTTTTGCTTTGGTATTCTACGAAGCTTGCCAGGACCGAAGTCCGATCAGGATCGATTTGTAGAGCGCGTTTCCAGTAATCGAGAGCCTTTTGCGAATCCTTGGGTTCATTGCTTTTTTTCAGTTCAATGTCACCGAACATTTCAAGAACTTCAGCGTCTTCTTGACTTAGAAGTTCGGACAAATGAACAAGCGTTTTTTCGCATTCTGAGAATGAATGATTTTGGAGTTGAGCGCGTCCTAATTTTCGCAGGAGAAGTATATCTTCCGGATTCTTATCAAGCATTCGCCGAGTGATTTCAACGATCGCAGTCGTGTCAGAGGCGGTTTCAGCCCTTTTCAGTTGTGATTTTAGGTCGGCTTTGACACAGGGCAATAAGCAGAGGTTTAAAATGAGGAGGTAAATGATTTGGAATAAATGCATTTTCATGAGAGGAAAACTAATGGTTAGAAGTAGTACGTAATCATAGCGGCCTAGCTTTCAAACGAAATACAATTAAAAAGCATCTTCATGTATAGATACAAAACATAGAGTTACCGTTTAAGGGCGGTAAAGATTTGGCAGGGAATTTAATAAGGCAAATTTAAATATATTCATATATTAATATAATTGTTATAAAGTTGTTAGTATGCATCCCTTTGCTATGTGTTTAGCATAACAGGAACAACGCCCCGTTTATCTATATTTTGAAAGCCCTGGGAGTAGATTATGGAGAAGTCCGCATTGGAATTGCATATAGCGATGATTTGGGGATGTTTGCCCATCCGCTTGAA
>JABGYE010000221.1:0-5279 GCA_018675395.1 Akkermansiaceae bacterium
CTAACTTATTCAGGACTTAAAGGCCAAGGAAAGAATAAGCACGTTGTCCTAATTGCGGCTGATCAGGAATATCTTAGTGAACAATCCATGCCGGTGTTGGCGAAAGTCCATTCCAAACACCATGGCTTTGATTGCACTGTTTTGTTTTCGGTTAATGAAAAAGGTGAAGTTGACCCGACAGTGCCGGCTCCGTTCAAGGACAAAACAAAACGACATAAGATTCCAGGTCTTGATCTTTTAGCTAAAGCGGACTGTCTGATTTGGGTTTCTCGATTCATGCATCTTCCGAAAGAGCAGATGCAGCACTTTTATGATTACTTTGATTCAGGAAAACCGTTCATTGCCCTGAGGACTGCCAATCACGGTTTCTGGGGTGGGTTACAATACAAGAAGGACGGAAAAAATGTTTCACTGCGCGAAATGTTGGGAGGTACATTCATGGGGCATCACGGTGGTTGGCACCGTGAAGCAACGCGCGGAATAATTGTCTTTGAAAACAAGAAACATCCTATTCTTGTCGGAGTGGGGGATATCTGGGGGACTTCCGATGTTTACCGTTGCCATAATGATAAGAACCCTTTTCCAGAGGATTGCACATCATTGGTTTTAGGGCAGCCATTGATCAATCTTGAAAAGGATGCTCCGCCCAACACAAAGAAAGAACCTTTGCCCGTCGCTTGGACAAAAAAATGGACAGGAAATAAAGGTCTGGATTCGAGGGTTTTTCATTTCACAATGGGTTCAGCTAAGGATTTGGAAAATGATGGGGTAAGGAGAATGACAGTAAACGCAGTTTATTGGGGGCTGGGTTTAGAAAAAGATATTAAACCTGACCGTTCTATTGCCATCATTGGCGATTACAAGCCGCTAAAGGCCGGTTTTAATTACGAGAAGATTGGCGTGAAACCGCGCAAGGTTGAGTATTACAAGTAAAAGTTTTCTATCGCATGATATTTAAATTCATCATAATTTACTTTAATTATGCGTGCATATTCTCAAATTCTGGGAATCATTTTGCTTTCTTTGCAGACCATTATAGGTGCAGATCGGGCCGGTCTTGATTGGTGGTCATTGAGGGAAGTTACGCAGCCTGCAGTGCCTGAAATTTCGGGTGAGAAAAATATTAAACCAATTGATGCCTTTGTTAGGAATCGGTTAAAGGAACAAAGTATAAATCCTTCTACGCCGTCTGATAAGCATACTTTAATTCGCCGTCTTCATTTTGATTTAATTGGAATTCCTTCAAGTCATGAAGAAATAAAAGATTTTGCTCATTCTAACGATAAGAATTCTTACTCGGATTTGGTTGAGCGATTATTAAGTTCCCCAAGGTTTGGAGAACGGTGGGCAAGGCACTGGCTTGATGTTGTTCGATTTGCAGAAACGAATGGGTATGAGCGTGACGCAGTGAAGCCCAATATCTGGAAATATCGAGACTGGGTCATACAAGCTTTCAATTCTGATATGCCTTATGACCAGTTCGTAACAGAACAATTGGCAGGAGACGAAATAGATAATAGTAATGAGTCCTCGGTAATTGCTACCGGGATGCTGCGTGCGGGGACATGGAATGATGAGCCTAATGATGCGCAAGAGTATAAATATGAAAGGCTTGAAGATATGGTTGATGTGGTTAGTACTGCCTTTCTTGGTATGACAGTACGGTGCGCCCGGTGTCATGATCATAAATTTGATCCTATACCGCAACAGGATTACTATCGAATGGCCGCTGCTTTTTGGGCAGGAACAATTGAGCCAGGTAGTGCAGCAATAATGGGAGGGCCGAGTGCTGATCAGCTAGGGTACAAGGAAGTTTTTGGTTGGACGGACGTTCATCGTGACCCGCCACCATTACACTTATTAGTTAATGGTGATCCTCATAAGAAATCTAAGGTCATTGAGCCTGGACACCTTTCATTGGCTCCTCATCTGGACCGTCCATTAATTAGTCCGCCCAAAGAATCCAGAACATCTTGGCGTAGACTCCAACTTGCTGATTTTATTACTAATCCAAGTAATCCTCTTACTGCTCGTGTGATGGTAAATCGCATCTGGCAGCATTTAATGGGTAAAGGAATTGTAGCAACCCCAAACAATTTTGGTTTTAAATCGGCTCGACCAACTCACCCTGAATTACTGGATTGGATCGCGGCTGACTTTATTAAGGGGGGGTGGAGTATTAAGAGGGTCATAAGGAAAATAGTACTATCCGATACCTACAAACAAAGTTCCCTTCATCCAAAGGCAGAGAGGTGCATAGAGATTGACCCAGGCAATAAACTGCTTTGGAGAAATAATAGACGTCGAATGGATGCGGAGTCATTAAGAGATTCCTTACTACATGTTTCTGGAGAGCTTGATTTAGGAATGGGTGGGAAAAGTTTTTATCCTGAACTTGCTTCGGAAGCTCTGGAAGGGTTTTCTCGAAAGAGTAGCGCATGGACTCCGTCGCCTTTCAAGGAACAATTTCGCCGAAGTGTCTATATGATTTCTAAGAGGCATCTTCTAGTCCCTCTTATGACGGCATTTGATTTTCCAAGTAGTGAGAAGCCATGCGGCAATCGCAACTCAACGACTGTAGTTTCACAATCACTTGTAATGTTGAATAATCATTTTGTTCACGCAAGGAGTCAGCGACTGGCTAATCATGCGAATGAGGTTTCTAAATCTAAAAAGGATGCAATTACCTTTGCATGGAAAAAGGTTTTAGGGCGTGCTCCGTCAGTAGATGAGTTAACTATTGCGTTGGATCATTATAATCGGCAGGTGACCCATTTCAGAGATACCAATGATCAAGCAATGGAAGTAAGGGGTCAATTACGTGCTGTGGATAAAGTGCCCAGTTCAGGGCTTCGTTTTTGGGTATCTGCTGACGCTGGAAAGACTACTGATCCTCATGGCAAATTATTACTTTGGAAGGACCTTTCAGGTAATGGGCATGATGTGACTCAGGCCGATTCAGGGAGGAGGCCAATTTATGTGGGTAAGGCCATAGGAGAGAAACCTGCCATCCGGTTCAGTGGCAAAAAGGAGTTCCTTAAAATTAAAGGTCAAGTGATAAAGGGTCAGGAATTTACAATTATTGCTGTTGCAAGTGACCGCTCCTCTTCTGAGGAGCACCGAGAAATTATTTCTAACTGGAATGGCCGAGCAGGAAATTCAACTAGCTCGTTGTTCTTGGGGTTAACTGGAAAATCGACGGTTAGGTTCTCTGATGATTTCTCAAGCAATGACAAGGTCACTAGTGCTTCCGGAAATCCATTTATTCTTTCTGCATCTAGTGGGAGTTTAGGTAGCCAAATTAATTTTAATGGGCAGACTTTGGCGGACCGAGTTTCTTCTTTGAAGGAAAGGAGAATAGACACGGAATGGGTCATTGGCCAACAAGGGAATATAGAAGGGGAATACTGGAACGGTGATATAGCAGAATTGCTTGTGTATGGGCGTCAACTAGAGCCACAGGAAATGAAATCTATCAGTGAACTGCTTGCTAAAAAATATAATTTAACTATGACTCATTCTTTAAAGAAAAAGCCAGTCATGGATCCAGAGCTTCAAGGGCTAGCTTCAGTTTGTCACGTTTTACTTAACTCTAACGAATTTCTTTATATTGATTAATCGAATACATAGAAATTCTTTCCCTTGTGGTAAGACTAGGAGGGAATTTGCTTGGGAAATGGGAGGCGGTTTTTCTGGTCTCGCGTTAACTTCACTGCTCTATGGAAGCGGATTTTTCCCAAAAAAGAGTCTCGCGTCAGATGGTCCTCTAGCGCCTAGGCCATCTCATTTCAAAACTAAGGCTAAGAGTTGTATTTTCTTAATGATGAATGGTGGTCCGAGTCAGGTCGACACTTTCGATTATAAGCCTGAGCTAAGGAAGTTTGCTGGTAAATCTTTACCTCAGGATAAAAGTTACATTAATTCTGGGGGAAGGAGAGTAGGTTTTCTTACTCCTAATTGGCGCCCATTCCGTCCTGGTGGGGAGAGTGGAATTATGGTTTCAGATTATTTTCCAAACATTCGCAAGCACGCCGATAAGTTGGCGGTGATTCGTTCTTGTCATGCTGATAGCCATGCCCATGGATCTGCCCTAGTACAGATGAATACAGGGATGCCATTAATTGGTCGTCCTTCTCTGGGAACGTGGGTGACTTACGGATTGGGAAGTGAAAATGATAGTCTTCCTTCTTATGTTGTTATGCTTGATAAGAGAGGAGGGCCAATCAGTGGTATGCCTAACTGGTCAAGTGGATTCATGCCCGCGACCTACCAAGGGACTCTGTTCCGACCAACGGGAATCCCAATCCTTGATTTAAGCGGTCCGAATAATTTCACAGGTAAAGCTCAGCGCAACCAACTTGATTTCCTTGATAAACTTAATCGCAAGCACTTCATGGATCGAGAAGAATCGGAGGAGCTTGCCGCGAGGATTCAAAATTACGAACTCGCTTACAGGATGCAGGCCGAAGCTCCAGAAGCAGTGGATCTTTCGGATGAATCTCGGCAAACGTTAGAATCGTATGGGGTGGGCAATTTTCCGACTGATGAATTTGGTAAGAATTGTTTGATTGCTCGACGGTTAGTTGAACGGGGAGTGCGTTTTATCCAGTTGTATTCTGGTGGAGGTCACTTAGAAGAAACTTGGGATGCTCATGAATCAATAGAGAAGAATCATGGTCGTCATGGATCAGAAGTGGATCAGCCAATTGCTGCACTGTTAGAGGATCTTGACCAGCGAGGTTTGCTTGATGAAACTTTAGTGGTGTGGGGGGGGGAGTTTGGTCGTATGCCTTTCAGTGAGGGTAAGGATGCGCCTGGCCGTAATCATAATCCCTATGGGTTTTCAATGTGGATGGCTGGTAGCGGGGTCAAGGGAGGAACAGTTCACGGAGAAACCGATGAATTTGGTTTTGAAGCTGTGGTAGATCGTGTCCATGTGCATGATATACATGCCACTATCCTACATCTTATGGGTATAGATCATGAATTGCTTACTTATTTCCATCAAGGGCGCAAAGAAAGTTTAACTGATGTTCACGGTAAGGTGATAGAAGGAATCATTGCATGATGACTCAATAATGGTAACTCTCGAATGTCTCTACTTAATGGTTATGATTCGCGTGAGAGCCAGACCCACCAATGCCGATCTGAAACTGTAACCATAGGGCATGTTCATCTTCAATAGAACCGGCGCGATTATAGTCATATTGGACACGAGCAAGAATGTTATCAGTTAAGTTTCTTGAAAGAGCAAAAGAAGTTCTATGTCTCTCTTCGAG
>JABGYE010000174.1:0-7862 GCA_018675395.1 Akkermansiaceae bacterium
AGTATATTCGTACGCTATAAAAGTTGTAAATTTCCCTGGTTCATAGTGTCTATTAGCACTTTCGACAATGTCATCCCAAGCGTTCTTTACAACTTGATCATCCATGATTTCGCTGCCATTCCCCGCGTTTGCAAATTGAGCAAATCTAAAGAACACGGATCGACGCTGATTTACGTCATCACCTAAAGAATCTATACCCTCCGCAACTGGATGTTGGGAAAGAATTGAATCCCCCAAAGCCATTTCTCTAATGATTCCCAAATAGTAAGCATGGTCACTTACCCCATAAAAATCCATCGGGACATCAAGCCGCATATCAAACCCAGCAGGGTGGCGAATGCTTCCACCTTTAGCAAACTCATAAGCATCATTTGGAGAAGCTATGCCTCCAAAAATAAAAGCGTCGTAGGAATACATTGAATGGACATGTAAATCACCAAAATACGCGTTCCGCTCACTATTATATGCAACCGTGTTATTGGCGATACGATCGCTACTATCTCCAGTGACAACCTCTGCAGGTCCGTCAGTTTCAGTACAAGATACTACAAAGATTAGAATTCCGAGGCTAAAAAATAACTTACCCATAATTTGCCCTATTTCCATTCCTATATTTACTCAGAGCATAAGACCTGCAGACGAGATAGTCTAGAAGGTAATCTTTAATCTGATTGTCGTTTATTGATACTTTTTAAAAATTTCTGATTTTAGAAATAATATTTAATTTAATAAATTAATGGAGACATAATTTGCCAACTGCGATCAAAAAACCAGTAAGAAGCAATTCCGCCACTGAGGTAAATAGGGGCATAGAAAAGCAATCGATTTCTCTTTATTCTGATGGCCATCGCGACTATCAGAAAAACTACAATTATCGTTAATTGTCCTAGTTCTAAGCCAAGATTAAATAAAAATAGCGCACTTAATTGGCTGGATTGAGGTAATCCAATTTCGGTTAAAGCGCCAGCGAAACCAAGCCCATGTAACAACCCAAAAGTAAGCGTCACAAAACCTAAATATTGTAATTTTATAGATTTGGTTGATCTAAGGTTTTCATAAGCTAGCAAGATGATACTGCCCGCAATAACTGCTTCTACTGGTGCTTGGGAAATTTTTATTATATCGAATACCGAGAGGGCTAATGTAATTGAGTGTGCGATAGTAAAAATGGTGACAATTTTGATGATATCTGATGGCCTATGTATCAAATATAGAAGCATCAAGACAAATAAAATATGGTCATAGCCATTCAATAAGTGCTCAAAACCGATAGACAAATAAACGGGCAAACCGAAATTTTCTGAACTTAGACTAATTCTGGGCTCATCACCTGTAATTAATATTGTTGAATCATTTTCCCCCTCCTCATTGAAAGTAGTGATTCTCACAAGAGTATCTATCATGGTCCGATCCAAACCCACAATTTCAATTTCATTTAAGGGCTGGCTTCCACAATTCAATTCAAAGGTTTCCGTAAGAGCAGAAGTATTTACAACAGAAGATATAGATTCTTGCTGGCAGTTCGTGGAAAGTGTGAGCCCGAGAAATCGACCAGCTATCTGCGGTTGACGAAATGAAGCTTCATAAGAGCCGGAACTATCACTCTGAAGAATTTGCAGGAAAGCTGGTCGTATTTCATGAGCAAAACCTTGGCTATTGAGAAATATGCTGAATAAAAACAGATATCGATTCATCTAGGTTCAATTGTTATTGAATATTTTTGAGTTAACTCTTCAACAAAATTACTTCGAGTACTTTGTTCTTGTTGATTTTTGTAATCCATAAAGACTTGATCTTGCATAGTTTCGAATGGGGTAGCTTCTTCCTCATGAACTGCCATTAAATAAACTAAGTGAAAGCCGAACCCACTTAATAACGGTCCTTGCCAAGAATCAGTGTTTGTAGTCGTTATTTGATTAAAAAAACCAGTTCCAAAAGTCGCATTAATTTCAAGCTTACTGAGATAGGCATATTCTGAGTTGAGCATTGAAGGTTCGCCTAAAACTCCGATAGCTTCTCCACTATTAATTAATATCAAGGCATTATTTGCATCTATTTCAGTTTGAAAGTATCGCTGGCGAAAGGTATAACGTTCGGGCAACGTATAACTACTAATATTCTCGCGATAAAAATTTTGTAACGCTGACATCTCTGCGGGTTCTGAAGGTCCAGATTCTGCAATGAAACCTAGTTTTTGTATTAAGCGCCTGCGAACAATAGAGTCTTGTTCATCAAGGCCCAATCTCAATGCTTCTTGATACAAGATTTCTTCTTCAATCCAATTTACGATTAGTGAATCTAACTGGGCGGGAGTTGCAGCATAACCTGTTTGTGTTTCCCAAAGTGTTGAAAATCTTTGTTGTTGGGCTGCAGTAACGGTAATTCCTTGACGGTCATACTCAGTCCAGAAATCCACGAAAAATAGGAATGATCCCAATATTGAAAACAGAAACAATGGATGCTTTAAGACAGTGACTATAACCATCAATTAGCACCAGCAGACTTATTTCTTTTAATAGTTTTCAGCGGTGAGTTTCTATTCAACAGCTTTTGCAGGTTCATGCTTCACATCGCTCGCATCAAATTCACGAGTCCATGCCGCAAACTCAAGCATAATTCCGTCGGGGTCCGTAAAATAGAGAGATCTAACGAAGGTGGTATCGGTTATTGTGGGACTAGCGCCTCGCTCCGAATCGTCATGATTAACTACAGAAGTTACATCAACTCCGGCATCTTCTAATCTTTTTTGATATTCATCGATTTTTTCTGCCGGAACATCGAAAGCAACATGATTCATAGAAGCATGGGCCGAGGTGATTGGGCCTCTTCCAACTATTGAAACTGGATGACTGACTCCTGGCTGACTGTCTGGCGCATCAGGGAACCAGAAGAATGCTAATGAGTTTCCTTTACCAATATCAAAGAAAAAATGTTGCCCCATGTTGTTCGGTAACTCGATTGTTTTAAATAGCGGCATACCCAAAACCTCGGAGTAAAACTCAACAGTTTTTTCCATGTCTTTGCACACTAGGGCTAGGTGATTCAGTCCTTGAATATCAAACTTTTCGTTTTTGGGCACAACGAATTCCTCTTATTATATTTTGAACACTAAAGAATTAGCGCAGCATTTATATTTTAATCAACCATCATAATTGACTATCTGGGATTAAAGTCAAGAGCTTTCTTTTCTGCTATATTTGAAGCTTGTCGTTGATTACAGAGAGAAATTTATGCCCCGGCTTAAAGGTGTTTCGAAAAAAGAGACTAGCGGAATAATTGCCAAGTACTACCAAGCCCTTTTTGGTGACAGAGATCCGATAGAAGAACCAGGCACAGCCACCGGAACTCCTGGAAATTGGTGGACCGTGTTCGCTAGGGTGCCTTACATCTTTGAGCATGCGACTAGCCATTTTGGCATGTTCGGCATGTTCTCGGATAAAAGCGTGAGTCAATTAGACCCCAAGACTAGAGAACTTGGCATATTACGAGCAGGCTATACTCAAGGTAGTCAGTTTGTATTCTCCCAGCACTGCAAGGCCGCTAGGAAGTTTGGTTTAACCAACGAAAAAATTGAAGCAATTCCACACTGGCAGGTATCGTCATATTTTGATGAAAAAGAAAAATCTATACTCGCCTGGACCGATGCACTGGTTCTTCAGGGTGGTCGCGCCTCTGACGAATTATTTGATTCGTTGCATTCGCACCTCTCTGAGGAAGACATCCTAGAGTTAACCTATCATGTCATGGGCTACAATTTACATGCTGTTCTTTGCAAAGCGCTAAGGTTGGAATTTGATGACGTACCTGAAAGAATTCGAGAAGTTCCTATTCCGGGCGATGGTGAAGTTGCTGACTGGGCGGGCTCGGCATGGAAGGAAAGTTAATTCGGAGTAGGCTAGCTTAACTTATTCGAAAGTAGCAAGCCCGATCATTTCGTTGTATTCCTCAAAGCTAATTTTTGAAGGAATTTTTTGGTCATAATTTGAGTTTAATAATGCAGAATAACAATCCTGCAAAGTGCCGGATATAGCAAGCAATGCCGATACTGGTCGTAAAACAATTTTAAATCCAATCTTAGCTAATTCTTCAATACTAAGTTCGGGTGTCTTTCCGCCTTCAACTATATTTGCTACTAGATTAGCTTCAGGGAATTCATTTTTTATTCTTTGCATTTCATCAACAGATTGAGGAGCTTCAATAAAAAGGATATCTGCGCCGGCATTCAAAAACGCCTCACCACGTCTTAATGCTTCATCTAAATCATGCGTGGCTCTGCTGTCGGTTCGTGCAGCAATTAAAAAATCATCTGAATTCCGGGACTGAATAGCGGCTTTGATTTTTGCTGTAGCTTCTTCGAGACCAACCACCTCCTTATTGTCCATATGACCGCATCGTTTTGGTATTACCTGGTCTTCCAGTTGTATGCATTGTACCCCAGCCTTTTCATAGGCCTTTACCAGTCGGCTGACATTATGAATTCCGCCATAACCATTATCGCCATCGGCGATTAGTGGTATACCTTCTGCGACATCAACAATTTGCGAAGCTCTTTCAACCATCTCTGAAGCAGTCACTAAACCGATGTCTGGTTTGGCTAATAATGAGCCTGCAACGCCAAAACCGGTCATATAAAGAGCCTTGAATCCAGACTGCTTTGCGATCAAAGCTGAGAGCGCATCAAATGTTCCTGGAATCAAAATTATCTTTTCGGTCTGAAGTAAAGATTTGAGCATATATTTCTACCTAATCAGGAACACCTTGCCTTGTAGGGCTTTAGTAGCTTTAAATAGAGAAAAGCTGCTATTAAGTTAAAGGATGGTATAGCTATCAATAATGCTTGCCGAATCCCAGTATCACCATCAAAGAAAATATCGTTAAGTGATGCAACTATTAATGGACCCAGCGCTAAACCAATAATACTTATTATTAAAAGGTAGAAAGCTGACAAAGTACCCCTCATCCGATTTGGCGTAGTTTCTTGCAACATTGCTGCCGCTGACGGTATCGGTGCAACCATGAACCCATAGCTCAATCCAAAAAAGATTAACGCGACAGAAGGGTTGTCTGTGAGAGTAAAAAGCGCGGCGAAAGGGCCCGCGAGTAGCGCGCACATTATACAAAAAATGGCTTTTCCACCGACAAAGCGAACAGACAGCTTATCACTTAGCCATCCTCCCCCAACCAGGCCGATCAAACCTCCAAGAATTAGGGAAATGCCAATATATAAACCGGCTTCACTGAGAGACCAACCATGTATTCGTATAAAGTAAACCGAAACCCAGGAATTGATCCCGACAAGAGCGAGATTACTGAAACTGACTGCTGCATGATGAGGCCAATGAAAATCTAGATTTCTCATAAAGAATTTTTTAACTTCTGGAATTGGAACAACATCATTTCCATCCATATTCATGTTCCGAATAATTATTCTTTGAGGCTCCTTGATGAACATGGTCAATAAAGCGACAAACAAGCCAGGCAGACCTACCAAAATAAAAACCCACTGCCAGCCAGACAAAAAATTGATGCCGAATAAAGAAATACTACCCACATTATTTCCAGTAACAAAGGAGATTACCGAGCCACCTATTATAAGTGCAAGCCCAGCGCCTATTGCGGTCCCCATATTAAAGATACCCATCGCTAGACCTAATCTTTTTGGCGGGAAACTATCTGCTAGCATTGAATATGCAGCGGGACCGAGTGTTGCCTCACCTACACCAACTCCAATTCTAGCCAGAAAAAGCTGTGTATAATTTTGTGCTAAACCACACAAGGCTGTCATAAAGCTCCAGAGTGTTATACCTACTGCAACTATATTTTTTCTTGAGCGTGTATCTACTAATCTACCGATCGGCAGAGCGACTAAACAATAAAAAATAGCAAATGAAAGGCCTAATAAAAGACTCACCTCTGTATCAGATATTTGAAAATCTGCTTTTATTGGCTCTATAAGCAACCCGATTATCTGTCTATCAACAAAGGAAGAAACATAAGCTAAAAATAAAATAGCTAGCGTTGTCCATGCTACTGATGGTTGTGGAAAGTCGTTTTCAACTTTTTCCTCAATCATAATTCCTTCCTCACTCTTATGGGCGCTATTCTGCAATTTGAATAGTTAGCGGAACAGCGGAATATAGAAGCAATCCGCTATCAACGACCGTATATCCGAAGTACACATTTAGAGTTGCCGCAGTCACTCCTAAAGGTTCCACAATAAGTTCATTCAACACCATTAGATCCTCAATCCCTTTGAGTGGTCTTGGTGCAATGGAACCTACTAAATTGGGTGCTGCTAAATCTAAACCAACGAATTGGCCTTCTGTATTTACCTGAAATGCACCTAATAATCCAGCGTCTACTATTATATGAGTTATTCCAATTTTTCCAATATGCTCGGGCGCCACATTGATAGTGCCCTCGGCAGTGATCGCATCACTTGGCTTAAACGTTGTCTTGAAACCTAACTCTATATCTTTTATTGCTCCTGCTAAAAATTTGGCTGGATAAGATTTACCATCTGATGATCCCGTTCCAAGGGCAGGACGACTGGGTGAGAAATTCTCATGTTGGTATCGGGTGATCTTCATTGCTCCAACTGCATCAGCGCCGTTTTCCGAGTCAGACCGATCCACTCCACAGAAAACGTTATATATCTTCTCTAAAGTAACCGGATCAGAGTATTCACAATCAGAGCGAGAGGCATCCGAAAATCTTTTTATCCCCAAAGCTATCCCAAACTTTGATGGATAGGTCATGATTGTCCCAAATTTATCGAACACAGCATGGCCAGTGGCCCATGGAAAAGTACCTGCAGTTTTCGCGTTATCTCCAAAAGTCTCCAACGACTGCTTCCGAGAGTGGCTCATTCCCAATAAATGCCCAAGTTCGTGCGCCATAACTTCTTCATCTATGTCGTACCCCCAACTTTCATAGTGCACAAAGGCAGTTCTCTTATCTTTATTAAAACCAAAATAGCCTCTGTTATTTGTTCCAGATGCCGCCTGACCTGCGGTAGGATCATCTTCCCCTTTTCCATCGAGTATCATTACATAATCTGCGCCTTTCAAAGCCCTGATCTTTTCACTGAACCGCCATTGGTTCTTTCCTTTCTCACCATACTCCGCCATGACGCTCTGTGTATCGTTCCACCTTTGCCCGGCGGTGCATCGTTCTTCAATGCAGTTGTTTTCGTAATTTAGTAATTCGTAGTGAACGATATTAAATTCTATTCCGGTATTACTACCCGAAAAAATTTCATTTACTGTAGTGAAAGCGTTATTAATTTTAGTCTCTGGATCAACAGAGATGTCTTCTTTAAAATTTTTGGTGTAAAAAACAACCACATCAATTACGACATCCTTATGAGCACCGGAGTTTTTATCGGCAGCATCAAATCCTAGTAGATCCTCATTGAAATCACTTATTCCATCAGTGTCAGCATCCTTCAACACATCAAGAATCGGGATCGGTCCTGAGAAATAACCACTATAACTGCCGTATGCGGATCGATCCTCTGTCCGGCGACATTCGTGACGGCTACATTCTTGGCCGCGGCACACGGGACATGAAAGGTCTAGGTGTAATTCAACTCGCCACTTTTTTGAGCTTGCATCGCTCCGGAGTCGAGCTAAATCGAGACGTGATATTTCTCGCCACTGCTGATGAAGAAGCCGGCGGCTATTTTGGTGTGGGTTGGCTGATAGATAACCGACCCGAAATTTTTGAAGGCGCAGGTATTTTATTAAATGAAGGTGGTGGCGGCAGCCGCAGTGAAGATGGCGATATCGTTTTTGGTGTTGAAGTCACACAAAAAGTGCCTGTTTGGCTTCGCTTAAATGCCATCGATACACCAGGCCATG
>JABGYE010000225.1:0-4307 GCA_018675395.1 Akkermansiaceae bacterium
ATGCAAAAATCGGTAGGACGGCTTCCAGTAGCGAGTTAATTTTTAGACCGTCTGCTCTTATGCATCTGGGACCTAGGCTCTCTGCGGGAAAGTGAGCATCAGCAAATAGGATCTCATCTCCATGCCCCATTGAGGATAGGATTTTTAGTAATTCTGGACTAATTAATGGTGAGATTCCTATTAGCATTGAGGTTTTTCAGGGCTCTTATTTGCACTGATATTTCATATCAAGGACATGAGTAGGCTGATTGATTGTTATTTAGGATTAGAGATTTTCCATAGGTGGTGATCGCTTCGAACATAAAGTGAATCATTGGCTATAGCAGGTGTCCCAAGAATGGTTTCTCCTAATTCAATCGTTCCGGTGATCTTCCCTTCTTTGCCGCTGAGGTCAACGGATTGTAGCAGGCCTTTGCGTTCGGATGCAATGTAGATATGCCCTTTGCTTGCGACTGGAGATCCGCTGAAAGGGCCCTCTAAACGTAGTCGCCATAGTCTTTCTCCAGTGTCTTTTTTTGCGGCATTTAATACTCCAGCACGGTTAATGATAAATATTTTATCATTAACAATGATTGGACTTGCAGTTCCAGGTCGTAATTGAGGCTCTTGCCACAAGATTTCTGGTGTATTATTATCATTTCTTGGTTTGAGAGCGGTTATGCCATTTGATGGAATAAATAGAGTCGACCCATCCTTGGATGCCACGCTTGAAGGGATGGTGGAGGCCCCTTCACTGTAGGACCATAAAATTTCACCGGACGAAGCTTCAATCGCTGTGACGCCTTCACTTCCTTGTATAGCAACAACATTTTTCCCAACTTTGATAGGTGAGGTCCAATTAGCTTTTTTTGTGCGTGGGAATTTCCAAATGTTTGTTCCTTTATTTAAATCGATTCCCGCAGCAAAAGATTCACTGTCGTTTTCAACTTGAACAATCAGAGTGTCTGATACGATTATTGGAGAGCTTGCCAAGCCAAGGCTGTTGCTGGCATTTGGGTAATCTTGCATCAGAGCTCTCATCCATTTTAAGTTCCCATTAAGATCTAAGCAGATGAGATCATTGCTCGAATAGAGCGCATAAATGTGCTTGCCGTCACTGGCTGGCGTTGGGGCTGCAACGCATGTTTTTTCATGACAAATGGTTCGACCCGTTGCCCAAAATTCACGAGACCATTGAGTCGTTCCGTCATTAGAGTCAAAGCACATTATGTGGAGCCGGCTCTGATTCGTAGTGCTTGCTGCTGTAAGGAAAATTTGATTCCCAATTATTATTGGGCTAGAAAGCCCTCTGCCAGGTAAGCTCTTTTTCCATGTGATGTTTTTTTCACTTGAGATGGAAGTGGGTAAATCTGATGACTCAGCGATTCCTCGGTGATCTGTTCCTCTGAACTGTAGCCAATCTTCTGCATTCAGTAATTCTACTGATAAGAAGAGGCTTAATGTAGCTAGTAAATTTAATAAGGTCTTCATGATTTTGATCTTCTGGGCCTGCGTGTTTGTTTTTCAGATTGTGGAGTTGGCTTGCGGTTTGATGCTAAGATGGCTACACCGCTTTCATCACAGACTCTTAACTGAAATTCCCACTGAACTGTCCATTCTTCTGTCTGTTCGTTCTGACAGGCTTTAACAAGTATTGTGTTTTTACCTTCTTTTAGCTGAATGTTCAATTTGTATTGATCGATGCGCTGACCTCTGTGGTATTCGTCACGACCAAAAATGAATTCTCCGTTCACCCATATCTTCCACGCATTTTTACACCCTAGCCGAAGTTCTGCTGTTCTTGAGGATTTTGATTCAAATTCTGTATATGCATATGCAGTCGTTTCTTTTAGCATTCCAAAGGGTTTATTCAGATCGATTTTGCCAAGAGAATCCGAACTGGCCAGAGGTGCCCATACAGCTTCCTTTTCCTTTCCCTTATACTCAGCGCTGAAATTAATTTCCTCTTCAGGTGGAAAAATTGTTTCAAAACCTTTTCGATCAGTATTATCAAATGGACCAATCACTTTCCACCGCATGAGAAATCCGAAATGTTTAGGTAGATCGACTTCGACACCAAGTTCTTTAAGAGCTTTGGAGATGGGTTTAACTTGGTTTTCTTCAACCGCTGAATTCAGAGCTTGGCGATATATTAATATTGCTGCTGATTTGTTTCCCTCTTTTTTTAATGTGGAGGCTTGATTAATGAGTAAAGAGACTGCGTCACGGCGCAGTTCAGGGCTAGGATCATTAAGGAGGCCAGGGATTAAAGTTTTTGCCGTGTTTGGTTCATTCTTTTTGATTAGTTCGAAGGCAAAGCGCCTTGCTTTAGGTGGATGAGATTGATCCATGAAATATTCGCCAAGAGGATCAATTGCTGTTTGTCCTGATTTTTCTAGATTTTTGGCTATAACTTCGGCGGCCGAACGTAACCAGTTGGAGGCTATTGGGCCAGCTTGATCCATGGCGTCAAAAACCATTATTAAGGAGTTAACATCTGCATTTTCAGTAATTTTTGACCATGCTTCTGCAGCTTTGCTATTGCCTTTGCCTTCGGGCCCAACTTCTAAAATTGTTTTTATTGAATCAGAAGAAGAGCAAAGGATAGTTGATGTGCTTACTAGTAAAATAAGAGCCAGAGTCCTTTTCATGTTTTAATATTAGTAATTTAATAAGGGAAAGATCAAGCACGTCGATGTTGAATTAATGAATAGTCTGGTCAATATATAAATATGTCTCAAAAATGCTCACACCTGACATCTCGCCGTCATTTCATTAAATCCGCAGGGATTACAGCGCTTTCTGCTCCGTTTGTAACTTCTGGTTTATTAGCTAATCCACCGAGCGAGCGGTTAAGGCATGCTAGTTTTGGAGCTAGTGGAATGGCCGGTGCGGATATTGGATCACTTTCAAGGAATAAGCATTTCGAATTAGCAGCAGTAGCTGATCTGGATTTAAAGAGGGCGGAAGGTATTCGTAAAAGATTTCCTAAGGCAAAGTTTTATCAGGACTGGCGAGAACTTTTGGATAAAGAAAGTAAAAACATTGATTCGGTAAACGTATCTACACCAGATCATATGCATGGTCCGATTGGGCTGGCTGCAATGGATTTAGGGAAGCATTGCTATGGGCAGAAGCCATTAGCTCAAAATCTTCGGGAGTGCAGAGCGATGGCTGAGATGGCAAAAAAGAATAAGCTAATGACCCAAATGGGTATTCAGATTTCCTCCGCTTTTACAGAAAGGTTAGTAGTGAGGTTGGTTCAGAACGGAGCAATAGGAAAGGTTACTAGGGTCCATTCTTTTTCAAGCAAGAAGTGGGGAGACATGGGGCCTGTGCCTCAGAAAGAAGACAAGATTCCTGAAGGTTTTGATTGGGATCTTTGGTTGGGTGTTGCTAAACATAGGCCATACATTGCGGGCTATTACCATCCAGGGAACTGGCGCAAGAGACGAGATTTTGGAAC
Organism: Akkermansiaceae bacterium; assembly: GCA_018675395.1. Classification (GTDB taxonomy): domain Bacteria; phylum Verrucomicrobiota; class Verrucomicrobiia; order Verrucomicrobiales; family DEV007; genus EC70. The sequence continues at coordinate 3,446 of JABGYE010000225.1, forward strand.
TGGAACATTTGGTGATATGGGATGTCACATTTTTAGCGGTTGGTACCGTTCATTAGGTCTAACTTCACCTTTGTCGGTAGTCTCTCATGGGCCAGCGTCCAATGAGCACAACTGGGCAATCAATGCAAAGATTGATTATGTGTTTCCATCAACTAAATATACGAAGGATGGGAATGTTTCAGTTACGTGGTATGATGGTAATGAGAGGCCGCCGAAAGAAGTGGCAGATTTGGTAAATGGCAAGGTCCCAGGACAAGGGAGTATTATCATTGGCACTGAAGGAGTGTTGTTGGCTCCTCATATGTCTACGCCGACCCTTTATCCTGGTCAGAAATATGAAGGTTTCAAGTATCCAAAGTTAGAGCCTAGGGATCATTACATGGAATACGTCGAATCTGCGCGTGGAGCTAGTGGCAAAAAACCTTCAGCAAACTTTGATGATTATTCAGGGCCTTTGACAGAGACTGTTTTGCTGGGTTGTTTAGCGACGCTCTTCCCAGGAGAAAAACTTGATTGGGACACTGAAAAACTCAAGGTTACTAACAACGTGAAGGCAGACCTTCAGGTTGGCAGGGATTATCGGGACGGGTGGAAGCCAAAAGCTATTATTTAACTCTGATGGTATGAGGGTTTTGGGAATCGAACCCGAACGATCTCAAATGTGAAACTCACATGCGCCATTCCCTTGTTTTTTTTCGTCCTGGTCACACATTGCAGCAGTGCTGATTATTACATCGATTCGGTGAACGGATCAGATAACAATGACGGTCTCTCGATACGCAAGCCTTGGAAGTCCCATATGAAAGCGGAGTCAGCATCACTGGCGGCGGGAGATGTAGTCCACTTTAAGAAGGGATCTGCC
>JABGYE010000065.1:0-13984 GCA_018675395.1 Akkermansiaceae bacterium
AGCTCGCAGTCGATGCCCTCATCGAGATCTCCCGCCGCCATAACATTAAAGATGTTCTTATCGATCTTGGAAGAGACGTCTATGCGAGCGGCGGCAACGGAAAGCACAAATTCTGGCACATCGGAATTGAGGACGGGAAGAACCCAGGGAATTGTCTCGCTAGCCTCGCCATCATTGATCGATCCGTCTCATCATCAGGCACTTATGCCAGGCATTTCATGCACGATAACAAGAGGTACGGCCATATCATTGATCCTCGTTCAGGATGGCCGACCAGTAACGGCGTTAATTCAGTCACAGTAATCGCCAAGAGCTGCCTTGAAGCGGGAATCCATAGCACCATCTGTTATATTCTTGGAGTGGATGAAGGTCTGAATTTCTCTTCAAAATTCCCTGAAGTTGATGTCTGCATTCAGTCCGATCAGGGCATGGAAGGGAACCCACAATTTGAAAGGTGGTTAGTCAAAGAGGATAACGACAAAGGGGGCTGATCATTGCCCGAATTCTGAACGCAGAATATCAAGGTAGAAAGAACCGTAGTCATGGTAGAGATTATTTTCCGTGAAGAAATGTCCTGACTTCGAATCGTCTTTTGAAACTGGTAACTTAGCTTTCCCTGAAGTCGGTTCAATTTGCGTATCCTCATACCATTCATTAAAAGAGGTCACCATGATCATGTTCTTTGCTTTCGGGTCAGCTAGCGGCATCGCAACGTCTTTTATCATGGAACGAAAAAGGTCTCCTTCTTTTGATCCTTTAACATCATCAAAAAATCGTGACCTGCCAGGATTCCCTTTACGCACAGCACGATCATTGTAACCAGGAGCAATGGCAGGCACAAATCCAGCACCAGCCTTATTGGCTTTAATCTTTGCTTTAGAGTAATTATTCTTTAAGCGCTCGATCCCAGCCTTAGTGCCTCCTGTAATTTTAGTCGATTGACCATAGACATCGTATGCCGTTATAGCGTTCCACTGACTCGCCGCACTGGCAGGATAGTTAGGACCAAAGACGTCATCTCCAACAATGTATAGGTTCGGGTATTTAATTCGCAGAGACTTCAAAGCTTTCTTACCGTCGTCATGCCTGAAGTAAACACGAGTCAGGTATATAAATACGACAGGCTTCCCATCAACTTTAAGATAATTCGGATGATTAAAGTACTGCTCATTAAAGTAATCAAAATCAGGCACTAAATTTTTATAGCTTGGGCTCCTCATCGAACCTAACCGACCCGTTGATTCATAAAGGACGGCGTATTTCAGCTTATCGGCATCAGGATGCTTCAAAATATGGTCCTTGAATGTTTCATCCTGACGGTTCTTTCCCCACCAACTCACTGACCAAAAATCAATTCCAGCATGCTTGGACTGTTTAATATGACCCTTAATAACTTTTGGGTCACGGCTATCATAAACACCCAATTTAGGAAGCTGCACTGGCTTTAATCTCCCCCTCAAAGCTTTTTTCATCCACCCGATATCATTTTCATTTTTTGGCGCCTCATACCAAGCATAGTAGTAAGCGCCCAACATAAAGCTCTTATCTTTGGTCAAGTTCTCAGCTTGAGCATGAGAAAATGTCGAAAGAATAAATGCAGCTACAGCAACTTTCACGATCAGCATATTATTCATGGTGAATAAGTAAAAAATCACAGGCTTAATTTCAATCCATCGTAAGCGATACGAACATTCTCGGGAAGGTTCAACTCATCTCTTTCATGCATAACGTCATGAGAAATATGGGTAAGCCAAGTCTTCTTGGATCTCAATTCCTGAGATATCTCAACGGCTTCGGAAACAGAGATATGCGTAGGATGAGGAGTATGTCTTAACCCATCAATAATAAGGCATTCAACATCTTTTAATGCATTCATTCCTTCTTCATGAATTTTTTTACAGTCCGGAATATATCCAAGTAGTGGTGAATCATTCTGATAAAAGGCAAAACCTATACACTCAACCTTTCCGTGCTCGACGGGAATAGGAATCACTTTCAATTCAGATAAATTAAAGACCCCTTCTATGGGTATAGCGTCAGGTTTGAAGTAACCTGGATAACGATTCTCACCATTAAAAATATAAAAGAAGCACTTACTCAGAGCTTCAATGCAGCTGGGCTGGGCATAGATTGGAAGCGTATCTTCTGCTCTAGGGGTAAATCTTCTTAGATCATCAAGACCCATAATATGATCAGCATGAGGATGAGTGATTAACACTGCATCAACGGATTTAATTCCTTCCCTTAGGCATTGTTGTCTCAGATCGGGACCGCAATCAACGAGCACCCTCTTCTCATTCGTTTTGATCAGAATGGAGGTTCTGAGTCGTTTGTCTTTAGGGTCTGGGGATTCACATACTTCACAGGTACAGCCCACCATCGGCACACCGACCGAAGTGCCTGATCCTAAAAATATGACCTCAAGTTCTTGCATGAAATGCTTATAATTAAAAGTTCAGCTCATTCCATAAGTATATAAAGGGCTAAAATACTGTTTTCTTAAATATTAAGTCATAATGTTCACTTGAACACTTGTGTGTTTGTACATACTGTATGGGTAAATTTCAGACAATGCTTACATTACTTAAAATCAATAATTTGGCACTGATCGAAGAGGTCGTGTGGGAAATGGGATCTGGGCTGATCGGTATCACGGGCGAAACGGGATCGGGAAAATCCATGGTCATTGGAGCACTAAAACTGATCGTGGGCCAGAGAGCTGACACCGAACTAATAAGGACCGGAGAAAATACTTGTACTGTTGAGGCCATATTTGACCTAAAAGATTGCCGTGAAATTAACTCGATACTGGAGACGGCAGGCCTCGAGCCGTGTTCCGAGAATCAATTAGTCATAAGAAGAGTCCTTGATAAGAAGGCCACAAATAAGCAGTTTATTAATTGCTCGCCCGTGACTCTGAACACACTCAAGAAGGTAGGTAAATTACTCGTTGATCTTCACGGACCCCATGACCACCACTCATTATTTTCAAGCGAAAGGCAACTTTCATTACTCGATGCTTATGCAGGATTAACAGAAATTACAAATCAGCATTCTTTGGCCTATAAAAAATTCAAATCCCTTCAGAGTGAATATGATGAACTCATTAATTCGGAAAGAAGTAACGAACAAGCTATTGACCTTTTAAAGCACCAGATCAATGAAATCGATGAAGCGGACATTAAAGAAGACGAAGAGGAGAAATTGTATAAAAGGTATCAGGTGAGCAGAAATTCCAAGAGCTTACTGGAAGCCTCAAGCAAAATCATCAGTGAGCTTCATGGCGAAGAACATTCAGTCATAGATCAACTCATGCAACTCATGCGCTCATTCAAAGAATTAGAAAAGTTTGATTCATCAGCTACCAGATACACTGAAAAGTTTGAGAATGCACTAGTTGAAATTCAGGAATTACAAAATCAATTAGAAACCTATACTGGTAGTATCGAGATGGAACCTTCAAGGATTGAGGAAATCGAATGTCGGGTCGATCTCATTGAAACGCTGAAGAGAAAATACGGTAACAGCCTTGGCGAGGTTCTCGGTTTCAGGAAGTCAGCTCATGAAAAATTAAATAAAAACGAAAATAGACATGAAGAATTAAAGCGTCTAGAGACAGAAATCGAGGAAGCTCAGTCAGAAATGCTCAAAATATCTGAAAAAATTACTAAAAAACGTATCATTGCTTCACCAAAGCTTGGCAACTTAGTCACAAAGGAACTGAAAGACTTAGGATTTAAAAAATCAATTTTTGAGATTTCTCTGGAGAAAAAAGAGAAGCCCACATCAATGGGCACCGAAAGTATAGAGTTCCTTTTTGCTCCTAATCCTGGAGAACCATCCAAAGCATTACGATCAATTGCATCAAGCGGTGAAATGTCTCGAGTGATGCTTGCATTGAAGAGCACTTTAGCGGGCGAGGATGCAATACCTGTACTGGTATTTGATGAAATAGACGCCAATGTCGGAGGAGCAATTGCCCAATCAGTTGGAATTAAAATGGCTTCACTAGGAAAGAGTCATCAGGTCATATCTATCTCCCATCTACCTCAGGTAGCTTCCCTATCAAAGTCCCACTATGTGGTGAAGAAAGAATTCACGGACGGAGGACGCACACGGTCAGAAATCATGAAAGTGGATGGCAAAGAACGGGTCGCTGAGATTGCACGAATGCTTGGTGGAGAGAAAAAATCGGCCCAACAGCATGCGCACAGCTTAATGCAGACTGCTGCTTAAATGGTAGCCATCAGCAAAGATAACCATAGATCATCTACCGACACCAGGAGTCTTCATTTGACGTCGGTAAATGGATCCTCCACTCGCTACATAAAGATAACGCAATCCCTCACCTGAAAATGCCAAACTCACTACAGAATTGTTTGGGTCAGGACCCAGAATCACACCCCCGAGCCTCGCTGTAGGATCAAACATCTGGATACCCAGGTCTGAGCAAACATAATAACGGCCCAAGGAGTCCACGTCACAACCGTCCCCTTTACTTTGAGCATTCTTACCGCGTATCCGAAGAGATCCATAAGGAGCCTTAAAACTTAGTGCATTATCTTTATCTATTCTGAAAAACCAAATCTCTCTTTCGAGGTGATCCGATACAAATAATGTCCCTTCTTTCGGTGTCAATGCGATCCCATTCGGCTTAAGAATGCCACTGTCAACAATCTTCAAGACCTTCTGCTCCTTGCTCAAGTCGATGTGGTAAACTCTCTGCGAAAAAGTCTCGGTAAAATACAAATGATTGTCCGAAGTCACCACCAAATCGTTGGGTTGGACATTATCCACAACCACTTCTAATTCCTTACCTCCTCGGAGTACACATATGCGCCGTGCCCAGCCCTGGCAAATATAGAGCAAAGAATCCTCACCAAATTGGAGCCCGCTCACACCTTGTAAAGGGGGCCCAAAATTAGAAATTTTTCCATCCAATCCGATTCTCTTGATTGGAGCCTTGCTACCTGCATCTGCAAAATAAAAATTGCCCTCCTTGTCAGTGCAGCAAGCATCACAAAATTTCATTCCAGTTGCCATCTTTTCCCATCCTTGACCGGGGACGAGCGCCATCGTCAACGGAGTATCCTGTGACCGGCATAAAAGGGCCATCCCTAGAGTCATTAATGACCATAAAATGATACTACGATTCATTAGTCTTTTGAATAATCTCTCCAGAGCCATCTCAGCATGTCGGGAAAAATTAAACCTCCATGCTTGCCGTTATGTGCACCATCACCCATGACGAACTTATAATCATAATCTGAGAACTTTAGAGCCGCTGCCATTTGCCGATTCGCTAGGGGCCAGTTCCCATGAAGATTATCCAGATCATTTTCTCCTTCCTGAAGAAAGACGCGTATCGGCTTTTTCTCTGTCTTCCGAATAATGGCAGGATAATTATGGCCTCCCCTTATGTTGGTAAAACTACCAATGTAAGATATTACCTTACTGAACTTGTCAGGCCGTTCCCATGCCACGGTCCAGGCGCAAATTCCTCCGGAACTGATTCCACAAGTAGACCGGCCCAAAGGGTCCTCCGTTATATTATATTTTTTTTGCACCTCAGGTAACAGATCATTCAAAAGAAACTTAGAATACTGATCATTTAATGTATCGTACTCCAAGCTCCTATTCTTTCGTGACTTAGCACCTTCTTTCTCTGATGGAATAATGCCAGGATTGACAAATACTCCTATTATAACAGGTATATCCTTCTTATGAATTAGGTTATCAAATACAATTGGTGCACGGGTATGGCCGGAAGGATTTTGGTACCAGGATCCATCTTGAAAAACCATCAGACAGGCAGGTTTCGACTTATCATATTGGTGGGGCACATAGACCCAATAATCTCTTACTGTGCCGGGATAAACCTCACTATCAGTAAATTGATGTTTGGTAACTTTGCCCTTAGGGACTCCGTCCTGAGGCTTTGAATCTTCTGACAATTCATAACCAAGTCCTAAACAACATGGAACAAATGCTATGAAAATACTGATTTTATTAAGAAAATATTTCATTTATCTGGATCTAATCGTACGTGCTCGATCAAAAGAAGAAAAACCATAAAGTGATTTAAAAACTATTTATTCACTTGTTTAAAGTCTCTTTTATTAATGAATTGGCACTAAGAAAGAAAAATGTCTCAAATCAATCGACAAATCAAAGTAGAAAAATTTACATCTCCCGAAGAAGGAGCCTCATTCTGTCAGGAAAAAATCGGAAGCCCTGCTCCTGAAGAATTGCTCATTCGAACTCAATATGCACCAATTAATCCAGCAGACCTGAACGTAATAGAAGGAAAGTATGGCAAACTACCTCTACTCCCGTCAATCATCGGCAATGAAGGGAGTGGTCAAGTCATTGACACAGGAGAGTCCTGTAAAGGGTTTGCTAAAGGAGATCATGTCTTTTACGTTAATAGAAATGACTGCTGGCAGGACTATGTGAGAGTCCATCCGAACCAGGTAATAAAAGTCCCTGAATCATTATCACCAAAGCTCGGTGCAATGCTGAAGGTGAATCCGGCAACAGCCTGGCTACTTCTCAATCAGATCGAATATAAAGAACCTGATTCATGGATCGTGCAGAACGCATCTAATTCCGGAGTAGGTATAGCTATCATTGAAATTGCAAAATTAATGGGCTGGAAAACCATCAATTTTGTGAGGAGAACAGACCTAAAAGCTCAACTCATAAACTATGGTGCCGACCTCGTGGTCAGTGACGATGAAGATGGAAAAAATGAAGCGATAGAAGCAATCGGAAAAGATCTCGTAAGTTTAGCAATTAACGCAGTTGGTGGAGACAGTGCCCTCCGCATCATGTCGTTACTTTCAGAAGGAGGCACTCATGTCACTTATGGTGCAATGGCCAAGCGGCCCCTCAAAGTACCTAACAGCTTCCTCATTTTTAAGGATCTCAGAATTCAAGGTTTCTGGCTGAGTAAATGGTTAAATTCCACTAGCCCCCAAGCAATGGAACGAGTTTACGGAAAATTAGCAGACATGATGATCCATCAGAAATTGCACCAACCCATAGATTCAATATTTAGGCCAGAAGAGATCAAATCTGCCATTAAACGGTCGATGCAAACGGGCCGTGATGGTAAGGTATTACTGGACTTTAGCTCTTAAAAGACCATCAATATTCAATTATGGATCTCTTTGATTTCGCAGACTCCAATGAAATTGCTGAAGATAAGCAGGCTCAGGAAAAGAGCATCCTTACCGTTAGTCAATTAACACGAAAAATCCGTAACCTAATTGAATACCGAGTCGGGGCAGTCTGGGTAGAAGGTGAAATTAGTAATCTCAGGAAACAGACCTCAGGGCATCAATACTTCACTCTCAAAGACAAGGGCTCACAATTATCATGTGTACTATTCCGTGGAAACGCAGCCAAGCTAAGCGTGAATCTGGAGGACGGCCAGGAAATACAACTCTTCGGAGATGTTACCGTTTATGAGCCCAGAGGCAATTACCAACTCATAGTGCGCCAAGCACAACTGAAAGGACTCGGAGCTCTCCAGGCAAAATTTGAAGCCCTCAAAAATAAACTCCATGAAGAGGGTCTGTTCGACCCCAAAATAAAATTACCAATTCCAACATTTCCAAACACAATTTGCATCATCACCTCACCGACCGGTGCCGCCATCAAAGACATACTGAGCGTCCTTAAGCGTCGAGCTCCTTGGGTCAGTGTTATTCTTTATCCAGTGTTGGTTCAGGGTAACAGTGCCGCAAAAGAAATTGCCGAAGCAATTCAGAATATTGAGAATTGGTCACAAGAAGGAAAAATTAAGATCGACACGGTCCTCCTGACCCGAGGAGGGGGCAGCCTCGAGGACCTTTGGCCATTTAACGAAGAAAAAACAGCAAGAGCGATCAACTCATTAAGTTTACCTGTAGTATCTGCTGTTGGACATGAGATTGATTATACGATCTCTGACTTCACTGCTGACATGCGTGCACCGACTCCAAGCGCAGCAGCAGAACTCCTTGTGCCCGATGCACAGGAAATTAAAAGCCAGCTTCAAAGTATTAATAGATCGCTGTCTTATCGTGTCAGCGACACACTGGACCGTTGGAAAGAGAGACTAGATTATCTGGGAACCAATACTCTAATTAATGAACCTAAACGCAAACTTGCGGACCTAGATCAGAGCATTGACCTGAAGAGGGACTCCCTCAAATCAACTCTCATGGATTCTCTTAGGGGAAAAAAAGATTCTATGAGTGATTTGGGAAACCGAGTCAGTATATGTCACCCAGCGAAGCAACTAGAAACTGTCCTTGGTCAGTTTAAGATTCTCGATAATAGACTGCGGAACGCAGCTCAGAGCCTCATTAACCGGTCAAATGAACGTTCTGAGAAAGCAGCCGTTGCCATTAAGGCTCTTGGTCCCGAATCTGTGCTTGACCGAGGATTTTCACTAACTCACGGCAAGGATGGAAAATTAATCACATCGACAAAAAACGTAAATTCAGGAGATAAGTTAGAGACTCGTGTCTCAGACGGCACCATTAATACTACCGTCGATTAAACAATCAGCTGAATTAGCTACGAGTCTGTATCCAGTGTGATTAAACCCTGTTCCTTAAAAGGGAATGTCGTCTTCATCGGAATCAGTCTCAAATTGAGCCCCGTCATTTCCTCCAGAACTTTCAGCAGCACTTTGATTGGACTGAGAATCTTCTCCGCGTTGCTGAGAACTCGATCCTCCACCGCCTCCATCACGACTACCAAGAAATTGCATTTGCTCACCAACGATTTTTAATTTGGTTCGCTTCTGACCAGTATTCTTATCATCCCAACTGTCCATTTGTAATCTCCCCTCAATGTAGACGGGACGACCTTTCTTAAGATATTCACCAGCTACCTCAGCCTGCCTACCCCAAAGAGTCACATCAACGAATGTTGTCTCTTCTCGTTTCTCTCCACCATCAGATGAAAAGTAACGATTCAGAGCCATACCAATATCTGCTACCGCCGTGCCCTTTGGAGTATAACGAACCTCCGGATCACGAGTACAATTCCCAATAAGAATAACTTTATTTACCGATGCCATAGTACTTTCAATATATGAAAATACGCATGAGGAAAACTCTTTTCTAGATAAAATAAAGATCGCATTACAGTCAGCGTAATGCGCATGGCTTTAAAAGCTTAGCTGACCTATATAATAGTCGCTACTAACAGACCTGATAATACTGCAAATGGACTGCAGAATTAAGCTTCAGGCGTGTCTTCAGCTTATCAATAACATCAGGCTCGGCCGCAAATTGATAGTTCACGTAGTGGCCTCCAGCCAACTTACGTGCATTATAAGCAAATTCCTTGGGCCCGATTTGTTCTATCTGCTCAAGGGACCCACCTTCCGATTCAATTTCACGACCAATTTCTTGGACCAGTTCATCTACATCAGCTTCCCTACCAGTAGTATCAAGCACAATTACACCTTCGTAGTTTTTCTTCATTTATTCCGTTTTCTTTTTTTATTCGACCGAGGATTCAGCCTTACCTTTTGATTCTGTACTGGATTCTGGCCCTCTAGACTTTCTTTTTCTTGTTTCTCGAGAAACATTAAATCGTGTCATAGCGGCAGATATCCCCTGATCAGAGATCAAGGTAACTGCTAATACCGCTTCTTTTATGGATTTTTCAAGTATTGATCTCTCTTCAGTGGAAAAATTTCCAAGCACGTGATTGCTTGATTCTCCTTCTTTGCGCCCAATTCCAACCCTCAAACGTGGAAAATTCTGAGTTCCTAGGTGCGAAATAATAGAACGGACCCCATTATGCCCACCCGCAGAGCCCTGACCACGTATCCTCAACTGACCAAAATCCAAATCAAGGTCATCATATATAATTAAGATTTGATCTGCCTGAATCTTATAAAATGACGATACTTTGCCAACCGCAAGACCACTATCATTCATATAAGTCTGTGGCTTTAATAAGAACCTATCAGAATCCTTAGCTATTTGAGACTTCCATCTCTTCTCATCTGCGAACTGCAATGTACTCTCAGTTGCCATCTGATCAATGACCATAAAGCCAACATTGTGTCGAGTCTCAACATATTTACGACCAGGATTACCTAGCCCTACAATGAGTCGGGGCGGAAGAAATTCAGCGCCCTCATTCATGGTTTTTCAAACTTAAGGTCAGCTCGACTCTTTCCCGCCATCACTTCCACCCTCTTTATCCTCTCCATCTTCACCTTCACCTTCACCTTCACCTTCGACTCCCTCTTCCTCACCCTCTGACAGAGCAGCACGCGTCTCATTAACGATTGCTATTAAAACTTCTCCATCCAAGGAAGCCGAAACTCCTTCAGGAAATTCGGCCGATGCAATGTTTAAGCTATCTCCAATATCCAATTCAGATACATCAAACTGAAGTGTAGCAGGCAAGTCCTTAGGCAAACAATGGACCTCGATATCATGCAATAGAGTGTCTAATATTCCTCCTTGCTTAATTCCTATAGGATCGCCAGTCAATTCGATTGGAACCCTAGCATGAATCTCGCTGTCTTCTTTCACCGCATTAAAATCAACATGCATAATATCACCCGAAATGGAGTGCTGCTGAATATCTTGAATCAAAGCAAGCTTATTGGTTTCTTTGGCACCTTCGATCTGCAGATTAACGAGTATCTGCTGACTAGCACTATTCCTGAGTATTTGTTTTATTGTATTTGCATCAATCTGGACCGCATAACTGTCCTGTGTAGATCCATACACGACACCTGGAATCTTACCATCACGTCGCAATCGACCAACAGCAGCACTACCCATACCATCCCTTTTTTCAGCCTTAAGATTAACTTGATCCGACATAACTCCTTGTTTTTTTGATGATTGCTAATTAGATTCGCCCTTTTTAGAGGGGCGCAAATGTTATGCCTACTTATTGACTATGTCAAAAAGAGATGTCACCGATTCATCGTTTTCGATTCTGCGTATACCTTCACCTAATAATGCTGCTATACTAAGAACTGTGACCTTTTCGCCTTTCGCCATAGGGGTACTATCTGTAGTAATTAATTCCTCAATATTCGAATCTATGAGGCGCTGATTGCCAATTTCCCCTAAAACGCCATGTGAAACACCTGCATAAATCTTCCCTGCGCCATGCTCCCTAAGCAGTTCAGCTGCCGCGCATAGTGTCCCTGCAGTTTCTGTCATATCATCAACTAGTAACACGTCCCGCCCCTCGACCTCTCCTATAACGTTAATCGCTTCCACTTCTGTAGCGCTGACTCTCCTCTTACCAACGATAGCAAGAGGAGCATCCAAAGCTTGAGCGTATGCATCTGACATCTTTAATCCACCGACGTCCGGAGAAACTACAGTTAAATTTTCTATGCCTCTTTCTCTCAAGTAACCAATTAGGACCGGGGCCGCGTACAAGTGATCAACCGGAATATCAAAAAATCCTTGGATCTGGCCAGCATGTAAATCCATCGTTAAAACTCTATTGACTCCTGCCGCGGCAAGTAAATTCGCAACTAGCTTTGCAGTAATGGGAACCCTTGGTTGATCCTTCCTGTCCTGTCTAGCATAACCAAAGAAAGGAATGACCGCAGTGATCCGTTTAGCACTCGCCCTCTTGGCCGCGTCCACCGTGATTAACAATTCCATTAAATTTGAGTTAGTCGGAGGACAAGTAGGTTGAATAATAAAAACATCCTGACCTCGGATATTTTCATTAATTTTTACAAAAGTCTCACCATCAGGAAACGCTTTCACTGTAACATCACAAAGGGAAACCTTAAGATATTCGGAAATGTTTCTAGCAAGGTCTGGATGAGAAGTGCCTGAGATTAATTTCATTACTGGATTGCGATTATCTGTTCTACAGTATCAATGCAACATAAAACCCAATAAAATGGAAGGCACTTCTTAATTAATATCAGATGGGAATCCTTGCATGATTAAATAAAATAATTAAGATTCTATATTATTTTTGTTCGAATTGAGCTCTAAGTAAAATCGACAAAACTACCCCTAATATATGGCTCCAAATCCAGAAACTAATGTGGATACATTGAAGGCTCAGGACCAAAGCCCTTGGCTCTGGTGCCGGCAAAATCTACTCGGATCGCTGTTTCTGGTCTCAATCACGGCTACTTTTCTTTATTTCTATTGGATCATACCTATTTTCGGCAATTTCCGGGAACAGTCAGTCATTGAATGGATGTGGGCCATTTGCGGAAAGGAAGAATATGACTATGGGCACGGCCGATTTGTTCCATTTGTTATTATATTTCTTATTTTTCGGTCCAGAAAAAAAATTCTGTCCTCAACTATTTCGAGTCAGTGGTGGGGCCTGGCCTTCATTTTATTGGGCATATTATTCTATATTGTATCAGTGAGGACGATCCAAGCTCGTATAGCCGCAGGATCGATCCCATTTATTCTTTACGGATTCCTCGTATTTGTATGGGGCAAAAAAACGGCACAACACTTCATTTTTCCACTAGCGCTTCTCTACTTTGCAATTCCTTTACCAGGACTCATTCAAGCCACGAATGGGTTGCAAATTATTGCCACCAAGATTGCTTATCATATCTCAACAATATTTGGAGCTGATGTCGTTGCTGGTGGCACTGAAATACAATCTGCGAACGGAAGCTGGGACGCATTAAAAATTGCTGAAGGTTGCTCCGGGGTAAGGTCATTAATCGCTCTAGTGTTCATAGCATCTATTTACGGGCACATGACACAAAATAAAATCTGGAAGCTTGGAGTCTTAATCATTTCTTCAGTTCCTCTTGCTATTTTGGCAAATTCTTTCCGCGTAACAACTATTGTCCTTATAGCTGAATTCTGGGACGCTGAATTTGCATCACAAACATACCATAATTTTTCCGGCTTTATCTTTTTCCCTCTCGGCCTTTTGGGTCTGATGCTTGTCGGATTCTTGATTAATTCAGGATGGAAAAGGGAAAGTGTAACAGTTACAACAAAAGTTGTTAACGAAGTAAACTCTATGAATGGTTCCGATTAACATTAAATTCTGATGATTCGTAAACTCATAATTTGTCAGGCATTGCTCGGGATCGGTCTCGGAAGTATCTATCTGCTTCCGAGAGGCTATAAGATTAGAGAATCAGCAATCATAATGATTCTCCCTGACACTGTTAAGGAATGGTTCGGTGAATCCATGGAAACTAGTGAAGTCGTGATTAATGCGTTAGCTGAGGACACCAATTATGCACAGTCACAATATAAAAGGCGCACCCCGGGAACAGAGAACAAAATAGACGTCACCAGCGCTTTTATTGTTTTGTCAGGAGATGATATGAATAACAGTATACATCGTCCTGAGCGCTGCCTCGCTGCGCAAGGCTTTGAAATCCTATCTTCAGAAGAAATATCAATACCAATTAACGGAACATTTAATCTGCCCACTAAGCGCCTACTCTCAAAGCATCTCAGGACTGGAGCAAAGCAGATATCTTATTACTGGTTCACTGGCGCCAAAAAAATTACTGCTAGCCACTACAGCAGAACATTCACTGATATATTTGATAGGCTCGCTACAGGAACCAATCAGAGATGGGCATTTGTCAATATTACAAGCCCTATCATAGAGGATAAAAAGGCTCACCCTTTCGCAGAGCACAGTATAGAAGAAACTGACAAACTCATATCTGAATTTATTTCTAATATTTTCATTCAAATCCACAATGAAGACCAGCTCGGCGCTAATTGAAATCAGTCAAGCTAATGAAAGTTTTTCTTCAAAAATTATTCCGCCGCCCTGAGTTTCTTTTCCGCCCAACACAACTTTTCCGTCGGATCCTTTGGGAAATAAAAAGTCCGAAAAAAAATGTGGCTGTAAAATTACCTTGGGGATTAGTAATGACCGTTCGACCAGAGGATCGGATCGGAGCTTCCATTATTAAGACAGGTGCCTACGATACTGCCGTTTTGGAGTGCCTTTATCGCCTCACAGATCAGGGAGA
>JABGYE010000085.1:0-2135 GCA_018675395.1 Akkermansiaceae bacterium
TAATCACGTTAGTGCTCATTGGGACATTTTTCCGACACTCTGTGAAGTTACCGGAAAAGCAATACCTCAAAATATTGATGGGATCAGCTTCTTACCTGTTCTATTAGGCAAAAATAATCAAAGGCAGCATAAATATCTTTATTGGGAATTTCACGAGCGGAACGGTGCAAGAGCAATAAGATTGGAGAATTGGAAGATAGTTCAACGCAATCTCAAAAGACAACCCAATCCCCCCATTGAAATATATGATCTGAGCACCGATCTAGGAGAAACAAAAAATTTAGGTGGAAAAAAACCAGAACTAGTAAAAAATGCTCTTAAAATATTTAAAGAGGCTCACGAACCTAGCCCAATCTGGAAAATGCGATGGGAACAATAATGTAAACCCATCTAATTAGATACTGAGATGTTTTTTGATGTATAGTTAATCTTATTCTGTTAATCTGAGAATATGCTGATTCGCTACTTAATTTTGCTATCCTTGAGCCTCTCGGCCGCATCTGCAAAGGTCAGTTTCAAAAATGATATCCGCCCTATACTTTCAAATCATTGTTTCCGCTGCCACGGACCAGATGAAAAGGAGCGCAAGGGCAACCTGAGACTAGACACTTTCGAGGGAGCCACCAAAGACAATGATGGTATAAAGGCCATCGTGGCCGGCAACATTGATGAGAGTGAATTAATTTATAGGATCAGCACTAACGATGCGGAAGAATTAATGCCCCCCAAGAAGGCAGGAGAAAAACTCACTGCGAAACAAATCGAATTATTTAAGCAATGGATAAAAGAAGGTGGTAAATATGAAAAGCACTGGTCGTACCAGAAACCAATCCGACCTCCAGTACCAAAATCACAAGAACCTAATAACAGCATCAAAAACGAAATTGATGCATTCTTGCAAGAAAAGTTAACCAAAGAAGGTTTAAACCCATCAAAGGAAGCCTCAAAAGAAACGCTAGTGCGCCGAGTCTCCTTAGACCTGACTGGTCTACCGCCAAGCCTTACCGAAGTAGACTCCTTCATAAAAGATCAAAGCCCAAAAGCTTATGAAAACCTTATAGATGGATTATTAGCTAAATCATCATTTGGAGAGCATTGGGCAAGGATGTGGCTTGACCTAGCTCGTTATGCAGATTCATCTGGTTATGCGGATGATCCTCCCCGAACTATCTGGGCATATCGAGACTATGTAATTCGTTCCTTTAATGAAAATAAGCCGTTTAACAAATTCACAGTCGAACAGATCGCGGGCGACCTTCTACCAGAACCAACTACCGAGCAATTAACAGCAACTGCATTTCATCGTAACACTCAAACCAATAATGAAGGAGGCACTAATGATGAAGAATACCGCAACGTCGCAATAGTCGACAGAGTCAACACAACCATGGCCACTTGGATGGGAACTACGATGGCCTGCGCTCAATGTCACACACACAAATATGACCCAATCACACAAGAAGAATATTTTCAGCTCTTTGCAATATTGAATCAGACTCAGGATGCAGATAGACGCGATGAGAGCCCTATCATCAAGGTCATGAGCCCTGATCAGAACAAGGACATACAGGATATAGAAGAACGGATAAAGAAACTTGAAACCACACTCAGTTCACCAAATGAGGAAAATTTATCGGCTCTTAATGAATGGGAATCTAAATTAAATAATGAAAATAACCGGTGGAAACTGCTTGAAAATACTACTGCGACTGCCGACTCAGGGGCAACATTTGAACTTATGAAGGACGGTTCATTTCTAGTAAGCGGTAAAGAAGCACCGACTGACACTTATTACGTCCAAGGAATTTCACCGGTAGATAAAATAACAGCCGTAAAAATCGAGCCACTGACTCACGAAAGTCTCAGCCACTGGAAAGGCCCCGGAAGAAAAGGCAACTTTGTCCTCAATGAAATTGAGCTCCTTGCGGGGACCAAATCGTTGGCTAAGAAAGGGCAATTTGTTCGCATCGACTTACCAGGGAATGGAAAAATGATACATCTTGCAGAAGTAGAGGTATTAACAAAATCAGGGAACGTCGCGACCAAAGGAAAGGCAACTCAATCAAGTGATTACTCCGATGCAGTTGCTACCAGAGCAATTGATGGGAACAAGAATGGAGATTATAATAGGGGAA
>JABGYE010000244.1:0-15483 GCA_018675395.1 Akkermansiaceae bacterium
CTGCAGAGACAGGAAGCCAAGTCAATGTCCCCATCGCCTCAGTTTTGATATTATTTTTTGGGCTGGTTCTATTCATCATTAAAGCAACTCGATCAAATGCCCCCTCGAAAATTGCAATCATCATCGGCACGCTGTCCTGCTCAGTCATTTGCAAAGACTATTTCAAGGCTCCTTTGACTCTCTCCAAGAAACCCACAGCACCCGAACTCACCACGGAAAGCGCAAAGGACACATTCACAAAACTTCACCGAGGCATTTATAGGGCTTTCGAATCTGAGACGGAGGACGCTATATATAATAACCTGGCTAAATCTGTAACTCAAAGCCTAGTAGGCCCACTCTATGAGGACATCTATCAGAGTCTTATAATGCGAGATGAAGGAGGCGCCGTTTCTCGAGTCAATCGAATCGAATATCTTAACATTAAAACTGAAGAGAGCTTCGAAAATGAGGAACATCAAGTCTCTTGCAGCTGGCAAGTCCATGGCACCGTTCGCCACTGGGGGCACAACCACTTCCGCACAAACGAATATGAAGCTAATTATGCGCTCGGCATTGAAAATGGAGTATGGAAAATCGCATCCTCTAATGTGAATATGCAAAAAAGAGTCAGGACAAAAAAAGGCAATGAAGGAAAGCTTAATTCAGATAAGAAATCTTAATTTTCGTTACCCTAAGAGCAACTTTTCTCTTAGCGTCCCCGAATTAACAATTGGCAAAAAGTCCAAAGTCGCCCTCATTGGAAAGAGCGGTTGCGGAAAAACCACTCTCGCACATCTCATTGCCGGAATATTGGAACCTACTGAAGGTAATGTTACAGTTTCCGGAAAAAATCTAAACCTCTTAACTGAACGCGAAAGACGAGAATATAGAGCGGCTAATGTGGGGTTCATTTTTCAAGAATTTGAATTGCTGGATTACTTGCAAGTCAAAGACAATCTCCTTCTTCCCTTCATGATTAATAGGGGGATAGAAATAACAAATGAATGTAAGGACAAAGCCCATTCACTTGCCAAATCAATTGGCATTTCCGATAAGCTCAATCAGTACCCAGAACAACTCTCAGGTGGAGAGCGCCAACGATTAGCAATCGCAAGAGCACTCGTCACTAACCCTTCAATCGTTATCGCTGATGAACCGACAGGAAATCTCGACAACGAAACAGCACTAACTGTAATGCAGGAAATAATCAAACAATCCACAGAAACGGGAGCAACTCTCATAATGATTACGCATGATGAATCCTTACTCAATCTTTTTGAAAACACTATCAACGTAGGAGATTTCTCCAAAACATTTTAGTAGCCTATCAAAAACATTATCCATATCGCGTGGAAGCATATCGTGTTCCACAAAGCAAAGTCTGCAATTCAAATAGCAGCCCTAACGCTCACTTTCTTTTTGCCTTTCGCTACCGCAATCATGGTTGAAAACTTTTCAACCAGCATCACTGAAAGAGGAAAGAGAACTCCCCTTATATTTGGCCCAAAGGGCGACCGGTTCGACTTAACGATTAACTCGCTCTTCTTCAGAGGGGATTCTTCTTCTCAATTATCAATGGCGGACTTGCAATTACTATCTGAAGAGAACCGCGGCATCATGGTGCCAGTTCGCCTGGGGTTCAGCGCCCGCAATTTCCCAATCGTAGGAACCTCTGTCGATTATTTTGCAGCTCGCAACATCACTGCAAAGCTAGGGACAATTCCTTTAATGCTAGGAGAAGCTACCCTAGGGAGCGAATCCGCTAAATCATTAAACGCAAAAATAGGAGACTACATTCTAACTGACCAAGTTAACCTTTACGACCTTTCCGCAAGTTACCCAATCAAATTAAAAGTCGTTGGCGTCCTCAATCAGACCCATAGCGCTGACGATAATGCAGTTTTCACCTCAATGGGAACGGCATGGGTCATTTCCGGCCTTGGTCATGGACACGAACCCATTGATGCAGAGACAGATAATGCCAAATTACTAAGCAAAACCAAGAAGCGAATCACGGCAAATGCCTCAATAGAACAATTCATTGAAATAAATGAAAGCAACATCAATGAATTCCATTTTCATTCTGATCCCGCACTCCTTCCAATCACATCGATCATAGCATTCCCCAAAAGCACAAAGGACGGAACGATCCTCAAGGCAAAGTACTTGCGTCATCAGAGAATCCAACCACTCGAACCAAGTACAGTAATTGGTGAATTGCTCGATGTTGTCATTCGGCTCAAACGATTGTTCGACTCCTCTTATGCTATAACCGCACTTGCTGCTGTTCTTTTTTTAACAGCAGTGATCCTCCTCTCCTTACAAACTCGAAAGAGGGAAACAAAGGCCCTCTTTTTAATGGGCTGCAGCCGCGGAACTATCTGTATGATCTTCTCGGCCGAAATTATAATCTTGTGCCTATTCTCCATTCTTTTTGCCTTGTTAGGGGCCTGCACCATTACTTTCCTCGGATCAGACATACTGCAAATACTGCGTTAAACACTCATTGATGTGTTTTTATGGCAAAAAATTTGATTCATTGAAAAGTTCCGATGATAATTAGTTAAGATTAGTTTAATAAAACGTCATCATGAATTCATACAGCAGACTTTTCATAATAGGATTCATCGTAATACTTTTCACGTCCTGCCAAACTTATAACGTTTCATTAACGTATAGTCCGGCAAGCATTGGCCAAAGAATCCAAAAAGGCACACCAGTCATTAAAATTGGATCAATTAACGATGTCCGTAAATTGCGAGGGGCTGAAATCGGGAAAATTCGCAATGAGTTCGGCCTTGCCATTAAATCAATAAATGCAAAAAGACCAATCGCAGAAATCACAAAAACTGCCTTCGCTCATGCCCTGCAAAGCAGGAACCTGTTAAATGAAGACAGCGCAAAGTATGTTCTCAATGCGGACATATTAGAATTTCAGTGCAATCAATACTCGACGCAGAATGCAGAATGCAGGATCCGCGTTCATGTATATAATATTAAATCCGGCAGGTTAGTATTTAGCCAATATTTTTACGCAACAAGGACCAAGGTTTCTCCAAACGTCACCTATTGGTCAAAAGTGGATGAGATAGCAGGCGTCGCATCAGAGGCCCTTCAAGAGACAATCGATAGGGCGGTTGACGACCCTGGTTTAAGAAAAGCATTACGGTAGTTTTCCTTAGAGAAACTTACTTAAGACTGTCCAGATTCCAACAAAGAGAATCATTGCTGAGCTGGACCAGAAAGCAACTTCATAGAACATTCCAGTCTTTATGGGTGATGAAGCCCTTTGTTTCTTAAAGATGATCGCAGCGTACAAGACAACAAGTAAAATGATTGAGGTCACAAATCCGCCAATCAATACCATCCAAACGGGGCTCTCAAAGAACACATAAACTGAACCCCAAAGCATAGGGATCACAACCGATAAAAGCGTAATACATTTTCTCCTCGATTTGTAATTATCAAAATCTAAAAGTCCAATCCTGGCAAAGGCATCAGTAAATTGCCTAGTCCAAGCTCCGAGGGCAGAGAACGCGGTAGAGAACAGAACCACGAAGGCCCCAACGTAAAAAAATGGTCCGGCCCAGGAACCTAAGGTCGATGTATAAAGATCTGAAAGATTTCTTAAAAAGTCTGCGCCTCCTACCCTAATAAAATCACCCTCTCCATGCAATAAAGCACATCCAAGAAGAAAGAAAGCCACAGTCACAATCGTATAAACAACCATCGCAAAAATAGCATCAATGTACATAACTCGGATCCAACCCTTGGCCCTTCGGTTCCAGTCATCAGTCCCATCATTCTTTCCTGTATTAGCCGCGTATCCCTTCTCAATGAGCCAATAATTATAAGCCATTATCTCATCACCACCGACTCCCGTAATCCCAAAGGCTCCAATTACAAGTAACGTCATACCATCCCCCTCCGGCATCTTGAATTGAAGCCCCGAGAGAACATCACCAAGAGCAATGGCCGAATCCGTGTACTGCAAAGCAATGAGTGAGAAAAACGTAAAGATCGTGAAAATTCCAATCATGGTAACTGACATGAGTTCCAGGACCCGGTAATAACCGGATATCACGATTGAGGCCACGGCTATAACAACAAATACCAGCCACCATAAAACAGGAATTCCCGGGATGGCCATATTCAACAGCACCGCAACGAGCCCTACAATACCACCTACTTGAAGAAACTTAACCATCATTAGCACCAGCCAAGTCCAGATAGACCAATGAGCCTTCCCCGTTTTACCTGGCAGGGTGTTAAATTATGCGAACGTTGTCTCCCCAGTCATGATCGCCCTTTTCCCGAATTCCAATTGAACAGCAACTTTAACAAGACAACTGACAAGAATCACCCACATAGCAACAAATCCAGCGCCAGCACCTAACTGCGTAGTCGCTACTAATTCACCAGAACCGACTATAGAAGCAGACAAAATAAATCCAGGGCCTAAGTGCTTAATAGTCCCCTTAAGCGAAGTCGGAGGATCGAGTACTTTTGAATCGTCTAAAGAGTAAGGGTCTTGAGTTTGCATAGGGCGTCCGTTCTGTATAGCCTGATACTAAGAATTAAATAAAAAAAGGAAAACCTAAGAAAAATTAGTTAGATTAACCATCCTCTTGAAATTAAAGTGGATTCAGAGCAATACGACATACACAATAATCTTCGTTAGCTATCACTTACCAGCACAGAAGTTAAAATAACACTAATGAATTGCCAATTGAAATGGATTTTGATTGCACTCCTTTGCTTCCCTATCACGGGCAGAGCGGCTGATTCTGGCATTGAGTTTTTTGAGAAAAAAATCAGACCCATTCTTCTTGATGAATGCTATCAGTGCCATAGCCAAGAAAACAAAGTTAAAGGAGACCTGAGGTTAGATTGGAAAGGAGGATGGCTAACTGGAGGCGAATCAGGACCTGCTATCATCCCGGGACAAGTGGGAAAGAGCCTCCTCATACAGGCCGTCAGGCACACTCACAGTGACATTAAAATGCCACCCAAGAAAAGACTCTCCAAAGAACAAATCATCGACCTCGAACGCTGGATCGCTATGGGAGCCCCTGACCCAAGAGGATCGGAAACGACTTCTAAAGAACAAGAAAAACTAAACCTTGAAGCTTCACGAAAGTTTTGGTCTTTTCAGCCCATCAAAAAATACGAAATCCCTCAACCCGGCAATGATAGTTGGCCATTGAGTGATATCGATCGTTTTATCCTTGCAGAACAAGAACACAATAAAATTACTCCTGTTAGAAAAGCCAGCGCCCAAACGCTCCTAAGACGCATCCACTTCGATCTTACTGGTCTGCCGCCAAAACCTGAAAGAATTGATAGATTCTTGCAAGAACACTCAAAGAACAGCCAGGCCGCCATCACTGCCCTCATCGACGAACTTCTCTCAAGTCAGGACTACGGAATACGATGGGGAAGGCACTGGCTTGATGTTGTCCGTTACGCTGATTCGACTGGCGGAGGAAGGACTGCCCTGCTCGATCAGGCATGGAGATACAGAGACTATGTCGTCAACTCATTCAATGAAGACAAGCCATTTAATCAATTCATAAAAGAACAGATCGCTGGGGACCTTATCCAGGGTCTCACTCATGAAGAAAAGAAAGAAGGAATGATCGCTACCGGATTCCTTCTCCTCGGCCCAACAAATTATGAACTTCAGGACAAATCGGTATTAGAAATGGACATCATTGATGAACAACTCGACACGATTGGCAAATCATTTCTTGGGCTGACTCTAGGTTGCGCTCGTTGCCATGATCACAAGTTTGATCCAATCAGTAGCGCAGACTATTATGGAATGGCTGGCATTCTAAAGAGCACAAAATCGGTCATCCATAGCAATGTATCTACATGGAACAAGAGATCCCTACCCTTATCGACAAAAGAAAAAGAACTCGCTGATAGATTAAAACTATCAATAGAAAGCAAAAAGAAAACCATCAATGAAATTAAAACCCAGCTGAAAGGAACGACCCCAAAGAGCGTAAACATAAAAAGCCTCCCCGGAATTGTCGTAGACAATGAAGCTGCTATAAAGAAAGGAAATTGGGTTAAATCAACACATACCAATGGCTTCGTAAGCTCAAACTACATTCATGATGACGGAAAAGACAAAGGATCCAAGTCCGTCACTTACACAGTCAACATAAAGGAAAGCGGAAAATATGAACTCAGGGCCTCTTATACTTCAGGCACTAATAGGGAAAAGAAAACTCCCATAACGGTTAAACATGCCGAAGGTGAAAACTCTTTATTCATAAATCAAACCAAGGCCCCACCCATTGACGGGTCGTTCATTTCTTTGGGTTCGTATCAATTCAACGAAGGAATTCATGAAGCCGTTGTTATCTCAAATAAAAACACATCCGCCGTTGTCATTGCTGATGCGATCCAGTTCTTGAATGCTAATAACCCACCCATCGCAAAACCGCAATTAGTTGAAGATCAAAGTAAGTTAAAAGAGAAACTCAAAAAACTTGAAGAGGAATTAAAAAGATTACAGAAAAAAAGCCCTCAAAGCAAAAAAATTATTGCTGTAGAAGACCAGAAGAACCCCAATGATATTCACATCGCAATAAGAGGAAACGTTCACAATAAAGGACTGAAGACTCAGCGCGGATTCATAGAAGTAATTCACCGAGGTGCCAAACCAACGATTGAAAAAGGTTCCAGTGGTCGACTTCAGTTAGCAGATTGGATTGCCAACAAAGAGAATCCATTAACTGCCCGCGTCTTTGTTAATAGAATATGGTCGCACTTATTTCATCAGGGAATTGTTAGCAGCACAGACAATTTCGGTCACATGGGACAAGCCCCGACTAACTCCAAATTACTTGATCACTTAGCCTCAGAATTCGTTGAAGACAAATGGTCAGTGAAGGATCTCATAAAAAAAATAATCTTATCACGCACTTACCAATTGAGTTCCAAAACTGACTCCAATAATTACGTGCAGGACCCCGGGAATAAATTCTTATGGAAACAAAATCGTCGAAGGCTCGAGGCTGAGGCCATTAGAGATTCAATCCTTTCTATTAGTGGCGAGCTGGAAATTACAAAGGGAGGTCCTTCAATTAGACCAGGAACAAAGACCGAATACGGCTACAAATTCGACACGCTCCGAAGGAGTATATATTACCCGGTATTTAGAAACACATTACCTGAAATTATGCAGGTCTTTGATTTTGCTGACCCTAACCTTGTGACGGGCAGCAGAACAACAAGCAGCGTCCCTACTCAAGCCCTGTTTTTAATGAATAACCCATTCGTCCGTGAACAATCTAAGATGGCCGCAAAAAAGCTCATGGATACAGACATAAAAAATGATCATGAAAAAATAGAATTTGCTTATAAAACTAGCCTGGGAAGAAAGCCAAGCTCTCGTGAAATAGAAATCATTTACAATTTTCTTCACAATAAAGAGAATCCATTAACTGCATGGACCCATGTCTTCCATGGACTCTTTTCTAGCATCGATTTCAGACACGTTAATTAGCAAAGCTTGATGAATTTGTTAAAATCATCTATACTTTAAGTCATTAGACCTTAGCCGACCCAATGGGACCACATCATTTAAACCGAAGACAAGCGCTTAATTCCATGTCATGCGGTTTTGGAGGTCTGGCACTCGGAGCTCTGACCCAAAATCAATCAAGAGCAGACTCACCATTTAGCAGCCCCCGTTTCGATCATCAGCCGAAAGCAAAGCGAGTCATATTTATTTTTATGGCTGGTGGAGTTAGCCACGTGGACTCTTACGATTACAAGGAAAGCCTATTCAAGGATGATGGTAAAATGATGAGATTCGATGATGGCCGGACCCTTGCCAAGACCCGGAAAATAATCGAGCACCGAGTAATGAAACCATTGTGGAAGTTTAAACAGTACGGTCAGTCCGGGCAGCACGTTAGTGAGCTCTTTCCGCACACAGCTCAACACGTGGATGACATTTGCCTCCTCAAGGGAATGCATACTGACGGTATCGCTCACGGACCAAGTACTCTTTTCCTCCACACAGGAAGCATCAACATGATACGACCATCCATGGGGTCTTGGGTGAATTACGGACTAGGGTCAGAAAACAATAACTTGCCTGGCTTCGTCAGCATCGGACCCTCAATGGGGAACGGCGGTCCAAGAAATTATAGTAACGCTTTTCTCCCTTCCCTTCACCAAGGAACACCCGTGGGAAGGGCCGGCATCTCAGCCAAAGATGCCACCATTAAAAATCTTAAGCCCCTTCACTCCAGTCCAAAGGATCAACGAGAACAATTCGAACTCCTCAAAAAAATAAACGCTGAACAACTCTCAAAGTCCCCAAACGACGATAAGCTAGAAACTGTCATCAAATCATTTGAACTGGCATGGCGAATGCAAAACAATGCGCCTGACATACTGGACCTTTCAAAAGAAAGCCCAAAAACTCTTGAAATGTATGGCATTGGCCAAAAAGAAACAGACGACTTTGGACAATACTGCTTAAGAGCAAGGAAACTAAGCGAGGCTGGAGTAAGATACATTCAAGTCAATTACACAGACAACGGCAACAACCCTGCATGGGACCAGCACTCAGACATGCCCAAGCACATGCAACACGCAAGAGCAACAGACAAGCCTGTTGCCGGATTGCTTAAGGATCTCAAGCAACGAGGACTACTAGAGGATACTATAGTATGGTGGGGCAGCGAATTCGGGCGTACCCCTTATGCTCAGAACAAAGGAACTGGTCGCGATCACAACTCCGATGGGTTCACTGTCTGGTTGGCAGGCGGCGGCTTCAAAAATGGACACAGCCATGGCAACACAGACGATTTTGGACACCATGCCGTAGAAGGAAGAATTCACATGCATGATCTTCATGCCACAATCCTTCACCAGCTAGGACTGGATCACGAAAAGTTAACTTACCGCTACGATGGCCGTGACTTCCGATTGACTGACGTGCATGGCAAAGTAATCCATGAGATAATCGCTTGAGAATTAGTTGATCCTCGAAAGTTATATTGTAAGTGAAGCAATACAATTGCACTTGCAACATTTTAACTTAAGCAGACTGCGTCTATTCTGTGAGAAACTTAACGATATTATTAAATATTCTAGCTTTGATAATTTCCAAAACGGCTTCTTCATGTCCCTCATAAGAACGATCAGCGCCCGCCTAATGTAAGGTGAACGAGAATTTAAATAGTATTCTATTCGCCTATAACCTTGATCCTCACAAAATTTCTCTCATTTTCAGGTAACTCGGATCCTGATCGAACTCTGACGGTTTCTGTTCCGTCGGCATTATCAACAATCGACACCATGACCCAGTCTCGGTCCGTTTCCCATTCAACTAAATCTCTGGAATTCTGGATTTCAAAACTGACTTCGATCCCTACGAGGCGAGCAAAGGCAATCTCCAAATACTTTGCACCATCTTCTTGATCTAAAGTAACCGACACGGGCGCAGATCCAGACTCTTTTGGGTGTCCTCCAAAGAAGAATTCAATAAAGTTTGACATTCCGTCAGTGTCAGGGTCGCCATCATTTCCGCTAACTGAAAGGTCCTCAAGTTCAGGAAGGATAAAGAAAGCTTCTCTCCAGGAATCAAAAGACAATTCGTCATCCGACCCAGGAGAACCTCCAATGAGTCGACTCGGCCTCCAGTTGTCGGCAAATTCGTGATCTGGGCGAGGAGAGGAAGATGGGGCCCGTAAGACAAGGGATCGCCCTGCCCCGTCCGCACTCTCAGGCCAAGGAAAATCATCGTCATAGGTGAAATTATGTATCTCCGTTCCCGCTCCGAACGACAGTTTAACCTGTTCACCCCCGTTACTTAGGCTGTCATCAGGATCCCACTCACCAACGACCGGGATCCCTTCTCCGTAAGCTTTTTGAAACTCTGCCAAATCGTTAACGACTAGGGCAAACTTACCAGGCCCAAGAATCGTTCCTGGCGGAAAGTCAAAATCAATACCCTTAGTGAATCTTACGTCAGTTAAACTCAGTGAGTCCTTACCAACATTCTTAAGCTCAATAAATTCAAGAGATGAACCTGCCTGAGAGTTATACATGACCTCAGTTATCATAAGACTCTCTTTATAAGGCATAACATCCGGTTCTCCTGCGATAAATTCTATTGGCTCTGACCAGTGACTACTTCGATTAGTATCGTCGGTGTGCTTAACGCGAACACGGTAAGTGTGACCAGGCCGTAGGGCTACAGTAGGAAATGTTACTAGAGAAGAAAAAGTTGTGAGCTCACCAGAATCCCAAACTTCTTCAATTTCATATTTCCAGGCCTCTCCAGCCACATGGTTGGAAGTTAATGGATTTGCCACTTCACCGACCCTCCACTTCATTGAGCCAAAAGTTTCGGCTCCTTGCGGATCGGAAAATCTTCCACTCTGAAAACGCGCTACTGTAACAGGATGCCCCACAGGGCCTACATACGAAATGGTCGGAGTGTTCGGAATTCTACTGTCCCTTGCTTCCCGAGAGAGATAGTTAAAACCGTACCCGTCCTCGTCACCGTCACCAACGCTAAATTTTCCATCTTCGTCGGTATCATGCATATAATCGATGACATTTTGCTGGAACCCTTCGTGATCCGACGTGGGTATACTGCGCGTGTAATTATCACGCAGAGTAGTTTCCACTTTCGACCTAAGATACCATGGCCCGCGATGATCTCCTTTAGTATTGGGATGATAGCTCCACATGAACTGATCAACATCAACCATTGTTAACGATTTCCCGGAAGGGTTAATTACCTGAGAAAGCTCTTCAACTAACTGCGCAGCATGGCCTCCGTACCGGTCCTTGTCGGAGAATAATAAATCAATCAGATCACGGCATCTATTCTTATACTCAATGCTTATTTCAGCATGAGACAAACACGCGTCAGCCCGAATAACACCACTCCAGATGTGTACGACTGGCGCATACATCATGTCGAGGTCCCACGGGATAACCTCCCACTTCCCTTCGGGATGGTGATACATGAAGTAGTTAGTCTGATCCCGAAGGTCAACATTGCCAGTCGCCCGGTTAATTGCACGGAAACCATAGAACTTTTGAAGATTAAAGTTATCCCGCCACCAACTGACATTGTTCCGATCCGCACTTGACCTGTAGAACGAAGACCAGTCAGATGAGTTTTCCGAATGTGTCGGGCCTTGATTTTTTTTGTTCCCACTCCCACCCTGAATCTTGTAAACGCTTCCGTCCGGAAGGCCCTTCTCGGCAAGGAATCGCCTATCAGGGTGTTCGATCGCAAGGTAAAGACCCCACAAGTCTCCCGAATATTGGTTCGAAGGAGCCTCATCGTTCCCGTCAATGACACGGAACTGAACCCAATGGGTATTTGAACTTGGAACTCCGGCTAGTTGGTAGAGCCTGTGCGGAACGGCCTCATCAATTCCCGCCATTCCTCGGTTAACGTCAACCCATGGCGACGAGCATGAATTGAAATTCAAAGTCTTCCATTTGCTTTTGTATTTTTTCCCGTAAATGTCGCGAGCAACAAAATCTCTGGCCCGGTTAAACTTGAATCGCCACTTATTTTTTCCACTAACATAAGTCGACGCCTCTCCGCGGTTATAGAATTGGATATGATCGTAGACCCGTCCAGCATAAACCATCGTTCCCCACATTCGAGTTCCGTCCGAACCACTACTATATTGGCTATTTCTGATATCCGTTGAGTTGGCAATGAGATGATATACCGGCAGAGAGTCCCTCATAACTTCGACCGGGAAGGTCTTGGGTGCAATGACTCCTGGTCGTTCGGCTCCCGTCCACGAGGGAACCCCGTTGTAAACAAAATAAGCAAAGTTCGGAGACTCGTCATCAGCGTAAGGAGCCTTAACAGAATTCCCTACAGTGTCCTCTACGGTAATCCTGTAACGAACCAGTTGCCGGTGAACATTCTCCTCGGCAGGCACAGTGACACTGTAGACCGAATCACCCAAAACAGCATCACCGCTTGATCCACTGTCATTCATGAGCAGATCGACCCACCCCTCGTCATAAGAATCATCGTCTTTGCGAATATAACTGCCTGGTCTTATTATTTGATAACTGAGGGTAACATTACTGACTCCGTCCTCGTCTGTAACCTTAGCACTGACAATGACATTCTCATTTGCCAATGGCTCCTTGGGGCTGTGCTCTACCTGACGAATGGCTGGCGGCGCACTGCTCACAGAGTTCGGAGTGACCGTATTAACAAGACCCGGAGAAGGGTCCCCGGAGGCAGTGTTTGCGGGTGGAGTCTTCAGTTCGAGATCAAAGGAAAAATCACTACTTCCGGAGCTAGCGTTCAAACCATGCACTGCAATCACGTTCGTACCCTCTACCAAAAAGTTTCTGACATTAGGAATTAGCAACTCTTCCCAAGAGGCCTCGTGATTTCTACCAAGGTCATCAAAATCCTTGGGTCCTGAAGCAACAGAAACACGAGCGATCTCTGTTCCGTTAATCCAAACAATTGCTCCGTCATCAATATACAGACGGACAAGGAGTCGGGCTGGAATTTTATCGGATTCAACATTAAATCTCTTGCGAAAGTAAACCGTTGAATATGCGTTCTGCATGTCAGATAACACAGTCACATCATCACCATCACCGAACCCAATGACGGATTCACCAGTGAACCATGTGCCGTCTTCGACGAAGGCGATCTCGCGCCATGCGTTGATCGGATTTGACGGCTCGCTGTTTCCTTTTCGGTAACGCCAAGACGAGCCCTTCGAAATATAAGTAACTTCGGGACCAATTGAACCAACAGATGAACTTCTCCACGACCCGCCAAGATCATTATCTAGTAGTGGATGAATTAGCTCCATTGAACTTCCGACTCCACGTGCTGAAGTAGGCCATGGAAATCCTGAGTCGTAATCAACCTCGTCAACATCCTTTCCGAAAGAGTCCATGAGTTTAATTTTTTCTCCATCATTGTCGAGCCTCCCCCGGTATTGATGAACTGTATGGAAACCAAACCTTGATCGTATCACCGCTACATCTTCAGCTATAACCAAAAAGTCACCCGAATCCAAAATGCTTCCATCTGGAAAAGTATAATCAACACCACCCGCTATCCGCCAACCAGAAACATCGACTCTTGCATCACCAGAATTGAACAATTCCACAAATTCAGTAGGCTCGGTCTTCGGGTTAGCGTCATAATGAATCTCATTGATTACAACATCTGCGACAACAAACGTCGACAAAAGTTCTGAAGAAACGATAAAACCAAGGAGGAGAATCTTTGATCGAATTTGATCCGTTATGGCACAACAAAGGAACATGAAGGAGAATACGAATAACTATTGCTTCCAGTAGAGAACCCGTCAATCAGCAACTCCGAAGCAATGAGTTAGATCCACACAAAGAGAATATACTCAAATCTTGCCAAGTCCTTTTCGCTGATACCTCAGAAACCTTCATATTTGAGTTTTCAAATATCCTTAATATCCGGCTAGGTTATTATAACAGTATATCAATTAATAATATCAGCAGGAACACGGCCCAGCACAATCCTCCTCCAATGATCGCCTCGATTCCAAAATATTCGATAGTACTCATTGGAATTTTGAGACCACTCCTAATGGCATTAGTCCATTTCATTCCATTAACTAATATCAAATATTATTTACTCCGCAAGGATTCAATTCTCTTTTCCACAAAGAAGCTCTTTAAGCTAAAATTTTAGAGAAGTTCCCTAATCACCGATCCTTCAGGAAGCATTTTCATGCGACGACCTTGAGCAACGTACTCGGCTCCGGGGTCGAGCCCCAATACGTGATATACAGTAGCCGCAAAGTCAGCAATGGAAACAGGACGTTCTGTGGGTACCGCTCCATGCTTATCACTGGCCCCGATCACTCTCCCAGTCTTAATACCACCTCCTCCCATAGTTAGGCTAAAACAATCCGCCCAATGATCTCGGCCTGGACCGCGTTTATCCTTATTAAGCTTGGGTGTCCGACCGAATTCCCCAGCAGTAATCACTAGTGTAGTTTCGAGTAAACCGCGATCATCTAGATCATTAAGGAGAGCCGAATAAGCACTATCGTAGATCGGTAACTGCTTATCGAGATGTGAATAAATCCCCCAGTGATGATCCCAAGCGTAAATGCCGGTATCTTGATACCCCTGAATTGTAACAAATCGTACCCCCGCCTCAACGAGTCGACGAGCCAATAGCATTCCTTGCCCAACATTGTTACGACCGTAAGTATCTCGCAATTTGCCGGGCTCCTTGGACAAATCAAATGCCTCTTTCGCCTTGGTCGACGTGGAAAGGCTCAACGCCTTCTCAGTAAAGGCATTGTGCGCACGAGCAAACTCAAGCTGCTTCTCTCGATTAGATTGAAAGAGATCAAGAGATCGCAAAAGATTTTTGCGTCCATCTAACCGGCTCACATCCAAGCCCTCCGCCGAATCAAATGTTCGAACGGAAAAGTCTGCCGCATTGGGGTCCTGCTTAATGAGAAATGGATCATAAGCTCGACCCAAGTACCCCCCGTAACCTGGAGCGCTATGCGCCGGATGCTTCATGTCCCCCAAATGAACAAATGGAGGAACTGCCGCGTGCTGTTTTTGTTGGAGACTCAAAACGGCACCGATCCCTGGTGCCTGTAGATTTTTATCACGAGGACTACCGCACATGATGTCCACATCACCTTCTCCATGCTTTGAACAAAAAGAATGCATGGAGCGAATTAGGGAAAATTTGTCAGCGCATTTTCCAAGCTTAGGCAATTGATCGCTTAGGTGAAGACCTGGAATATTTGTGGGAGCCGGATTATATTTACCTCGAATTTCCTCAGGAGCATCAGGCTTCATGTCATACATGTCGATATGACTCGCTCCGCCTTGGAGAAACATGAAGATAATATTGATTTGCTTGCCTCCGCCACTGACCTCTTCATTTGCTAACACCTCAGGCAAAGACAATCCTAAGGGTGAGATTGCACCGAGCGATAGGCCCCCCATTCTAAAAAACTCTCGGCGATTCAATGCCATCAATTCAATCTTAGATGATTTTTAAATCCTTTGCAAATTAGTTGTCGGCAAGCGTTTATTCCATACTTACCTTTATTGTTCCACCTTCAATCCTCCTCGAGCATCTCCTTCATTCGAGCAAAATATGCCATCGCATCATTTTCTTCTATGGGTCCAGAAGAGAGCTCATCATTAGAAAAAACATCTACGTATTGAGAGTCCATTTCATCTAGAAATGAGCTTCTCTCACAATACACCTCTTCTCCGTACCGAACTCTGATTGAACAAAAACTCATCGTGAGCCTCTCCATGGCTCTCGTCATCCCCACGTATAATAACCTTCTCTCCTCCTCCTTAGTCCCCTCTTCAAGAGATCTCTTGTGAGGAAGAACCCCCTCCTCTAATCCGACAAGATAAACTACAGGAAACTCTAGACCCTTAGCCGCATGAAGTGTAATCAAGTTTACACCAGGGCCATCATCA
>JABGYE010000188.1:0-11469 GCA_018675395.1 Akkermansiaceae bacterium
AGGCAAGTAGTTGAAATTACAAGAAGGTAGATGATGTATCTAGTGACGCTGGTCATGATCTGAATTATAGACCTCAATCATTAATGGTATGTTACCGAACATATTCAAAATGTGACTTATATATATTTCTTGAATATGAATTCTTAATGAGGAAAGTGTTAATCACTTTGATTGAATGAACGAAGATGCACGTCCAGCAGAGCATGTCTTGCTAAGTTCAAGCGTTCGGCATCATGACCTTGACGCACTCCGCGCCTTTGCAATGCTTCTGGGTATTGTAATACATGGCGTACTTTCATTCGTAGGCACACCCATATGGTCAGCTCAAGATGTCAATCAGAACCCTCAATATTTAGTCATTCTAGATTTTATCCATGGGTTTCGTATGCCCCTGTTCTTTCTAGTGAGTGGATTCTTCACCGCAATGATGTGGCAAAAAAAGGGATCACTATCAATATTTGCTCATAGAACTAAACGTATTCTGATTCCTCTTATACTGGGTATGATTGTTTTTGCCCCACTCCTAAACAATATGGAGAGCCTCAAGGACTGGAAGAATGAATTAGGAAAGGATAATAAAAACAAAGAGCAATACGATAAGAAGCAAATTAAAGGCACTACCATCTGGGCAGCATCCAAGAGAGGTGACATCGACCTAATAAAAAAGAGAATCAGTGAAGGAAAAGACCTTAACCGTAAGGACTCAATGCAAGCAACGCCCCTTCACTGGGCCGCAGTTTACGGTAATGAGGAAACTGTTAAATTACTTCTGAATAACGGAGCTGATCACAGCATCGGCGACGACAACGGTTCGACTCCCCTCGCCTGGGCCGCCTTCATGAGTGAATCAGGAACTGCAAAGCTTCTCATGGATGCAGGAGCATCTACGCAACATAAGAGCAGAGACGGAAGTACTCCCATCGATGCAACAAATATCAATCGCGAAACAATGAAGTTCATCATGTCTATTCTCCGAATAGAAGCTGATCTGGACGTTATAATGTCTAAACGGTCTGAAATTAAGGCCACCTTACGTGGTAAGAACGTTACTGGAGGATCTAAGTTTACGGCAATGATCGGTGATTTTTTCGTAACGAACTACTTCATCGATTTCTTTGGAAGAGATGTGATTATTCTCCACCACATGTGGTTTCTTTATATATTATTCTCAATCATTTTCATCTTTTGCTCCCTCACTTTAATAATAGAAAAGCTCTCAATTAATAGCCTTTGGAATTACTTGCCCGAACTCGTTAAGTCAATAATTAGAGCCATCAGTCTAATAGCTATCGTCTTATCAACATTCTACTCCCAAATATACATGGGCACTGGTGAATTTGGACCTTCCACTGCAGTCTTCTTTGATCCGGAAGTGTTGTATGACTTTTTCACATTGCAGGGATTTGATGGAAAATCGGCTTGGCCCGTACTAGCCCACTATTCCTTATTCTTTCTGGCTGGAGCCATTTTCTTCGGCATTAAAGGTTTCGGTTCATTTGCTAAGTACGCATGGCCAATGATGTTTTTTGCCTCCTCGATCATTTTCATAATCGCAATTAGCGAATACAGAAAACCCTGCCCTGACTGGATCAATCTTAGAAAAGGACTAGATGGACCAATTGCATTTCTCGCCCCAACAATACAGTCCATCCAGGACTCCTTTAATGAACTGGATAAGGAAAAAGACGGAGTCATTGCCAAACGCGCAATAATTATTACCCTCTATTGTTGGCTAATGACATTTGCATTTGTCGGCTTCTTCCGATTCTTCTTTTCAGGTGAAAGTAAACTCGTCCGATTCGTCTCCGATTCATCGTACTGGCTTTACCTCGCCCATCAACCACTGGTCATAGCGCTTCAAATTATTCTGTCTGACTGGGACATACCCATCTTCATCAAGTTTCCATTGATCTGTGCAATTACTGCAGGAATCCTGCTGTTAACTTATCGATACATCGTCAGATATACTTTCATAGGAACTATCCTAAATGGAAAAAAAATAAGAACCGCTTAAGTCATCTCTCAGTGAGTGGCTAATGACTCAAGTAATTGATGGCGCTTCGAGGCATCCTTAATTTCATGCGCCCATGCTATCGCGGTCGCAAGTTGATCGGCCTTTAAGCCATTTACCATGCCTTCAATAGCTGAATCCCGGAGTGGCGAATCCTTCAGCTCATTTTCAATGCATGACTCTGATTCATCATAACTTTTATCTACCCAATACGTAAAAAGTTCTGTAGTCAGCTTATTACTAGAATTTAAAGGGAAAAGACCCATGACCTTGACCATTTGTAACGGATGAGTACGTACCCATTCATTGAAACGCTCATTAGCTCTAAATTTAAGCATAAATTGCACAGGACTAAGTTCTGAGTCTGTACCAATTAAAAGGAGCAGATCATTTGGAGTTTCAGCTTCACTGGTTGATAAAGAGGTAATCTTTAAGTCGGAACCCGTATCATCATGAAGATGAGAACAGGACGAAGTTAAGTACATTGGAAAAAAAATACCAATGCATAAGTGCTTGAGCTTGATCTGAAAAAACAATGATTAACTTTATACTGGAAGGAGCTTTGAAATTTTCACTCAAGTTCCATGACTTTATAAAACCTCTTCTGATCAGTTAAAGGGATCCCTTCGTCTCTAAATGAAGTGCTTTCTCCCTCACTTTCGATTCCATCATCGAGCTCTTCCCACTCACCACTTTGAAGGTTAGTCGTAGAATAAACACCATATACCCTACCCCTGCGGGAGTTCCAAGTCACAGTAACTGCGTTGGAAGATTTACCCAGATGAAGCTGCACGTCTTCGATGACTAGGGGAATCTTCTTTTCAGTTATTGCGGCTTCCCACAAAGAAAGGGCCTCCTTATCCGTTAATACTCGATCAAGCCATATTGCCACCTCATCCTGAGCTCCGGAATGTGTCGTAGAATTTGCAGGATCAGCTTTCCTTCCACCAATTTTTGCCAGTCCAGTATCTATTCCCCATCCAGTCACCTTCGGCTGAAGGTTATCAGTGCGATCAACACCATTGATCCATAACTTGAAGTTACTTGCACGTTCGGAGCCAGATGAGCCAAAAGTTGAGGCGACTACATGGAACCAACCTGAATCAGATTGTATTAGGCGTCGGTCTGGACCGCTATTGTCCTCCATGAAAAGCGTTCTCTCGGCATTAAGACCAGTCTGACTCGGGTCAACAGCGAGAACCAAACCGTCATTAGCAACATTGACCTGAAAGCTTTTTGTTGGATCTGAAAGATTATTAGTAAATAACCGATCACCTCCCTGAGCTGGTCCGGCCTTAAAGAAAAAAGCTACAGTGATTGAGCTTGATCCATAAAGATTACCATCACCTAAAGTAACATGGCCTGAATTATTGCTGTAATGAGCAAGATTATCTGTGCCGCCTAGACCCGGCACTGGAATTCCTTCAAAATCATCTGCACTGAATACAGTTAATGGCCCCTCACCTCCAACTTCTGGACCACCGAAACCATAATCACCATTAAAGACACCTGGTTTTGGAGCATTACCCATCGTATCCATTGCCCCCCCATCCGTTTCCGTTTCGTTTAATTCATAGTAAAAAGATGGTTCAAGCTTAATGACAGTTCCTTGATAATTGGCAGCCTGTGTAGCGCTTATTACACTAAATAACAAAACACTTAAGGTGAATGCTGTGGAGAATAGAGTTATAGGAGATTTCATTCGAGTTTTTCGTTCTTTAATAATCAATGATTATAATGTGTACCAAGAAAAGCGCATATCGAAAACACAAAAATTAATGTGCAGCAGTGCGCCAACCCTTATATGAAAGTTATCTCTTGGAAATAGTTTCAATCCAGCCCTGAAGCAGGCCCCAGTCATGACGATTATATTTCCAAGTGGTTGCTCTTTTTTGTTCATCTAGGATCCGAGTAGGTAAAAGCCGTAACTTATCCGAACCCAGACCTGCAGCCTCAGGGACCCAATCATCTTGTTTGTAAGTAAATATACTGTGTATGGTGCCGCCCCCACATGAGTGACAGTCGATGCAGGATTTCATGACTGTGCTGTTAGGTTTCAGTCTATCATTTTCGAAGTAATCTGAACTATAAATAAGAGATAGACCTTCAGTTGAATTCTTTTTGACTGGCTTAAGACCTCCATTAATAGATGCAAACAGATCTTTTCTATTTAATGCGAACTTGTAAACGTGCTGACATGCATTGTGATCCTTAATGCCTTCACCGACCTTATCGTAAACACGAATCTGAACAGTTTGAACTAGTGAAGTCACTAGGATTTTTCCAGCCTTAGTTATTAAAGACATTTTTCTAACCAACGCCACTGCCGTGCCTTTAGGGAATTGAGGCAAATCTTTAACCTCAGTAGGTTCAGAAAGCTTTGCAGCCGTGACTTGATTGAGTGAATTAATATACTTAAATGTTTCGGTTCTGCCTCCGGGGATATTTAGAAATACGAGAAACGGTGACCTTCCTCCATAGTATTTCATGTGCACTGGAGCACTGGGTCCCTGAAGAGCTCCCCTAACGCATACCCAGCCCCCCTTATCGGTTAACAGGGTCGAGGGTAAAAATGGCTTCCCTGGCTCAGAGTCATCGAAAGCTTTCGAGAAGGAATTCGAATTTACTGCTTTTGAATAGTTATTAATTAAAGACAAGGCCTCAATTTCATCTAAAGCTAAAAGATCAATGACCTTGGACAGCCTTTCCCTCAATGCCTTGCGAGACTCATTTAGTTCTGTAGAATAAACCGAAGGCTTTGGATTGCCTCCAAAGGGCAACCCCTTATCATAGTTTGCCGTCCAATCAAATATAGACCATAGGTCATGTTGAAGTACGGCTCGCTTTAAGGGTTCCGAAATCAATTGGTGACCATTATCTTTAATGAATTCATCAAGTAATCTAATGGCTCTGGAGTGTGTACTGCCTTTGAGTAAAAATTCAGTTGTTGAGGGCCACAAATAAGGATCTACCAAATCTCCACCGAACTCGTTTCCATTCGAGTCCTCTCTTACAAAAAACACAGAGTGCAAACGGTTCCATAAGTGCTCTTCATCAGAGTGAAAAATGGCGCGGTCTGACGCATTAGGAACGTCATTGGCAAAAGAATTATTACAAAAGAAGCACAGCGTAAGGAGCAAAAAGGCGAACTTCATATTTAATATTATAACATTACATCACGACAATGGAACTAAATTAATTGTCTGGCAATTTATGAAAGAATATCAGTCACGACGTGACCATGAACATTTGTTAACCGCCGCTCTAACCCGTTATGATAATAAGTCATTCTCTCATGATCGATGCCAAGCAAATGTAAAATGGTAGCGTTAAAATCAAAGACAGAAGTTCTATTTAAAACTGCCTCAAAACCGAACTCATCACTTTCCCCATAACTGTATCCCTCTTTTACTCCGGCCCCAGCCAAAAAGCATGTGAACGCGCCGGGGTTATGATCTCTGCCAGTACCGTTACCCTGGAGAAATGGCATCCTTCCAAATTCAGTGCACCAAACTATTAATGTGTCATCTAGGAGCCCTCTCCTCTTCATGTCATGGATAAGACTAGCAGTTGGCTGATCCATTATTTCGGCTTGCATGGCATGGGTTTTAAGAATGTCAGAATGAGAATCCCAATTAGTAATGCCGTTACCACCTGATGGATCACTCCCATTAAAGAGCTGGACAACACGGACCCCCTTTTCAATTAGTCTTCGAGCCAAAATACAATTCTTTGCATATTCCCTCTTCAGCTCAGTACCCTGGTCGGTTCCATATTCTCGATGAATGGATTCAGGCTCTTCAGCAAGATTCATTATGCCTGGGACCGAAGTCTGCATTTTACCGGCCAATTCATAACTCGCTATCCTAGCAGCCAGGTTGTCGTCATTCGGAAATTTAGCAAGATGATTTTCATTTAAGACTTTGAGCAGATCAATGGTTTTTTTGTCCTGTTTAATAGTGTAGCCGTCAGGGCGTCTCAAATTGACTGGAGGGTTCTTTGAATTAAAATTAGTGCCCTGAAACGCTGCTGGCAGGAAACCGCTACCGAAATTATTTTTTCCAGACCTTGCTAGGCCCCTAGGATCATTGATAGCGACGAAAGCAGGTAACTCGGAGTTTTCTGTACCTAAAGCATAAGTTACCCATGCACCGAACGAAGGGAACCCCTCCATCGTGAATCCCGTATTAAAAAAGTTCTCTCCTTGCGGATGAGCAGCCGTTTCTGTGTGAAGTGAGTGAAAAAAACAAAAGTTATCAACAAGCTCAGCCATGTTCGGTAACAGATCAGACACCATCTTACCGGTCTGTCCTCGAGGTTTAAATTCCCAGAAAGATTTTGCAACATTGCCTGGAGGTCCCTCAAAAGTCACCTTTGGTATATAATCTGCTTTCTTGCCATGTTGCTTCTCCAAGGCAGGCTTATGATCAAATGTATCAACATGACTAACTGCTCCGGGGCAATAGATCATAAGAACCTTCTTGGCCTTAGCCGGGAAATGTGAAGGACGTGCGAGGTAAGGTTTTTTTGGATCAATACTCGGAATAATAGTGGACTTGCCGCTGAAATTTAACTTTCCTTCTTGAGCGAGAAGGCTCGTAAGTCCTAACCCTCCCAAAGCAAATCCAGCGTTTGCCATAATCGTCCTACGGTTCAGGAGTCCGGTCCCGATTGGGCTCAATTCATTAATTTCACTCATGGAATAAATACAAATTCATTAGAATTAATGAGGGCACGGCAAACAAATCTAAGCCCATCACTCTGAGCTAACTTTAGTGAAAATTGAAATTCGTCATTTTCAGGGTTCCTATTCAAAAGTAATTCAAAACACAATCTGACAGCGGAACTCATATCATTAGTTTCATCCTCACATTTTTTTGCAATTATAGACGCCTGTTCGGTGATGAATTTACTGTTCAAAAGATTCAAGGCTTGGAGAGGCGTCGTAGAAACAGGCCTCTTGCCTCTTACTTGTCCACAATCAGGGAAATCAAATGCAGAAAACAAATGATCATCGACTCTTCTCATCCGTTCCTGATAAATCATCCTTCGCCAAGTCTGGTCCCCGTAATTGTTTATAACTTCCCATTGAGCATATGTTTTTTTTACGTTGTGTATCCTATAACTCCGTCCTCCGACAGTGGTCGAAAGTTTACCTGAAGCTTTAAGGATACTATCCCTAATGACCTCTGCATCGACTCTCTTAGGCTCGTATCGCCACAGTAATGAATTTATTGAATCCTTATTAATCGACTCGTCCCTGGATGAACTTGATCTTTGAAAAGCTTCAGACAACACCATTAGTCTTATCATACTCTTAATTGACCATGGTTTAGCTTTAATCGTTTGAGGTGACATAAATTCAGACGATAGCCAGTCCAGCAGTTCTGGGTGCGTAGGTTCCGTGCCTGCATTACCAAAATCACTGGCCGTAGTAACGATGCCCTTCCCGAAGACATTTTGCCAGAGTCTATTTACCATTACTCTTGCTAACAGAGGGTTGTGTGGTGATGTGATCCATTCAGCAAAAAGTTTTCGCCTCTTGGTACCTTCAGATTTATTATCGAGGCCCAGATTTCCCTTAAATAGATCCGGGGCAGCAGGATTAACTTCATTTCCTGGAGATTCAGGGCTCCCTCTTTCTAGAATGTAAGAAACCTCAGGCTTAATGAACCGGCCTATAAAACTTGGTCTTGGAGACTTTTCGGAAAACTCAGCGATTAATAAATTTAATTTCTTCAGTATAGATTTACGCTGAACATTAGTCTCATTAAGTTGATTAATTCTATGTGTACTAAAAACGGTCTTCCATGATCCATCAGGTTTTAGAATCTGAATCTGATAAGTGCTAAACTGAAGTTTTGATTTAAGAGTAAGATAATCAGTTTCATAGTAATATTCCCGGTTACTACTTAACCGTAGACTATTGATTGTTTTAGGTTCAGCAAATGTCACAATTGCCCATGGCTTATCTTTTGATCCCTTAGGTGCCTTTGCTCTCCAGACCATTGTTCCATATTCACCATCATTAATCCGATTCACACCTGATCTACCCCTAGTTGCCATTTCTTCTGGGCCCTGAACTTTTGATCCAACTGAAGCCAATGCAAAATTATCCTCAGTGCTATCTGGGCCATAAATTTCCAATTCATCTATAGCAACGTATGGTGTTTTGAACTGAATCCTTACTGATTGTGTTTTTACTGGCTCAAAAAAAGCATCCTTGTACCCTCCCCAGTCCTCTTCCCATGGTCCTGTGTTAACTAGGTCAATTCTATGATTTTTAATCGATGTAAGGATTTTAGAAGCCACTATAGCAACGGGATGGTCTGATGCATATTCTGGTGATCGACTGCCAAATTCTATGTCTTGAAAAACACCTACTAATGAATAGTAATCTTTAATGGTCAAAGGGTCGAACTTGTGATCATGACACCTAGCACAGTTCATGGTTAATCCGAGGAGTGACGACGTGACTGTCTGTATGACCTCATCCATCCTATCAGCCCTGGCCTGCCGTATAGCTTCAGGGATTTGACCAACAGTCGCTGCGGGAACATGAGACCCTGATACAAGGAATCCCGTAGCGTCTCCCTTACCAAAAAGATCGCCAGCTAATTGTTCTTTAACAAATTGATTGTATGGCAAATCCTCATTAAATGAACGGATAACGTAATCACGATAGATCCATGACATATTCCTATACAAATTAGATTCGGATCCATTCGTTTCGGCCCAGCGAATAACATCTAGCCAATGCTGAGCCCACCTTTCACCAAAGCGTTTGGAACTTAGCAATCGATCAACTAACTCCTCATACGATGACTGTGGGTCCTTTTCGTAGCTAGTAAGAAATGAACTAACAGCATTAGGGTTAGGAGGTAACCCAGTAAGTATGATTGAAACGCGCTTTATTAATGAAATTGGGGTAGCTTTCGGATTCGGCTTTACCCTTTTGTCCTTAAGTTTTCTTTCTAAGAATGAATCGATTGGCTGATTAGGATCGACTGGCAATGGTGAACGTTTAACCGGAAGAAATGACCAATGCTCATTGTTCGATCCCGAATCAGCCGCATGACTGGACAAAGAAATTAGGCCAGCATATAAAATTATATGTAAACAAAAGGAGTGCATATTCATGTGATTTCGACGTTCAGTATATGCGTCTGCAAAAAAATCTCACTAGATTAAGGCTTAACATGAGTTCCTCATATTAGAAAATTTTTTTTCGTTAAATCCAAACCCTTTAATTTTCATATTGATATTATTATCATGCTCATCGATTCATAATTAAGAATGGAATTCCTTGAACTGTTATGGGTATTTCCTGAGAAGGTCTATGAAGCAACTGGAAAAAAAGTATGCTTGATACTACTGCTAATCTTTTTTATCTCAGTTGGAATAGTAACTATAAAATTTATCAACTCTTAGTACTTAATTACTATTAAGAAATAATTTTTTGAGCAACTTCGCCATACACATCAGTGAGTCTGAAATCACGGCCCGCGTAGCGGTAAGTAAGTTTAGTATGATCAAGGCCCAGCAAATGTAAAATCGTAGCATGAAGATCATGAGTATGCATTTTATCTGAAATTGCAGTGTCTCCTAACGGGTCAGTTGCCCCGTATCGGATTCCGCCTGTGACTCCACCACCAGCCATCCACATAGAATATCCTCTATTATTGTGACGTCTTCCGTCTTTATTTTGGCCTTCAGGTGTACGACCGAATTCTCCACCCCAAACTAAAAGAGTATCCTTTAACATGCCGCGTTCCTTAAGGTCTGTTATGAGTGCAGCAATTGGTCGATCAGTTGCAACCGCATTCTTCTTAAGCTTGGTACTTAGCCCGTTATGTTGATCCCAACCGTTATGTGTAACCTGAATGAACCTTACTCCGGATTCAGCCAATCTACGCGCCATTAGGCATTGAGTTCCAAAGTTACTAGTTCCCTTGTCATCGAGGCCATACATATCACGAGTTTTCTGATTTTCGTCTTTGATATTCATGACGGTTGGAACCGCGCTCTGCATACGGTACGCCAACTCATAACTCTGTATCACTCCCTCAATTTCACTATTCTTGCCTACCCTATCAAGCATTCCGCGATTCATTGACTGAACCAAATCAATCTGACGGCGTTGCTCAGGCTTAGATAAATTATCATTCCTAATATTTGCCATTGAGTTGCCAACGTTGAGCTTGGTTCCCTGATAGCTTGCAGGAAGAAAAGCTGAACCGTAATTCTGTGCACCTCCGAGCCGTCCGAGAGGATTAATTGTTACGAATCCTGGTAAGTTTTGATTCACTGTGCCGAGACCATAAGTGATCCAAGCCCCCATTGACGGCCTAACAAAATTTTGACTGCCAGTATGAAGCGCAATAGCAGCTTGTGGATGAGCAGGGCTAGTGGTGTGCATTCCGTTTAACAAACACAACTCATCAGCGTGTTTGGAAAGGTGTGGGTAAATTTCAGAGATCATTAACCCGCTCTTTCCTTGAGGATTGAATTTATAGATTGGCGCAAGCATGGACTTCCCTGAAACTTTCTTTCCACCTGACTTTTCTAGTTCTGGCTTATGGTCAAATGTTTCGAGATGACTAGGGCCGCCCTGCATAAACATGAAGATCACTCTCTTTGCTTTGGCCTCAAAATGAGAAGGCTTCTCAAAAAGAGGGTTTCTGAACCCAGCAGCTTGTAAATCATTACCAAGGAGTCCCCTCAATGCTAAATACCCAAATCCGCAAGAAGTCATTGAGAGAGCGTCACGTCTTGTAAAATCAACAGGATAGTTATTCATTACAAAA
The DNA here is from genome assembly GCA_018675395.1 of Akkermansiaceae bacterium. Lineage (GTDB taxonomy): Bacteria > Verrucomicrobiota > Verrucomicrobiia > Verrucomicrobiales > DEV007 > EC70. Next base: position 10,819 of record JABGYE010000188.1, read on the forward strand.
GTCTATTATATTGTTTCTAATTTGTATTTCTATAATGCATAACGGAACTCGGCTGAAGCAAATATGGCTTGAATGAATCCAGAGAATGCAGTTTCAGGACTTTGTCCGTTTTTGATGGCATCATTAATGTAATTTCTAACCTCGGATAATTCTGATCCGGAAGGAGTGCGACCGAATGCGAGAAGATAAGCTCCAGCGATACGTTCTTCAAGATTGTCTAACCTCTCATCATTGAGTAATCTCTTGGCAGTAGCATTAGACTGCTCGATAACAACCTTGTCATTGAGCAAGAAAAGGGCCTGCGTTGAAACCGTCGTTATGTCGCGACGACCGATCACAGAAGATGGCTCGGCAAAATCAAAGATTTGCAAAAACTCTGGAACATAATTGCGTACAATTGGAAGATAAACGCTGCGATGCGTAAAAGACTTCAATGACTGGATCCCTCCATTTCTGCCTACTTCACCAGCCTTTAGATTTTGAACTAGTGATCCCTTAACGGGTTCAAGATTTAAAGTGCCCGAAACTGACATCATTGCATCACGTAATGCCTCTGCTTCGAGCCTTCTAACATTGGCGCGCCAGAAAAGCGCATTGCCTGGATCAATCGCATAATTATTCTCACTGTGCTGACTTGCGAGACGGTAAGAA
>JABGYE010000107.1:0-3143 GCA_018675395.1 Akkermansiaceae bacterium
AGGAAAGGAGGCAACTTTCCCTTTAATGAATCGGGATCAATACTCCATAAACTTTTGCCAGAGCCTTTGATCCATTTCCTGTGAACATTTGTTGGTCCGAACCAATAAGCAAATGGCTGCCCTTTTTCTTTTCTCCCCAACATATCACGAAAGTTAGAGCGGACCTGATCCTTTAAGATATCTTTAGCTTCAATTAAGCTCTTACCATTTGATATTAATTTCGTAGCAGTCTGGGAAAAACCGTTAAAGCTCGATCCATTCTTGTGAAAAGAATTCTGACCTCCGCCATAAGGTGCATCACGAGGCGTTCCCGGTGACCAGACCTTCCATGTAAAACCAATGTGATATCCGTTCTTTTCTAAAAGTAGAGGCCATGAAGGTATAGAAGGATCCCAGACTGCACCCTGTAATATGGCTCCTCTCCCTGTCCTCCAGAAGTGCTGCCCTGAAAGAATTGAACTTCGGCAAGGAGTGCATGAAGGAGCATTAACGAAGGCATTATTAAATAATACACCTGCCTTTGAAAGGGCATCAAAATTTGGTGTATTAATAGCATCATTTTCAGTTCCTTTACCATCAGTCTTCGCATAAGCGGAAGCGTGTCTGCCCCAGTCATCTGCAAAAGCAAACAAAATATTAGGACGGTCCGAACCAAAGGATGAAGACAAGAAGATCCTCATCACTATTAACCAACCAATAAATATTATCTTATTCATGAGGGACTTGATGTTCATTTTGTTTTAAAATTCGGTCTAGCATATTAGCATGATTCATAATCACCGCCTTATGATCAGTATTCGCAGCAAGATTAACCCATTCTTTTGGGTCTTTCAGATGATCATAAAGTTCTTCAGACCCATCTGCATATCTGATGTATCTAAACCTCTCACTGCGCACCGAATGGTTACCCTCCTTAAAAGTAGTAAGCGCTGGAAAGGTCCATTCTGAATCTGGATCATCAAGTAAGGGCTTAACACTGATTCCTTCTAGACCCTGCAACTTAGGCAATCCACAAAGCTCATTAAGTGTAGGGAAAAGACTAAGCAATTCAACAGAGCGAGAACAACGACCACCTTTGATCCCACCAGGAACAGAAATAATCAGTGGAACCTTCGTTGATCGCTCCCACAATGATCGCTTGGCCCAACTTTGCTTTTCACCAAGATGGAAACCATGATCAGAGAACAAGACTATGATTGTATTCTTCGAATGGGGGCTCGCATCAAGAGCATCCAATAATCGTCCAACCTGATGGTCCGTATAGGTAACGCAAGAATGGTAAGCCTGTATCGCTTCGATCCACTTTCCAGACTCAACGAACCACTCATGCTTAGGAGGCGTGGGATTGGCAATTAACTCAATAGCTGCATTTGGCAGGTCATCTCTATCCTTCTGATTTACTGCAGGCAATTTAAATTCAGAGATCGGTCTAGACTTAAAATATTTAGCTGGCGCAAAAAGGGGAACGTGAGGTCTGTAGAAACCGACTGCCAAGAAAAAAGGCTTGGTAAATTTTTTCTTCAGTTGATCAACGGCCCAGGTCGCGTCCTTGTAATCACTATGTTTTTCTTCACTATAATTCTGAGGCCCAAAGTCCCAAAGCTTAGTTGAACTTGGAACGTTCTTCTGGACTTTCTTATCAAGACCTGACATTTGACCGGGTCTCGGACCATATTTGTTGAAAGACAGATTATCTACTTTGGAGCCGTGAAATATCTTTCCTGTCGCGAGCGTCTCATAGCCAAACTTGCCAAAGTACTGCGTGAGTGTGATACTGTTCTTATTTTTAGGTGAATTACGGAACCAGGGTCTATTGATGTAAATACCTGTAGTCGAGGGTCTCAGACCCAGCATCAAGCTCGTCCTAGAAGGATTACAAATTGGAGCCTGGCAGTGGGCATTCGTAAACAGGACCCCCCTTGATGCTAACCGGTCAATGTTTGGGGTCCTTGCTTGAGAATTAGTCTTGAGGCACCCTACCCAGTCATTAAGATCATCAATGGCAATGAACAAAACATTATGTCTAACATTATCAGGTTTCGAATAGCCTTGATGCAAACAAAAGCAAAAAAAGAAAAGCAGTGTTAGCAGAAGACCTGTCAATTTAAACCCCACCCTCATATGCAAAACCCTTAACGTCATTCTCATGATTTAAGGTCAAGACATATAAGTTTCCTCGAATCTCTTATAAGCAATTTTCCGTTCGAATATGCAGGATGGCACCAGTTCTTGCCACAGACTTGCACTCGACCAGTTTCTTTATAGGAGCCAGGATCAGCTTCAAATAAAATAAGTTCTCCCATGTCATTTAACATCATTACTTGATCCTTTAGCCCAATGAACGCCGCAAAAGCCTGCCCCGCACTGGTCTTCACGTTTCCATCCTTAGACCAAGCTAATTTCCCAGTCTTTGCATCTATGCACAGGACTTGTTTTTTTGCCAATAAATACAGATTATCACCCATGCATATCGGACTAGCAAAATTTGGAGCCATTTCCTTACCTAATTTCCAAGACTCCTCAGCGATTAATTCCTTCCCCTTTGCAGCAACCTTCACAGCAATTAATCCAACCTCATGAGAACCTACAATGACCATATCATTGTAAATTGTGGGAGCCACAACGTGCCTCCCATAACTAGTTGAAAGTGGTACTCTCCATAAAAGTTTTCCATCGGCTCTATCAACACCAACTAAGCCCTTTACGGTAAAACAGACGACTTGTTTAATCCCAGCTAAAGTAGTCACAATTGGAGGCGAAAAGGCCGCCTGATCATCTTGTGATTTCCATATTACTTTTCCATTATTCTTATTCAAACAGACGATACCAGCTCCCTTTCCTCCAGCCAAAGCAATGACGTGATCTCCGTCTATGAAGGGACTCGCTGTGTACCCGTGCCGAGATGCTCCAAGAGCATTACCTTTTTCTCCAATATATAGCGAACCAAAATCCTTTGTATAATTTTTACTCCATTGAAGATCTCCACTCAAGAGATCAAGACAATGCAACTCTCCTTTACATGACTGAAGCAGAACTATTTCGCCATCACTTACTGGAGCGCACCGAGGTCCCGTTCCAAACCCGTCTCTATGAGGAGAATCAAGAACATCTTTCCATAACGGTTTGGCATCGCCCAATTTTAT
>JABGYE010000231.1:0-8963 GCA_018675395.1 Akkermansiaceae bacterium
CACAACTTTCGCTTATGATAAGGGCACGGGAAAAGCAAAAAGACTAACTACGACTCCTTCCTTATCCGATGCAGTAAAGGCAAAGGAAACCTTTAACTCAGCCGCTGAAATTCTTGTCCATCCTAATGGTAAATTTGTATGGTCCTCGAACCGTGGTAATGACAGCATCACATGCTATAAAGCGCAGCCCTCGACAGGAAAATTAACAGTCACTGAAGTGGAGTCGATCCGGGGAGCTTGGCCGCGCAACATTAATATTGACCCCTCATCCAAATGGATATTTGCGGCAGGAGCCCATTCAAATACTGTGGCTGTCCATAAGATTGATCAGAGCACGGGAAAACTCAGCTTTCCGACACGCAATATCATCAGTGTTCCTGGACCGATCTGCGTATTATTTGGAAAGTAAGTCTAGTCCATAAAAATAATGCTTCCTTTTTCCGCTTAAATAATAGGTCTTTTATTGTTTTATAAGAGAATTATAAATTTCAGGTCCTAGGCTAGGCTAGGACCCCACGCATTACCTCAGCAGGCACGACTCCTGTCAGCCTCTGATCCAATCCACCGTAATGATAGGTGAGTGTTTCATGATCTAAACCCATGAGATGCAGGATGGTTGCATGGAGGTCACGAACGTGGTGCTTATTCACTACGGCCTCATGGCCCAGTGGATCCGTTTCTCCGTAACTTGTCCCTGCCTTGACACCACCCCCGGCAAGAAAGTAACTGAATCCTTTCGGGTTATGGTCTCGACCGCCGTTATTTCCCTGAGAAACGGGCTGACGACCGAACTCTCCTCCCCACACAACGAGCGTTTCTTCAAGCATCCCGCGTCGGTCAAGGTCCTCAAGTAGTCCGGAAATCGGGACATCAATTTCGGGGCAATGAATGCTAAGATTTTCTTCAGCACCATTATGAGCGTCCCAGTTCTGTTGCTGATGTCCTCCCCCAGAATAAAGCTGGACAAAGCGGACCCCCTTTTCAACTAAGCGACGTGCGATCAGGCACTGACGACCAAAGTGTGAGGTCGGAATTGACAAGTTATGCTCACCCTTGCCCATATGAATCCCATAGAGACGTTTTGTTTTCTCATCTTCAGAGGAAATATCAAGGGCTTCCGGAGCAGACGTATGCAACTGGTAGGCAAGGTCATAACTAGCGATACGGGCACTCAGTTCAGAATATGACTCCTTACCATTAAGGTGCATTTTATTGAAAGCATTGATGGCGTTTATCTTATCTCCCTGCATGGAGTGCGTAATCATTGAGCGAGGGTTGAGATTCAGTATTGGATTGCCTTTGGATCTTAAAATGGTCCCCTGATAAGCGGCCGGCATATAGCCACTGGCCCAATTAGCTGCTCCAGGAATTGGTCCGCCCCGGGCATCAAGCATGACGACAAAGCCTGGGAGATTAGGATTCGTTGTGCCCAGCCCATGAGCTACCCACGCACCTAAGGAGGGATGACCTTGCAATATTCGGCCACAGTTCATTTGCAGATTAGCAGAACCATGAGCAAAGGAATCCATATAAAGCGACTTGATAACAACAAGCTTATCCATGTGCTTCGCTATGTTAGGAATGGCATCTGAACACCACTGGCCCGAATCACCATACTGATTAAATTTTCTCTTTGATGCCAGGAGTTTGGATTTGCGCAGGTCCCCACGTCTAATCTCCATATTGACTTCTTTACCATCATTCTTTTGTAATTCCGGCTTATAATCAAAGAGATCCATTTGTGAAGGTCCCCCATACATATAAAGAAAAATACATGCCTTGGCTTTGGCGGCGAAGTCCTGAGGCTTTGGTGCCATGGGATTAATGAGAGAACTTGCCGGAGCCGCACCAAAGACTTGGTGCCCAGAAAAAATTCCCGAAAGAGAAAGGCCGGCCATCGAATTCCCAAAAGATTTAAGAAATTTTCTTCGGCTATGCTCTTCCAGATGTGATGTGATTTTTCTCATTAAAGTTCCTTTTTCAAATTCTTTATCCTTAATCAACATAAACAAATTCATTGAGGTTCAATAAAAGCGAACAAAATTCCGCCATTGCTCTTCTTTGAATAATTGTAGGATCTTCCTTAAGAAGAATTTTTTTGTTATTCTTGATTAACTCAGAGCCAAAATGATCTATTTGCATTATGGGATATTTTTTTTCTTTATGTTCAATCGAAAGATGATCGAAGGTCACGTTTCCTCCCCACGAGCTAACACCAAAACGACCTAGACCTTCAATGGGTTCTTCATCTTTTGTGTAAATATTTACGGCATCAAATCCTACTGGACCAAAAATCTTAAACCCAACCCTATTGTCAATCAGTTCTACTGTGAAATCCAAGAAGCCTCTTCTCAAGTCACCGGCAGATGCCTTTACAAGAATTTCAGATTTACCTTTCTGATAACGTTTTAAGATAATCTCATTGGAAACGGCATCAATTATTGCCGCATAACCATCAAACTCATCGCCCCTTGGACGGGCCCTCAGCAAAATTGATACCCTTTCCGTAATATCCTCTAAATGCATTTGGCCACTGATCTTAAAGTCTGTAGAGTCCATTTGAAACAACGCAAAAGCAGGCCAGTCACGCTCGGCCCTGAGTATCCCTTCATAGCCTCCTGTCCATTTTCCTTTAAAATAATCCCATCCAGAAGCTGGCCCTTTTAGAAATTGCTTGGAGGGTAGAATCTTATGATACTCATTGAAATATGCCGACGAATAGTCTGGGCTAAATCGTATTTGTCCCTTCAATGGCTTTTGTTTTTCCTGCTGATTACTCAAAAAACTTTTCGCCATACTCCGCTCCGCAGTAATCGGATCCCGACCCAATACAATACGAAAAGCTTCACCGACAGGATCTTTACTGGAAATAGCACGTTTTGCAATGAGGGTGGCACTTTCAGCAATGAGTTCACTGTTCAGCATCAGTAAGGCCTGCGGAGCAACAGTCGTTTGCGGACGGGTCCCCAGAGAGCCCTCAGTATTTGCATAATCAAAAAGTTCGAAGAAAGGATATACCATGGTCCTCTTGACAAAGGCATAGACGCTCCTCCGTTTCTGATCCTCCTCATTTGACCAACGCCAACCGCGACCAGGTTTTGACGCGCCCGCTACTACCTCACCATTCAATGCAGGATAGAAACTGGGACCTTCTCGTTTTTGATTGAGTTGGCCACTCATCTGGAGAATACGGTCCCTGATCGTTTCAGCCTCCAAACGCCTAAGATTCATTTTCCAGTGATGCACGTTACCTGGATCCTTCGCTTCATTATCACCATTAGGATCCGAAGATCTTCGGTAAGCCCTAGTATTCATAATGACTCGGTGCATATGTTTAATGGACCATCCACTTTGGACAAATTCAGTAGCTAGCCAGTCCAAAAGTTCAAGATTTGATATGGGCTCACCTGCGCGCCCAAAATCATTTGGGCTTCCCACAATACCCTTTCCAAAATGATACTGCCAAATGCGGTTTACCATGACCCTAGCCGTCAGTGGATTGGAAGGGTCTGTGATCCATTTAGCAAGGGCCAAGCGCCGTCCTGAACTATTTTCAGTTGGTTCCGGTTCAGGCCCAACGGCAGAAAAGATACTAGGTATCATGGGTTTAACTTTGAGGCCAGGCTTAGATGCATCACCACGAATTAACACATGAGTCTCAGGCGCTTCCTTCCCGTGCTCACTAACACTCAGAGCTTTGCCTCCGTTGATGACTCTCAGAATAATTCCCTTGTCACTGGGTTTTGCATAGTTTCTGACATTCCTGAAATATGCCAACATCGAATAATAATCTTTCTGTGATATCGGATCAAACATGTGGTCATGGCACCGCGCACAACCAGTAGTCAGTCCAAGGAAAGTTTCTGTTGTCGTTCGCAATATATCATCAAGGCCATCATATTCTGCCGCCTTCTTGTCATCAGGTTCATCGTCCCAGACGCCGAGTCTATAAAATCCAGTAGCTATGAGCCCTTCGTCCCCACCTTCCAGGAATGGCTTATCCTTATTAAAAGCTTCCAGTATGAGCTCGTCTCCTGCCAGCTGCTCAAGAACGAACCGGTCATAAGGCTTGTCCGTGTTAAATGCTTTAATAACGTAATCACGATACCTCCAGGCATTTGGTTTTTCGTCATCCCTCTCATAGCCATTGGTTTGAGCGTATCGGACCACATCCAGCCAGTGACGTCCCCAACGTTCTCCGTATTCGGGCATGGCCAATAATTTATCAACTAAAGATGATAGAGCTTTTTCTGTACTAGAAGGGTCCGCTTCAAATGCTTTAATTTCCTGATATGTTGGTGCCAGGCCAATTAAGTCAAAGTAAGCCCTTCTGATAAGAACCTTCCGGTCAGCAGAACTGTTCTGAACCAATCCATTAGTCTTGATTGCCTCATCAACTATCGAATCAATTGAAGAATTCTCATGGTTTGTCGTGTTCACAGGTTGAAAGGCCCAGTAGTTTCTGTCCTCTTCGGAAATACTGAACTTTTCCTCAGCTTCAACATTAGGCTGGAAAGCTATAAATAGGATAGGGCATAAGATCGCCCCAAGAATGACGGTTCGATTCCTCATCTTTGGAACTTCAGAACTTGGCTTCCCTCTTCTATTCGTTGTAAGTAATCTAGGCTGCGGCGGATCCCGTCTCTGGAATCGTGAAGTGGTTCATATTCGATCAGGCATACCCCGTCATACTTCATATTCTCGAATAGTGGCCCATAATCCAGATCATCATCACCAATGGCAACCGCTACCCATCCTTCACCTTTCCTTGTCCAGTCCTTAAGGTGACAATAATTAATACGATCATTAATGAGATCTAGACAGCAATTTTTGTCTTCGGGACGGACCGCTTTTATGTTGCCCGGATCATAATTGAATCCGACCCTAGGTGGTAACTGTTCCATTAGCCGAATCAAAGACTCAGGATCGGTAGAGACTGAGTTAAAATGATGAGCGGATTCATCCTCATCAAAAGTAATTCCGCCATGAGTCTCAATAGCGATAGTCAATCCTAACCCCTCGCACAATTGATCAGCATCCCAGAAGGCCTTTATCATCCGGTCCCAGATCTCCGAACTAACTTTCTCAACAGGTGTAAATCCAGCAAATAGTCGAACCTGCTTGGCACCACAATCTGCAGCAGCCTGGATCTGTTTCTTGGACTTCTCCAGCACCTCCAAGTGATCATTTTCATCGGCAAGGGTAAAATCGTTCTCTATGCAACAGAACGGAGTCGCTATACCAAATTCCTCATTCAGAGCCTTAAACTCTGCTATCTCATCAGGTTCTGGAAACTCAGAAAGGCGACCAGTCTGATCCCCGCCAATTCCAAACTCAAGCCACTTAAAACCAAAGTCCCGGGCAATTTCAAAATGCTCGCGCATCGGTAAATTGCGGAATCCCCATTCTCCACATCCTATCTCAATGACTTTACGTTCGTGCATAGGTACGAATGATAAATCATAATTAAACCTAACAAAACCCTGTTTTTCCACAGAATTACCTCAGGTTAATGGATAAAATCTAAGGAACGTGCGAAATACCATTTTTGGCCTATCTTCAGGGTCATTTATGAAATCTTCAGCAACAAAACTTTATCTACTCGCACTCTTTTCTCTGTTTCTGGCAATTTTCCCAAGCCTCGGAGCTGACCAGCCTAATGTTGTTATCGTTCTGACTGATGACCAGGGTTACGGAGACCTTTCGTGTCATGGAAATCCGATCCTTAAGACACCTAACTTGGATCGACTGCACGGCGAATCCGTTAGACTCACCGATTACCATGTGGCGCCTACATGCTCCCCGACCCGAGCCGCACTAATTACCGGTCATTGGACGAACCGTACCGGTGTCTGGCACACGATCATGGGCCGTTCTATGCTTCGTCATAATGAAGTAACAATCGGTAAGATCTTTGGTGACAGCGGTTACCATACGGGCATGTTCGGAAAGTGGCACCTCGGTGACAACTATCCTTACAGGCCCGAAGACAGGGGCTTCCAAGAAGTGCTAAGGCACGGTGGTGGCGGTGTGGGGCAGACCCCAGACTACTGGGACAACGCATACTTTGACGGTTCCTATTTCCATAACGGTAAAGCGGTTCCAGTAAAGGGATTCTGTACCGATGTATATTTTGATTATGCCAAGCGCTTCATTCGTAAAGTAAAGAAAAGCGAAAAACCATTCCTTGTGTATCTCTGCACCAATGCTCCGCACGGACCAATGCATTCACCTGAAAAGTTCAGTAAACCCTATCTTAAGCAGGGAGTTAATGTCGGTAACTTTCTTGGAATGATCGCCAATATTGATGAAAACGTTGGATCAATGAGAGCTTTTCTTAAAAATGAAGGCCTCGCAGAAAATACCATTTTCATCTTCACGACTGATAACGGCACATCAAGCGGTGCAAATATTCACAATAATGGGATGCGTGGTCGCAAAGGAAGTGAATATGACGGTGGGCACCGTGTTCCTTTCTTCATGCATTGGCCAAAGGGAGGTCTCAATAAGGGACGGGACGTAGACACAATCACCTCTTACGTAGATGTTGTTCCAACACTCATTGATTACTGTAAAGTTCAAGCTCCTAAAGGTGTTAAGTTTGACGGTATGAATGTCCGGCCACTCATTGATGGAGCCGTTAAAAAATGGCCAGACCGTATCCTTGTTACAGACTCACAGAGAGTCCGTGACCCGATTAAGTGGCGTAAAAGTTCAGTAATGACTGACCAATGGCGACTCGTAAACGGGAAAGAACTTTATGATATTAATGCTGATCCAGGACAGAAGAAAAACATCGCCAACGCAAACCCTAAAGTAGTAGCGCGCCTCACAAAGTTTTATGATGCGTGGTGGAAAGAAATCGTCCCGACCTTCGGCCAACCGACTGCCATATACCTCGGAGCTGATGCCCCCCTAGCAAACCCAGTAACATTGACCTGCCACGACTGGATTGCTGATGGAAGCACGCCATGGAATCAACGTCACATTCGCAATGCTGAGAAAAAACCTTCTAATACAGGCTTTTGGGCTGTAGATATCAAAAGTGCTGGAGATTATACTGTGGAACTGAGGCGCTGGCCAAAAGAAGCAGGTAAAGCTATCACCGCAGAACTCGAAGCGGGAGCCGATGTGCCTGGTGTAAAACCTTTCAGAGCAGCAGCAGGAAAACCATTTGCAGCCGTCAAGGCTCACCTGAAATTAGGTGGTAAAGAACTAGTTCTTCCGGTCAAGGAAAGCGATGAAGGAATCACCTTTAAAATTAAACTTAAAGAGGGTAGAGATGAACTTTGGGCCAAATTTACTGATAGCACTGGTATTCCGATAGGTGCTTTTTATGCCTATGTGACTAAACTTCCAATAAAGGAACAATCTCAATTCTCAGATCCATTACTTCAAAGACAAATCACTTATAAAGAGCTGAAAGCGATCGGAGATTTTCATTTGGCAGCTGAAGAGGGAAATCTCAATGCAGTAAAGCAATGCCTAGAGAATGGAACTGATATTGATTGTGTACTTGGAAAGGGTTCATTTAGGGCTCTACATAAAGCAGTTAGAGCAGGCAATAAGCCTTTGGTTACCTTTCTTATTCAAGAAAAGGCGAACATCAATGCTTGGTCTATTGCGGGGAGCCCATTGGACATGGCACTCAAAGAGGAACACGAAGAAATTGCAAAATTGATCCATAAACACGGTGGTAAAACATCTGAAGGATTAAAATAAATGAGGATTCACATGACCCTAAAGTTAAGTCACAATGAAAAATATACTCGCTCAATCAGAGTGGTGGTTTTTAGAACGATTGGATTATGTGGGAGCTCGTTTGGTTGTCGAGATGATTGAAGGGTGTGTATCTTCTGTTTCTGAAAATGTTTCCATTGATGGAGAAGGGACAGTTCCTGATGCCAGCCCAATAGAGGTGACTGATCAAAGTCGACGTGTGCGGGTAGTTTTTTCAAACATTTTGGCCCATCAGGTTACCGATGAATCTTATGCACATCCAGCCTCAGGTAAAATGGAGGAAGTCGCCGGTCAAAATCTTTGTCACCATACAGGTTCGGAATATCTGGAGTATCTGCAGCAAAATAGTTTGATCAAACATCTGATTGATGATCCGGTGCACCATTACCGTTTCAATTTGGCTGATGATATCATTGATGTGATAACCACTACTGATCCTTGTTTTGAATCTATTTAAACTAAACAATGCACGATGGTGCCTGCAGTGTATCTATGGACGCCAAATCACAGACAAACAATGAAAATTTCAACGCTTATAGTCACATCGATTCTGCTAGCTTCGTTTTCTGGTAACGTTACCTTAGGCGAAGAGAATAATCGGAAACCCAATATCGTCTTTTTCTTAGTCGATGATCTCGGATGGAGCGATGTGGGTTGCTATGGTAGTACATTCCACGAAACACCAAACATCGATCGATTGGCCAAGCAAGGGGTTCGGTTCGATAACGCCTACGCGACCTGTCATGTCTGTTCCCCTAGCAGGGCGAGCATTCTGACTGGAAAATATCCCGCGCGCACCGATTTGACTGAATGGTTAGGTGGTCGCCCCGAGCGGAATTTTGAGAAGCTCCATAGTGCCAAAAAACTAATGTCACTGCCTGACGAAGAAATCACTTTGGCAGAAACGTTAAAGCGACACGGATACGCTACTGCGAACTATGGAAAGGCGCATCTGCGTAAAGATCCCAAGACCTACGGATTCGATGAAGCCATTACCGGCTGGGTACGCTCCTATTACTATCCATTCTCAAAGCAATACGAGAAAACTCTTCCTGCTAAAAAGGGAGATTACTATACAGATAAACTTACTGATGCCGCGATCGACTTCATTGAACGAAACAAGGACCGGCCTTTCTTTGTCCATCTCGAACACTTTGCAGTTCACGATCCGATTCAAGGTCGTAAGGATCTAGTTGAAAAATATCAAAAGAAACTTGTAAGAA
>JABGYE010000175.1:0-5468 GCA_018675395.1 Akkermansiaceae bacterium
CTGACAACTTCATCATTACAAAGTCCTGCCCCAGCATCTAGAGTGTCTGTTACGTGAGATTCAAATGAGTCTTCAGGATCTGTAACACAACAAATTCCTCCTTGGGCCCAAGCCGTATTAGAATTTTCTGATTTCCTTTTTGTCAGCACAACGACGGTTCCGTGCTCCGCAGCCTTGAGCGCGAAACTGAGCCCGGAGATGCCCGTTCCAACAACTAGAAAATCGTATTCGCGCATGAAGGTTTACTTTTGTCCTTTATTTGAATAGTGACCTTCAGGGTTCTTGGCAACTATCTTTGAAGATTTGCTGAATTTTCTGAAAGGTAATTTATTTCAATATTATCAATTAGTCTTGTATTGCCGAGAAAAACTGCAACTGCAGCCAGGGCAGCTCTGTCAATTGTCTGGATCGGTTCCATTGTCTGCCTGTCCACTATTTCCAAATAGTCTATTTTGCTCAGGGGTGCTTTAGTTTCAATTATTGATTTGCCTAATTTAATTAATTCAAGGCACTGCCTTTCTGCGCTTAAGGTCATCGCGACTAGAGCTTCATGAATTGCAGGGGACTGTTTTCGTTCTTCTGTGTTCAGGAATTGGTTCCTTGAGCTGATCGCAAGGCCATCTTGTTCTCTTATCGTTTCTGCTTCAATAATTTCGATCGGAAAACATAGATCACTAACTAATTGCTTAATGATTGATAGCTGTTGGTAGTCTTTTTTACCAAAAACGGCAGCAGTTGGCTTGATGATGTTAAATAGTTTCGTCACTACAATACAGACCCCGTCAAAGTGACCTTTCCTGGCCGCACCACAAAGATGCTGTGTGATTTTTTTTTCAGTGACGAAAACGGATTCTATTCCTGAATACATTTCAGAGTCTGAAGGATAAAATATCAGATCGACTCCTTCTTCTTTACACAGTTCGTAATCTTGTTCGAATGTTTTTGGATATGACTTGAGATCTTCTTTATCATTGAATTGAGTAGGGTTTACATAAATAGATACAATCAGAGTTCCTTTTTTTTGGGTCAGAGCCTTACCGGTTCTTATTAATTCTCTGTGTCCCTCATGCAAAGCTCCCATCGTAGGCACTAGAACGATATCATTTGTCCTTGGCCATCTGGCCATCTCATTCACCGTTTCAATTACCCTCACAATGACGCGGTAACCTAAGGGATTGTCTTATGCAAAGGAAAGATTTTAGCGCCACGCATGCACACACACTAAATGCGAGAAATAAGATAAAAATTCTAACTATTTTTGGTACTCGTTTTTCAGATCCTCAATGCTTGTAGCTTTTAATTTTAAAGCAGCAATTGCATAGATTAATAATCCTGAAATTACTAATATTGAAAGACCAAGGAGCCTTTGCCCGAATCCGGATTCGACGAACCATCCTTCAATGCCCTTATTTATAATCCAAATTCCAATCCCCATGATCATAGTCGCAATGATGATTCTAGGTAAACGTTTTTTGAGTCTGGAATCTGCTTTCCAAAAATCTTTTAGGCCGAAGAGTAGCAGTGCTACATTAACCCATGCTGCAACTGCAGTAGCCAATGCAATTCCGATGTGTCCGAGTCGTCCGAATAAAAGTAGTGAAACTACAATATTAACAAATACCGTTATTCCCGCCATAATCATTGGGCTTTTTGTGTTTTCTCTTGCGAAGAATCCGGGCTGCAGAACTTTTACTAATACGTAACCAGGGACCCCAAAAGAAAAGCCAGCAAGAGCCATGGAAGTGGCCATCGCATCATCAGGGCTGAATGCACCGCGTTGAAATAATGTCGATATGATAGGGTATGGAATCAGAGCCATGGCAAGCGCTGCCGGGAGAGTTATAAGTAGTGCCATTTCAACTCCTCTATTCATACTTGTTACCGCTCCCACTTGATCTCCTTTTCGTAGTCGTCTAGTTACTTCAGGGAGGAGGACAATTCCCAATCCAACGCCGATCATGCCGAGTGGGAGCTGATACACACGTTCCGAATAGTAAAGATAAGAAATTGCTCCTTCCCGGAAAGAAGCAATGATGCCGCCGATTAGTAAATTAATTTGTTGTATACCCGCAGCGAGAATTCCAGGCCCCATTAAAATGAAGAGCCTCTTCATCTTTGAATTTATTTTAGGCTTACAAAAACGGATCCGAATTCCTTTACGGATGCATGTTATGTAAAGCGCTCCCAGCTGTACGAATCCTGCAATGAATACGCACCATGCAGCTACATGAGCACATTCCAAGGGATGGCTCTTGATGCCCATTATTGATGTGACTCCTAGCAGGCCTAATAAAAAAATAACATTGAGTAGTATCGGCGCGGCTGCAGGCATTCCAAAAACCTTTATGGTATTTAAGACTCCGCTTAGGTGAGCCACTAGTGCCATGCACAGCAGATAAATGAATGTTATTTTCGATAAGGTGACAGTCAGATTGAAAGTTTCAGGATGATTTCTATAGATCTTAATATTAGTACCACCAGTGTCAGATGCATGGATCAGGGCCTTGCCCTCTAGGGTATTATATTTATGATTTGGTGGTAATGTGATTTTTTTTACCCATTGATGATCTTTTATCCATTCGGCTTGCCTGTATTCAGAGATATTCTTTATAAGATCTAGGGGTTTTGGTTTTTCTTTGTCATCCGTTAACAGAGAGCTGATGACTGGAATATTTTTCTTTTTGTATAGTAGGGTGGCGTTTGTTAACTCAGCGTCTCCACTATTATCGACCGTGATATATATTGATTTAGCTCCTCTGACATTGATCCCAAAAGGTATTTCCTTTGGCTTTGAATTATCGGTTACGGAAAAAGTTGTAGCGGCTTTAAATCCTGGTGCGTGAATCATAGTGATCCAGTGCATTAGAGGAATTGCTATGGCGGTAATAATGATTAAGACAATGGCCAGCATTGAGAAGGTCTGACTGGCAAATTGAACCGCTTCCTTTTTCCCTTTCTCATTAAGTTCTTTTCCAAAAAGAGGGACAAATGATGAATTAAATGCACCTTCTCCAAAAATTCTCCGGAAAAGATTAGGAAACTTGAAAGCTGCAAAAAACGCATCAGCGGCATGCCCACTACCCAAAAAGAACCCTATGCATATGTCTCTTATGAAACCGAGGACCCTGCTCAGTGCAGTGAAACCGCTCACGGTTGCCATGGATTTTAGAAGAGACATTTACGGTCGGATTTTTAAAGTATGATGAATTACGGATTTTATTTTATAAGCGAGAAAAAAGAATAAATAGGTGTACTACGTGATCATAGTGGCATTGCTTTCAAATGAATTACCATTATTATGCTAATTTCAATGAGCTGCTATTTCAAGGCAGCCCTCTGTAACCGGTCCAGAATGGCAAGACCGACACCCTTTTCAGGGATTGGTTCAGCAATAATTTCGTCGGCACCGCTTTCGTCTAGCTTTCTCAATGCAAAGAAAAATCTTACGGCCGCTTCGGGTAATTTCCCTGATCCAGGGCTAAGAATTTGAATTTCTTTCCAATCATGAACTCCTAAGTACCCGTCCTTCTTTTGTCCCCTGTAACTTAAGAGTGCATAACTTTTGGATGGGTCCGCTTTGAAACCTTCAGGACAGTTCACAATTCTTAGTGGTGTTCTTGGAGAGTAATGGGAAGCGAGTTGACCAGGTGAATTTGGTCTTTCATTTTCACTTTGAGAATCTTGCCCTCTAAGAACTTTCCCGAATTTTTTTAGCATTTCTACAGTCACTGGACCAGGGCGTAGAAGGTGAATATTGGGTTTCGGTCTTCCGGTGGACTCTATCCTTATAATGGTCGATTCGACCCCATCGGAGCATGCTCCTCCATCGATAATTAATGGGATTCGGTTTGATAGTTCTGTATGTACTGCAGTCGCCGAAGTAGGAGACATGCTTCCAAAAATATTTGCACTTGGCGCAGCAAGAGGCAGATCGAGTTCTTTGATGATTTCAGAGAAAATTGGGTTCTTGCTCCTTCGAACTGCCACAGTCTCTAGGCCAGCTGTTACGATGTCTGGGATAAGATTATTTTTTGGCAGTACTAGGGTCAGGGCCCCGGGCCAGAATTCTTGTATCAAAATGTCCACCGTTTCTTCTATATCGGGTGGAATATTAACAATTGAATCTAGCATTTTTTTACCCGAAACATGTACGATTAGAGGATCAAAACTGGGTCTTTCCTTTGCTTCAAAAATGGCAGTGCAGGCCTCAGCGTTAAATGCGTTAGCCGCTAGTCCGTAGACTGTTTCTGTTGGTAGAGCTACAATTGAGCCTTCATTGAGCAGGTTTACTGCTTCTTTAATGGCATCTCTGGTTTCTTCGGGAGTTCCGGCACTTAGGGTTACGGTTTCCATTTGCTCGTGATGATATAACTTCCCGAATCAGGGGAGTACGTCAATATTACACCTTAATGGCTTTCGTTGCACCTTTGTCATGAAGTCGTAAAGTGCTCTTGATGAAAGGAGTCGTTCGAAAAACGCCAATGAATGTAATCCTCATTGGATTCATGGGTGTTGGTAAATCCACCATAGCTAATGGGCTAGCTAAGAGTTTGGGATTTGATGTTTTGGATACTGATAAAATGATTGAGGAGAGCCAATCAAGGTCTATAAATGAAATATTTTCTACTGAGGGGGAAGAATCTTTCCGTGAGATGGAGTCTGTAATCCTAGGTAATATCCTAGGTAAAACTAACCGTTCAGTCATTTCGACTGGCGGAGGCATTGTCACTCGGGAAGAAAATATAAAAGAGTTAAAATCTATTGGTATTGTTTTTTGGTTAGATGCCGGGGTCGATTCTATTCTGGATAGAGTTTCGGGTAACCGTGACCGGCCCCTACTTAAGACTGAAAATCCTAGGGAGAAAATCGTGAATCTTCTTAGCGAGCGTGAGCCGCTCTATGAAAGATGTGCTGATGAACGGATCCAGACTGATGACTTATCCATCGATGAGACCTCATACGGGATTGCTGAGACGGCAAGGGTATGGTTCTCAAAGCAATCGTAAGCCATGGCATTGGAGCTAGAGAACAAAGTCAGATCGATTGCCAAGGATCTTGGTTTTGATGAATGCAGATTTTCTGTGGCTAAAGAAGCTTCTCATTCGGATCGATTTCAGGCATGGCTTGATGATGGACACAATGGTGATATGGGATGGATGGAACGGTCACCGGAAAGAAGGAAGGATCCTCGCCTTTTACTCGAGGAGGCGAGAACCGTAATTGTTTTAGCCATTAATTATTATCCTTCCAGATCTGATCCTCAATCCAAGAATAATCTTGGCCGTTTCGCCAAGTATGCTTGGGGAGAAGATTACCACCTTGTCGTTGATAAGAAACTTAAAGCTTTCGCAAGGGCTCTAGAGGGTCTTGGAGGTCGGCAGAAATTTTATGTAGATTATGGTCCGCTACTTGAACGTGATTTTGCAACTGATTCGGGTCTTGGTTGGAACGGTAAAAGTACAGTGCAG
>JABGYE010000113.1:0-3309 GCA_018675395.1 Akkermansiaceae bacterium
GAATGGGATGCCATGGGACACTCATGTCTTTAATCATGAAATATATCAAATGGTCGTTCCTGATCTTGATAACATCATTTATCAATTAGTTAATGACCTTGAGGATCGAGGTTTACTTGATGATACATTAGTTGTTGCGATGGGGGAATTTGGTAGGACCCCATGGATTAATCAGGCTCGAGGCCGCGATCATTATCCGAATGCTTGGAGTTTCGCGATGGCTGGAGCAGGAGTTAAGGGAGGAGCGGTAGTTGGTGCAACTGATGAGATGGGGATTGAAGTTACGGATTCTCCCTATGATGAGCGGAATCTTTTTGCGACTATATTTAGCGCTTTAGGAATTGACCCGCACGCAGAATATGATCTGCCTAATTTCCCAACCTTTCATAGAGTAGAGGAAAAAATTCAACCGATAAAGGAGGTCTTACTATGAAGGTTGAAATAAAGAAAAAGACAGAAATTAAACTGCCTTCGCATTGTCTTTCAATTGCACTTGGGTCAGATGAAAAACTTTATGCTGCATGTGTGGATGGAGGGGTTTATTCCATAGATAAGAAAGGTCATAAGGATAAGATAATCAGTCACGATAATTTCGTGTCGGGAGTTAATGTATCCAATGGTGCAATTATTTCTTCTGGCTATGATGGTAACATTAAGTGGACTTCTATTGACTCTGGTAAAGAGCAAAGAAGGATAAAGGCTCACAAATTTTGGTCCTGGCAAAGTAAAGTTTCTCCAGATTTAACAATGGTTGGTTCTGTTACTGGTCAATATCTTGTAGGTGGATATAAATACGAACCGTCTTCCGAAACAGAACCTTCCATAAAAGTATTTAATGCGAGCTCAGGAAAAATTATTCATGAGTTCTCTCATGTTCCTCCTGTCCAATCTTTGGCATTTAGTAATGATAGTCGATATTTAGCAGCGGGTAATTTGATGGGGGAAGTGCGAGTCTGGGATTTAAGTTCAGGGAAAATGCACACTAGTTGGAGTACACCTAGTTTTACTGGGTGGGGGATAATTAAAGGCCATTACTATACCGGAGGTATTTTCTCAATGGAGTTCTCTCCGGATGATAGCTCGATTTACTTGGCAGGAATGGGTAGTACTCGTGATCCTGCTGCTGGCAATGGAAAGCAACTCTGGGAAGAGTTCTTATGGAAGGATCAGGGGGTGCCTCCTAAGAGGAACGGCAGTGCACCTGATGGTGAAATTGGTCAGGGTCTCATGGAAAGCCTTTCATTCCATCCAAGTGCTGATTTTTTTGTAATGGCGGGGAGGATGTTTAAAGGCAACTGGAACATTGCTATTTTTGATGCTGAAAAGGGAAATATCTTATGTTCTCAGAATTCTGGAATTCGATGCAGTGATATTATTTTCAGCGAAGATGGAACTAAATTCTATATTGGTGGAGGTAAAAGTCAGGGAAAGAAGAAGGAAGATGGTTTTGGTTCTTGGGGCAGGATTCAAGAATTTAAAATTAATGTTTCCTAGTTGAGAAATTAATAATTTCTTTAAATGTTTGGTTCCCTTGATTTATTCCGTGCCCCTGTTAATTTCGGCACGTATTTCTAGAAAATATGAGACAAGTCCTCAGATCAAAAATTCATAGAGCTAAAGTTACGGAGGCCAATCCTGAATATATTGGTAGCATTACAATTGATGAAGATCTGTTGGATGCAGTTGGGTTGTGGGCAGGTGAGAAGGTATTGGTTGCGAGTATTGACACAGGCGCTCGTCTTGAAACCTACACATTAAGAGGTGAGCGAGGATCGGGAATTATATGCGTTAATGGAGCTGCTGCCAGACTCATTAATGAGGGGGAATTAATTATTATAATTGGTTTTGAGATTACAGATCAACCACTGAAGGCAAAGACAGCCTTCGTTGATTCTAATAATAAAATAGAGAAACTCGTCGAGAGTTAATTTATCTTATTAGTTATTAATACGTCGACCAGAACTTCCTTTAGAACTACTGCTTGAGCTTTTGCTGGGGATGCTCCTTGATGGGCTCCTAGAACTATTACTGGAGCCTCCATTTGAGCTTTTGCTAGGGATGCTCCTTGAGGGACTTCTGGAACTGCTGCTTGGAGTATTGCTTGAGTTGGATCCTGAGTGGATCCTTTTCATTGGTACTGAGTTGCTATTGGATTTGTCTGAGTTGACTATTCTTCTTGCGGGTGGGCGATTTGATTTTTTAGAACCTGATTTAGAATGTCGATCATCATGATAGTAATGGTGGTGGCCTCCTCCATGAAAACCCACGCCTAAGAAACCGCGGCTTCCGACATACGGCCCTGAGTAGCCAACTTCCCATGGATCACTGTACCCATATCTAGTATTAAGGCCTGACCCATACCTTCTGTAACTAGCAACTTTTTCGACTGTTCCTTCACAGGACTTGTCTGGGCAAGAAAGATTGTTTTCATCTATGGGTTTTGATATTTCAAAAGCTTCCCCGCATTTCTCACACTGATAGTAGGCTGAAGGATATGGTCTTTTGTTTGTCTGACATGAGATTAAAAAAATGGTCAGAAAACTAAGAACAATATAATTAATTTTTTTCATTTTAATTTATGTTAGTTTCATAAGTATCTCTTTTTTCTTTTATCATTGCAACGACAAAGAAATTTCTTACTAGTACCGAGTGGGAATAAGATAATGGGTAATAAAGATTAATTATATTTCATTTATAGTTAACGAAATAGAGATATAGTTTAGTGATAATGAAAGATAACGATCTGCTACAAATAAGTTATTGGGACAGAAGGAAAATGCTTTACGGGTTAGGCCTTGGCGCAAGTGCGTTTTTGACTTCAGGATTATTTGCTGAAGCATTAACGAAGTCCACTCCGAGACAGACTGAGGGACCATTCTATCCAGACAAGATGCCTCTTGATACAGATAATGATTTGCTCGTCATAGGTGATTCATTGACACCCGCAGTTGGTGAAGTAACTCACTTGACTGGTGTAGTTAAAAATGTAAAAGGGGAACTTGTACGTAATGCGTTAGTAGAGATCTGGCAAGTTGGTGCCAAGGGCGTGTATCTTCACACAAAAGATGATCGTGAAGGGAGAGATGAAAATTTCCAAGGGTATGGGAGATTTTTGACTGATTCTAAGGGCCGCTATTATTTTCGCACTGTGAAACCTGTCACGTATCCAGGCCGCGCACCTCACATTCATGTGGCTGTTAGCATAAAAGGCAAGAGGATGCTTACCTCTCAGTGTTATATCCAGGGCGATAAACGTAATGATAAAGATTTTATATATAAGCGCCTCGGAAAAACTGGTCAGAAATTAAC
>JABGYE010000294.1:0-9393 GCA_018675395.1 Akkermansiaceae bacterium
AGTTGCTCATCATAGGCAGCATCACAGATGACCACATCGCTTTCTACTGAGGCCTTTAGGTCCCGAGGATGTTGCGGGTAGCCAGCTTTTTGAATGTCTCGGAAGTAGTAGGGGAGCGGCCAGCCGGTTTCAGGATGGCAGACAAGCACGGAAAGTTGGGGGTTTATTTTCCGTAGCTCATTGACCTGTGCCACAAGTCTAGAGACTAGGCTGGGGGAAGTGTGAGAATAGATGTAGGGGTTCCGATCGGAATTGAAAGGGGCCTGTGAACGTGAGCTGGGAAATGGATCGAAATGCTTGTGCCAGAGCTTTTTAATGGTGCTTGGAGAAGATTTGTTCTTTTGTCCGGCCTTTGTCTGTGTGGTTTTGAAGTTGGCGATCTGGTCCTGCTTTAAGAGGTTGCAGCATCCGAGGAGGAGCACAAGGATTGTTAGTAGTTGGGCGCCTTTGCTGGTCAGCTTATTAGGAATTGTACTACATAGTCTGAGGAGTGAACTGAAGCCGAATCCGCCCAGTAGGATAGCTGCGTGCAGGAAGGCGAGGATTGACCAGGGAGTCTTGTAGGAAATGGCAGAGTAGATCAAGAGAGTTAATAGAGTATAGGTGGCAAGAAGCCTTAGGAAAACCCGTGTTCTCTTCGGTAGGTCACGCCTGAGAAAGGTTGCAAGTGCGCCAATTGTGGCGAATGCGAGTATTAATAGTTCGCTCCATGTATAGATCTCCATTTTTTTCCAGCTGAGCAGTTTCGCGTAGTACATGAAGGGTTTCTCGTGCCCGCTTCCTTCGGCTCGCTCCATATAGTTAAGGTAAGTAGAGTAACTCTTTGGGATGGCATCGAGATTGGTGAAGAAGATTGAATAGAGTGCAGCTGAAAAGATCAGACAGAGTAGCACGCCTATAGTGACATGCTTGGTGAGGGGAATGAAGGCCAGTCTTGCCGCTCTCCGCTTGGTGGCTTCCTCAATGATCCAGATAATGAGAGCTGCGGATACAAAGGCAAATATTGAAATTACGAAGGTTTCCTTAGTGGCGTGCATTAATGCAGCGAGGAACCCGGCAAAGGTCATCCATTTGAGTTTTTGATGACAGAAATATTTCCAGGTGCAGAAAATGAAGACTGCAAGTAAAAGTACCATTGGTAACTCCATGATGTAGTAGCGGCTGAAGAACACATGCATTGGTGAAATGGCTGTTAGGAAGGCTGCGACAGCGGTCCCAGTATTGCCAATTAGTTTACGGAATAGTAGGGTTGCTGCGATGAGAGCGATGCCGAAGATGGCGGGCGTCAGTCTCAGTGTCGTCTCGTCAAGTTGTAGGTATGATGAGGCCCCTCTGACTAGGGTGACGGGAAGAGAGAAGAGCAAAAGTCCTGGGCCGTGGCCGTCGCTCGGGTTGTATTCAAAGCCATCACCCTCCAGTAGAGTGCCCATTCGGTATGCTTGCACGGCTTCATCGGTGTGCATTGGCCGAATCCCAAGATCACGAACTCGTAATTCTGCACCTATAAGCACAGCAAGAATAAAGATTATTGGCAATATAGTGTTTTTCTTTAGGAATTGCATAATAGCCATTCTTTTGAGTAGCTTAAACAGGGAGATTATAGTTGCAATCGATCATCAGCAATAAGGATGCTTGCGTTTCTTGCTTATAGCTCCTTCAGTTGGCGTCCAGAAAGATGTGGAAAAGGAATAAGAAGAACATAGATAATGACGAGACCGATAAGGGTTTAAGTGAATTATTGAAACTTGTTACCTATCTAAACCCTTACCGATTGTATTTTTATTCGGCATTAGTTTGTCTTTTTTTAACGGCTACCTTATCGCTCGCGTTTCCGTATTTGATGGGAATTTTGATAGGCGGTTCAATGGGTAGTAGCGATACTATTGCAGATCCAAAAAGTGTTGAAGAGAATATTAACAGAGTAGCTTTAATTCTTATTGCGGTTCTCGCAGTGCAAGCATTTATAGCATATTGGCGTATCAGGTGGTTTGCATTTGCTGGAGAGTCAGCTCTTGCTGATATAAGAAAGGATGCTTATGGCAAACTAGTTCGATTGCCGATGAGTTATTTTTCGGAGCGCAGAGTTGGAGAGCTTTGCAGTCGCATATCTGCAGACCTTACACTAATACGAGACACTTTAATACTGACTGTTCCGCAAATTATCCGACAATCTGTAATGTTGGTAGGTGGTATTTCATTTATTGCATTTGCATCAACGAAATTAACAATGGTCATGTTATTATGTGTTCCTATCGTTGTTATTTTGATGGGAGTTTTTGGTAGAGGTATTCGTGTGCAGACCAGAGAAGCTCAAGATGAGTTGGCTGCTAGTAATGTGGTAGTTGAAGAGTCTCTTCATGGAATAGCTAGCGTGAAAGCTTTTACTAATGAGAATTATGAAGAGTCTCGCTATTCAGAGTCTCTTAAAGGATTTGTAAATTTGACCCTCGGTGCGTCTAAGGCTCGTGCATTGTTCGTTTCGTTCATTATCTTTGCGCTTTTTGGAGTGATTACTTTTGTCGTATGGTATGGAGCGGGCATGTTAGAGAGGGGGGAAATTGATGCTGCAAAGTTCACTCAATTTGTATTGTTTAGTATTTTTGTTGGAGCCGCCTTAGGTTCATTTCCAGATATATTGAGTCAGCTCCATAAAGCAGTTGGGGCAACCGTTAGAGTTCGTGAAATCCTTAGTGAGGAGCCTGAAGCAGCTCATCCCGATAGTCAGTCATCGCGTTTGCGTGGTGAAGTTGAATTTAGTGATGTGTTTTTTAGTTATCCTTCGCGTAAAGATGTGGAGGTGTTAAAGGGGATTAATTTATCAGTTGATGCAGGTGAGCGGGTGGCGATTGTGGGATCTAGTGGAGCAGGTAAATCGACGTTATTTCAGCTGCTTATGCGGTTCTACGATCCATCCTCAGGAGAGTTAAAGTTTGATGGACAAAATGCTGCAGATTATTCTCTAAGTGATTTGAGAGAGCAAATGGCAATTGTTCCTCAGGACGTTCTATTGTTTGGAGGGTCGATAAGAGATAATATTGCTTATGGTTATCCAGCAGCCGAAGAGGTCGATATTATACAAGCTGCTCAAAAGGCTAATGCTCATGAATTTATTCAATCTTTTCCTGATGGTTATCAAACAATCGTGGGTGACCGGGGAGTTAAGCTTTCAGGTGGGCAGCGTCAACGCATAGCGATTGCGCGTGCTATTCTAGCTGACCCGGCTATTTTGCTGCTTGATGAGGCAACTAGTTCACTTGATTCAGAGGGAGAGAGGTTGGTTCATGAAGCCCTAGAAAGTTTAATGATTAAGAGAACATCAATCATTATTGCACACCGATTAGCTACTGTCAGACAGGCTGACAGAATACTTGTTCTCCGAGATGGTATATTTATTGAATCAGGAACTCACGAGGAGCTTTCTTGTAAGCAAGGAGGTGTTTATAAGATGCTTTGTGAGCTTCAATTTAATTAGATTTAGTGTAAATAGACTAATTGTTTTACCCTCTAATTGAGAACACTATTAATCTCGTGATTTTAGCTCTATTATTTGGGGGAAAGTACGCGGACTGGGACTCGAACCCAGGACCAATTGGTTAAAAGCCAACTGCTCTACCAACTGAGCTATCCGCGCTTTTTTTTGAAGGGTCGACTCTACTTGTTTCCTCGATGGTCGCAAGTTGGTTTTTATTATTTAATCTAAGAAGTTTAGGTAGGGATTGATGATTATAAGTCTCTCAAATGACAATTATAGAAGTTAAAATCACTATATTTTAACACTTTTAGCCTGGCCTTATTTCATGTGGCCTACCTGAAAAGGGGAAAATAAACTAACGAGATTAAATGGAAGCGCTCCCTGCAGGACTCGAACCTGCGACCTACGGATTAGAAATCCGTTGCTCTATCCAGCTGAGCTAAGGGAGCCGTTTCCAGTTGATTCCTAGCACTTGGTTGATCAAGTTGCAATCAAACTGAAAAAGAACTAAGAATAAATCTTTAAATCTTAAGTATAAGATTTCCCATATTATAATTTATTATATAGATTTATATATAGCGTTTTAATTGAAAATCTTTGGAAGCCGAAAACAGAGTATCATTAGAAATTTTCGAAGGCCCCCTCGATTTACTTCTTTATTTAATTAAGAAGGACGAGGTCGATATCTATGATGTATCTATTGAAAGAATTACGAGTCAATATCTAGAATACATCGAGACTTTTAAAATTCTTAATATTGAGCTTGCTAGTGAATTTATAGTTATGGCGGCAACGCTAATGTATATGAAGAGTCGGACTTTGTTGCCAAGAAACGAGCAGGCTCCAGAGGAGGATGTTGATGAAGATGATCCTAGGTGGGAGTTGATCAGACAATTAGTTGAATATAAGAAATTCAAAGATGCCGCATACTATTTAGAAAAGCGGGAAGCTGACAATCAGCAGATTTTTGCTTCAGAGAGACAAGACGCAGAGGAGGAGGAGGGTGAAGAGCCGGTTTTAAATGTTGGTATATTTGATCTTATTCGAGCCTTTCAGGGAATCCTTAAGAGATTTGAAGATGAGGAAGATTTGGCTGAGATAGCCGATGATAGATTTACTGTTAGCGATAAAATCGATTATTTAATGGTTCGCGTTAATAAAGGACAAAAAATCAAATTTGCTGAGTTATTTGCTGATGCTACAACGAAAGGTGAGGTAATGGTTACTTTTTTGGCTTTACTTGAGCTTATTAGGCTAAATGAATTTCAAGTGCGGCAGGAAGCTATTTTAGGCGAAATAGAGATTAAGCGTATTAGTGACGAGAAATTAGGCTAATCATCACTGATCTATCCAATTAGGGGTTTCCAGCTTGACGGTAAGGACTCTAACTCTATAGTTATATGCTTGAAGAAAGGGTGGGCGATTAGTTCCGCTCTTTTTTCGTCTTAGAGTAAAAAGAAATGACAAGCGAAATCCAGGTCCTCTTTGAATATTATGAAAAAGAGAAAGGAATTGCCCGAGAAACTATGGTCGAGGCACTTTCCGTTGCTTTGCTTTCGGCTGCTCGCAAAAGTGTTGGGCCAGCACGTGAGTTGAGAGTAGATGTTAATCCGGAAAAGGGTGATATTGTGGCAGTTGCAAAACTAATTGCATCAGAAGATGTAAAATCTCCATACGAAGAAATTTCAATGGAGATAGCCAGAAAAATCAATCCCGAGGCGAAGTTAGGCGATGAAATTGAAGTTAAAGTGACTCCAACAGATTTCGGGAGGATAGCGGCACAGACTGCAAGGCAAACGATGATGCAACAACTTCGTATAGCTGAAAAAGCCATGATTTACGACGAATTTAAGGATCGTGCTGGTGATATTGTTGGTGGAACTGTGCGTAGGTTTGATAAATCTGACGTAATGATTGATCTTGGCAAGTTCGAAGGAACGATGCCTTCGCGTGAGAGGGTTTCAACAGACCAATATAGCATAGGCGATAGGATAAGGGCATATGTAGTGGCTGTTGAGAATGGGGCAAGAGGTCCTGAAATCATTTTGTCTAGGAGTCATCCAAATTTTGTTAGACGGCTTTTTGAATTTGAAGTTAGTGAAATCGCGGATCAGACAGTAGAGATTAGAGGGATCGCTCGTGAACCTGGTTTTAGAACCAAAGTCGCTGTTTATTCTGCGGATCCTAAGGTTGATCCAGTGGGAGCTTGCGTAGGATTAAGAGGCGCTAGGGTTAAAAATATAGTCCGAGAACTCAATAACGAAAAAGTTGATATAATCCGATGGAGCGAGGATCTGACAGAATTTGTAACAGATGCACTCAAGCCGGCAATTATTCGATCGATAGAAATTGATGAGGAACAGCATCAAGTTAGGGTCACTGTTGATGAGGAAGAGCTTTCAAAGGCTATTGGTAGGAGAGGGCAAAATGCAAGGCTCACATCAAGACTGCTTGGTTGGGATGTACAGATTGAAAAAGATGCTTCGAAGACTGAAATTTTTGAAAAGCGAGTAATAGATGCTGCTACAGAATTTGTAACACACATTGGTGAAGATAACATTGATATTGATACTGCTATTAAATTGGTTAAAGGAGGCATAGTTAATCTAGAGTTTTTCTCTATGGTTGATGTTAGTGATGTTTCTGAGATTCTTGAGGGAGACCAAGCGTCGGCAGAAAAGATATGTGCTGCTGCAAGAAACATTGATCTGGAAAGTAATGATGATGTTGCTGCTGAAAATGAAGATAACGACCAGTCAAAGAGCGCTGAGGAGTCAGTAGGATCCGAGGTTGAAAAAGAATCAGAGGGTGAACCGGAATCTGTTTAAAGTTACGGAGTCAGCACCCATGAAAGTTAAAAAAGAAATTAATGCCATCAAATTCCATACCGGAAGAATCCGATCAAAAAGATGATAAGGAGCAATCCGATGATGCAAAATCTATAGATAAGTCTCTGAGCGCTTCAGACGACAATGGTAAGGAAGCGTTGTCTCTTTTTGAAGAGCAGGAAAAACGAGAAGCGAGAAAGGGTAGGAAGAAAGAGCTGGAGGCGAAGCCAGAAAAAGTCGGGGGAATTTTACCTCCAATATCAAAATTGATTGATGCTGAGGTCCAAGAAGATACGCCTAAAGGTGATGGGGCAGATGATGATATTGATGATGCAAAAGTGATTCACATTAAACCTCCTATTATCCTCAAGGATCTAGCAGATAAAATGGGGATTAAGCCTTTTAATATCATTAAGGATTTAATGGCGTTGGATGTGTTTGCTAGTTTAGACAGTTCGATTGCACCGGAAGTGGCAGCTACAATTTGCGATAATCATGGGTTTTTATTTGAGAAAGAAAAAAGGGAGAAGGGTGGAGGCGTTCATAAAGTGGAAGAAGTTTTTGAAGAGCCACCTCCTCCAGAGCCGGAGGCTCAAGGCGAGGATGAATTACCTTTTAGGCCACCAGTGGTGACTGTAATGGGGCACGTTGATCATGGTAAGACTTCTATCTTA
Source organism: Akkermansiaceae bacterium (assembly GCA_018675395.1). GTDB lineage: Bacteria > Verrucomicrobiota > Verrucomicrobiia > Verrucomicrobiales > DEV007 > EC70. The sequence goes on from JABGYE010000294.1 coordinate 6,975, forward strand.
GATGCAATTAGGTCCAGCCGAGTTGCGGCCGGAGAAGCTGGAGGAATTACTCAGCACATTAATGCCTATAGCGTTGAGCATGATGGAGCAAATATTACATTCATTGATACTCCTGGTCATGCTGCATTCACGGAAATGCGTGCGAGGGGAGCAGATATTACAGATATAGTAGTTCTTGTTGTGGCAGCGGATGATGGCATTATGCCAACTACTCACGAAGCTATAAGTCATGCACGTGCTGCGGGTGTTACCATAATAGTGGCTATCAATAAAATTGATCTTCCTGGTGCAGATGTGAATAAAGTAATTTCTCAACTTCAAGAGAATGATCTTACTCCTGAGGATTGGGGCGGTGAAACAATATGTGTTCAAACTTCAGCTACGGAAGGTCTTGGTGTTGATGATTTACTTGGAATGATAGCGTTGCAGTCTGAGGTGATGGAGCTTAGAGCAAATCCTGAAGGCGCGGCGAGGGGAATTGTGATAGAAGCAAGTAGTAAGGCGGGTAAAGGATCGACGGCAAGTGTTATAGTTAGAACGGGCAACTTAAATATTGGGGATTCCTTTATTTGTGGTCCTTATTTTGGCAAGGTGAAATTAATACTTGATGATTTTGGAAATCAGTTAAAGGAAGCGGGCCCGTCAATGCCTGTAGAAGTTTTGGGTTTTAGTGGAGTGCCTAAGGTAGGCGATGAGCTGGTTGTAATGGATAGCGAAAGGGCTGTGAAAAAATTAAGTGAGGAGCGGCTGGAGGAGTTAAGGCAAGAAAAACTTATGAAGCCGCACAAGGCCCGGTTACAGGATATCTGGGCGGAGGTTGGGTCCACAAAGAAAACATTAAAAATTGTTTTGAAGGGAGATGTACAGGGATCAATCCAAGCGATTGAGAGTTCGCTCATGGAGATCAAAAGTGAAAAAATTGATATTGAAATTTTGCACAAAGCAGCAGGTCCGATATCAGAATCTGATGTGTTGTTGTGTAGCGCTTCTGATGGAATTATTATTGGATTTGGTGTTAAGGTTGAAAATAAGGCTTTGAGGTTAGGTAAGCAAGAGGGGGTTGAAATACGTTTGTATAGTATCATATATGAGCTCATTGATCAGATTAAGGAAGCGATGCTTGGTATGTTGGATACACAGACCCGTGAAAAGTTACTTGGCAGGGCTGAAGTGAAAGAAATATTTAAGATCAAACGTGGAAGAGTCGGAGGTTGTATTGTTAATGAAGGTCAGATTAGCCGTAAGGCCCGTGCCCGTGTCATTAGGCAGGGACAATCAGTATATGATGGAGGTTTTCAGACATTAAGAAGATTTCAAGATGATGCAGATATAGTTAAGACTGGTCTTGAGTGTGGGATTCGTCTTGGGAATTATCTAGAGTATGAAGTGGGTGACATAATTGAATGTTACGAATTAGAGAAAGTCGAACAGACACTCTGAAGTGTGAGCTCTGGGTAATTGTATAATTAACACGAAACCTCTTATAGTTTATAACAGCTAGTTTTCAGAAATAAGGTTATGAGTCAGCGTATATTACGCGTTCGTGAATTGTTAAAGCGGGAAATTGGATCTATAATCTCTCAGGATTATGGCTTCAATGCTTTGGTTACAGTGAATGATGTTGATGTAACTCCAGACTTACGTAATGGGCATGTATTCATTGGGGTAATTGGATCTGATCAAGAAAAGGTCAATGTAGTTAATACTTTGAATAAGGAGCGAGGTATGATTCAGAAGAAAATATCAAAAAGGGTGGTTATGAAGTTCACCCCAAAACTGCATTTCAAATCGGATGAATCCATAGAAAGAGGTGTGAGAACCTTAAATATAATAGACAGCTTGGATCCAATAAATTACGAGGATTCTGATGAATCTTTAAATGCCAATTCTGACGATTAATTAGGAATTTTTCTGCCAATGTTTGATCATAATAATTCTTCACTTGCAGAGATAGGGGCGATGATTCGTGATGCAAAAAAAGTCGTTATTATTTCTCATGTGAGGCCTGATGGAGATGCTATTGGTTCTCAGATCGCTCTTGGTGCAAGTCTTGAGGAGTTAGGAAAGGAGGTAAATTTGATTAATGAGGATGGGTGCCCTTCTAACTTAAAATTTTTGGAAGGTTCCGATAAAATTTCATTGCCTCCGCAGAATCATATGGATGCCGATTTGTGTATTGCTCTTGATACTGCAAATCATGAAAGACTTGGAAGGGGATGTATTGAAGCTGTAAAACTTGTGAAGCCAGTTATTAATCTAGATCACCATATAACCAATGAAGGGTATGGAGACTTTATTTACGTGGATCCAGAATCACCGGCAACAGCGCAAATAATATATGAATTGATTTCAAATGAAGGGTTTCCTTTTTCTGCTGCTTCTCGTGATAGCTTATTTGTAGGAATTTCCACCGATACTG
>JABGYE010000218.1:0-6375 GCA_018675395.1 Akkermansiaceae bacterium
GTGAAAAGTGTGACGTCATCCTTGATGGGTCTTATCGGTTCGAGTGTAGGACTGAGCTCATAGTCTGAACCTTCATTCTTTGGATGCCATGCAGTCTGAACAACACCATTAGGAATATAAAAGAAACCGGCTCGAACGGGGGGATTAATGATCTTGCTGTTCTTAGCTAATGAGCGGACCTGCATCGCTTCCATTAATGGTAAAGCGAGGGTCGCTCCGGCACCCCTAAGCACCTTTCGTCGAGACATTGATGTTCTTTTGAGAATCATGATTATCTATTCTGACTGATTGGTTTTATTCATAAAAGGATAACTCGTAGTTATCTCCGTGACAACTGTAGAAAATTTACCCTTTTCAGCTATAACTTTGTTAAGAATCTTATCAACTGAAGGCTTATCATTGACGTCAAGTTCGCGACCCAACGAATAAGAAAGCATATGCTCTATGAATGATCGCATGAACCATTGCGGATTTTTTAGTAAAGTATCCTTGAGGCCAATTATATCTTTGAACTTACCTTCACCGAATATTTCTCCGCTCGAATCAATCTCAAGTCCAGAATTGTATTTGTCACGCCATCTCCCAATAGCATCAAAATTCTCGAGAGCAAATCCCAAAGGATCAATCTTTTTATGGCAAGAGACACAACTTTCATTTTCCTGATGTGCCACTAACCTTTGCCTAAGAGTTATCCCTTTCTTTTCAATTTCAGCATCATCCTGTTCAATTTCAGGAATCACGTCAGGTGGTGGTGGTGGTGGTTTATTGAAAATAACAGTAGCTACCCAAGCGCCCCGCCTGATCGGACTTGTCCTGAGAGGTTCAGACGTCATTGTTAAGGTTGCGGCCGATGTGATGACTCCGCCTTCTCGTCGATTCGGCAGCGATCGTCGCGTAAAGGTCTGACTATTTGTGCTGAAGCGGTTCCTGTTCTGCCTTTTACCAAATGGAACCGAGTCATTGTACCATGACTGCATTTCATCAGACCGGTACGAGTAATTACTATCAACTAAAAGCATCACAGATCTGTCCTCGACCATAATGCTTTCAAAAAGCAATAGGGGTTCTATCATGGTTTGTAACCCAAATTTCCACTGTTCACATCCGATCCTAGAATAATAGATCTGAAAGCGATCAAAATCAGGGACTGCAGTTATTAACTGATCAAGGCGAAGCCATTGCCGAGCAAAATTCTCAGCAATAGATTTGCTCTTTGGGCTCTCCAATAATCGTTTAACTTGTCCCTTGTAAACTGCCGGGTCTAGAAGTGACCCGTTCCTAGCAAGAGCGAGTAATTCCTCATCAGGTATACTACTCCATAGAAAAAATGATAGCCTAGTTGCCAATTCATACGCGGTAAGCCTTTGCGCCTTTAAGTTTCCATTCTTTGCCTCATTAATGTAAAAGAACCTTGGTGATGAAATAACCGCCGTGATCAGTTTTTTCATCGATTTCTTGAAGGATTTGTTCTTCCTATATTCTGCATCTAAATAGCCAACGTATCTATTCATGACGTCCTCACTGATTGGTTGCCTGAATGCTCTTTCAAGAAACCCGGACAAATGTAATTTAAGTTGTTTCGAATCGATTTTCTTTGCAGGGAGTTCAAATAAACTGCTATTTGTTAAGTTGCTGTAACCGTCAAATTCAGGCGCATTTACAATGGATCGTCCGAGCTTTAGAAATGTTTCAACCATTATTGGTGAAACGCTCAATTCGTCCCCCCTATTGTTGAAACCATGTTCAGATTGCAGATCAATAGCGAAAGGGCTAACTCCAGTGAGTATATGTTGCTCAATTTGGTTTTTTCCGAGTGCCCTATTTGACAACCTAATGGACTTAGGAAACCTGCCTGATGAAGGATTGAAATAAGAGCTACTCCTTATTACTTTTTCTGGTAAGGGGTACACGTCACCCTTGAGCTGCAATAGATCGCGTACTGAATTATTATATTCATAGCGATTCATTCTTCTCATGACCGTAGACTTCAAAGCACCTGATTCTTTAATGTAATCATTGAGATAACCACTGAAGAGTGAAGTCAAAATTAGATGCTCCTTGGAGGATAATTGCTTCTCATCCTCAGGAGGCATCTCCTTAAAGTTTAACGCATCAACTATCTTTTGTGTTAGTTCAATGTCCTTCAGGAAACCTTCTCTAGTGGTAACAGCTTTAAGATCTACTTTTCCTTTTACTTTCCCTTTCTCTCCATGACATCCGTAGCAACGTGAAGCGAGTATGGGAACGGCTTCATTTAATGAAACTTTGGGCTGACTGGGGAGCTGCGATTCCCTATCAACTGCAACTGCAACTGATTGATCCTTAGCCTGATGCAAACTCTGGTCAGTTAGACTGGACTTTGATTCTTTGAATGGTGGCCGCATATCTACTATCTTTATGTAATCCAATCCGAGCAGGTACCGGTTTTTTTGGTAAGGCGTAGCCTTTATATTGTTTCCAACTAGCTTAAAGCTAACCTTGTGTTGGCCTTTATCTATCTTCAAACCGCTCACGTTGATTTGCTCAGCCAGAGAAACGGTTTGAGAGTACAAATCTATTTTATTAGCAATGACTTTATCATCTAAATAAAGATCAAATTGCCCATAATCACGGGCCTTGGTTAGTTGAATCTGAAAGTTAAACTCACTAGTCTTATCAACCATTATTGTTGTCTCCATAGAGTCCCCAGTCAAACCGTCCCATAGGAGATGAGTGTCACCGCTCCATTGACTGCCATAACTCTTCATGCCTTGCGCACGTGAGCGCCCCTTCATGGGCAGCAACTCCCCCTCCATTAAATCTTCACCAAAAATTTGTACAGATAGGTTTTCAACGTCGACATACTTACGAGCCTTTAAATCTTTGTCGCTATCAGTAGTGATACGGACCGTGATTTTTTGCATGCGCCCATTTTCACCATTTCCAGCGACATCGTTAATGCGAATTCGATCAACCCCCTTAGTATTAGGTCCTAACTCAAGAAGTGTCCTCTGAGGTGTCCCTGTCGTACTAGATTGCGTGGTATAGGTAAAAGTTTCGTAATCACCGTCAAAGGCATTCGTGAAGGCGTGATCCGATGTTCGCGCAGGACCCGGATCAACACTTCCAGTAACAATATTGACCTTAGTTCCGAACTTTCTGTAAGCTTCGATCTCACGGATCGTCCAGTGCTTGTAGTGCCCCTCGTTGTCCCAGCTCAGTTCTATTCCTGTAGCACCTTGAACAGGATCGAAAGATATCGAATAAAACCCATCGTGATCAGCACTGAGATGCTCGATCGTGTTTCCTTTAACTTGTGCCTGCAGCAATGCAAGGTTAGACACACTGGCCTCACGGCCGCGAACTTCATGAAAATCAAATGTAACATCAGCAAAGATCGTTACCGCGGAATAAGGCAAAAGAAGGAGAGTGAAACTCAATCTCATGTAGCGGTGAAAAGGCATCAGAAGATTTTAAACCGATCAGGGTTCAACGTAAAGACTTCGATGACTTGATAATTATATTTTTTAATCGTAAGAAAGTAAGGCTTTAATTACCTTTCTTTCCTGAACAGCACTCAATGCGTCAGCAATATTATTGATATGGAACCTGTGGGAAATGAATTCTTCACCACTCAATTTTCCATCCTTTACCCATTCGCATAGCACTGACTGCGACTCTTTTTCGTAAAGCCTCGTAGGCCATTGATGGATATAAATATTATAATTAAAGTCTCCGAGTGAATTCGGAACAGTGAACTCTTTGAGGCCTGCGTAAAACCCATAAACACAAATAGAACCACCTCTTTTAATCAATGGTAATGAAGAGTGGATTATTTCTGGTTTTCCTACGGCATCAATCACTGCATCAAGCTTTTTACTTGGATCAATCTTCGAGAGCTGGTTAATTCCTTTGTCATCCCTATCAAAAGTTGCATCAGCTCCAAATGCAGTTGCCAGGTCTCTTTTTTCCTTGTGGCGATCCACGAGGCCAATCCAACCCAACCCGAATAGCCTGCCCAATTTGACGAAACTGAGCCCCACTGGGCCACCCCCAACAATGAGAATATTGTCACCTTGCTTTAGATGAAAATCACGAAAAGCGCCGAGAACTTCTCGCCAGGTACACAGCAAAACACCATCATTCGGTTCAATACCATATTGGACTGGAGTCTGGATTTCAAATACCTCAACCCATCCGTGCTCCTCAGAATTTACCCCGTCCTCAACCATCGCCTCATGGTCATTGACTAACACATATTCACAGAAACCTCCCCATCCTGACTTAAGACCATCGGTCTCTAACTCATCGTCAAATACAAGACCACTGACAGCTCTTTGCCCCTCAGTAAAATTTTTTGCACGTGGCCCAACTTCAATAACTTTGCCTATACTTTCATGGCCTAAGGCGAAAGGAAATGCCTCTTCCATTGCAGGAAAATGTCCAGCTACGAGTTCGCTGTCAGTATTATTACAAATACAAGCGACCTCTGTTTTAACTAGTGCTTGATAAGCTTTCGGCTTTGGGATGGGCGTATCAATTAAAGAAACTTGACCCGGTTCTGTTACAGAAACTGTTTTCATTCAAAAACAAATTTATTACAGCTGGCACTTGATTGGCAAGCTGAGATAAGGCTGTAGATTGAATTACTCAATTTCGAAACCATTAATGAGCGATAAATTTAATGGGGGCTCACCTCGTGGGCCAGGTCCAAATCTTACAAACACTGTGGCCTTTCCAGTTTCGGCCGAATTGGGTATTCGGACCCTCGCTGAAATGATACCATTAGCTGAATTTCTGGAAATATTAGTACCTTGGTACTCTCCAATCGAAACTGACTGTGGAGTGGCAAAATTTGGGGGACCACCTGCAATTGTAAGACGAATCTGTAGATTAATTATATTACCTGCATTGCCTTGTTCCGGTGATACGACTAAATCGTTTCCAGTAGAGTTTGGTCCTCCCCCTTGTCCACCACCACCAGGATTATTGCCGCCTCCACCATTATTAGCATTAGGTTCTGGGCCATCTCCAAAATCATCGGAAAATCCATTATTATCAAAATCTTCTATACCAGTACGAACCATTTTATAGAATCGGTCCGCTCCCGATCTGGGCTTACTGTAGGATGAACTTTGATTTGTTGAATCTGCAGTAAAAGCAACGTTGCCTTCGTACCAAGTCTTAAGGTCAGGACTCGCATCAACTCTATAGCTAGCACCCTCAACGGTGTCCCAAACAAAGGTAACAACATTCCCAGATGCGCTGATCGTCTTTGCTTTGTGCTGTTTATTTGGCCCTCCACTAAAAACCTTAACTGCCTGAGCAGGGATAGCGTTGACTCTTCCTCCAGAAGGGGTTCCATAATAGTTTCGTCCAACGTTGTAAGGAAAAACAGGGATCCCATCATCTTCGACTGTTGTAAAATAGGCCCAGACACCGTCAGGAAATTCTGGTGTTACGCAGAACCTTCCATTGTGTTCATCCAGATCATAATCTTTGCCCTGAATTAAACCTAAATGTCCTTTATAAGCATAATCCTCGAGGTAATGACCAAGAATATATTGATTTGAAACATTTGGGCCGTACCGATTTGAAGAAATTGATGTGGACCTACCTTCTAAAGTGCTTACCCACCTAGGCAATGATCGCCGCCCAGTAGAATTTAAGTTCGTTGAACCGTTCGTTCCGTCCCTCTTCTGATATCCACTAATCATTCTTCTTATACCTGAATCAGGGTTGTTAGGTTCGTCGTATGCATATGGCCCGTAAACTGGATGACCGTCAGCGACCCAGCCGAGTATTGGAGAATGTGATCCGTTGAAATTTTCTATATATATGTTAGTTGATTCATTGTAGTCAACACTGCCTCCAAGTAAGTGTCTAACTGCTGGGGCATTGGCATGGTAATGATGCAAGTTCATTGCCTGATGAGCTAATGCTGCATCGAAAGTAACACCCTCATTGATATAAGCATCACGGTTCCAGACGCCATCACCGCGTCCTCCACCAATTGGACTCGCATCACTTCCACTGCTAGCTATATATGAGAATGTGTCAGTAGCATCAAAGAGAGCAACACCATCAACAAAATAACCAATGGCTCCGGCTGAGGTGGTCACATTACCATTATAAGAGCTCGGTATTTTAGGGACTCGATATGTCGTCGCTGTGTTACTGGGAAAATTTGGAAAATTTCGCGTTTTAGCCTCGTTAAGGTACCAAGGCCCCATGACGTGAAAACCAAGACCAGTGGTCTTGATATAGACCCAATCATTGGAATCATATATTTCATGTATGCCTGCATATGTGGGAGAATTTTGAATCCCTTGTCCGCGGCTCCAAGTGATCGCACTGGTGTTTGAAGCCTCAGTGCCCTTGCTAGTAAATATACGA
>JABGYE010000235.1:0-4792 GCA_018675395.1 Akkermansiaceae bacterium
AGGAGATCCGGCCAAGGCCACGGCAGATAAAGGGAAAGAGCTAATCGATGTGCTATCTAAAAAACTAGCAAGTTTTTACATAGAGCTTGCGCAATCAGATCTTTCGGACTTATACGAAACCGGAACCAATTAGGGAACGGCGTAGTTAAGTGCTAATCAGTAATGGGAAACGACGTTTCTCATTAGAGTTGTATTTTTTTTCCGTTCTTTTTGGCTGGAGGAATAGTACCTTCGAGTGGTTTAACCTTGTTGCCGGGCTTTAATTTTGGGATCTTTATTCCCTGATTTCCAAAATTGAATCCTTCGAAGCTGAGGCCTGATTCGTCGAGTCGGTTGAGTTGATTCTTTGCTCTTTGGGGTAATTTTTCTTTTTCATCACCAGTATTGGCTGGTCCTTCGAACGTGATTTTTCCATTGAGGTCCTTGATGATGACATTGGTGCTATCACCATTCTTACGGATTTCGATGGTTCCTTGATCATCGCTGAACATCATTGTCTTACTAATTAATCCAAAGATATCACCTCGACCCGGCAGCTTATCAAAGTCTTGGAGATCAAACATTCCTTTCAGATGTTTTCTCATCTGTTCTTGCATTTTTTGGATTTGCTTTTGAATGTCTTGGTCTGCTTCGAAAGGAAGAATGTCAAAATCCAAACCTTCCAGATCGGCAAACTTTTTTTCGGTTTTTAGATGGTCGGGCCGGTTTACGAAATTAACGGAAATGGTTTTTTTTGCGCCTCGCTGGATAACAGAAAGTTCTGCATTCGTTCCCGATTTGCGAGAGCTAATGAGTTCACTTAAATGATCGGGAGACTTAATGGGCTCTCCATCGATTTCGAATATAATGTCATGCTTTTTGATTCCTGACTTTTCTGCGGGACTATCAGGAATGATTAATTTAACAGCAGCTCCTATACCTTCAGGCAAGTCTAATTGAGCAGCTAAAACAGCCTCAACTTTTGCAGTAGCAATCCCAAGCCATGCTTTTTCAGGTTGCTCTGTCTCTGTGAATGCTAATGCATTAGCACAAAATAGGATAGTGATACTAAAGGGGAGTAGTAGTTTGGAATTAACACGGTTCTGTTTGTTGCTTTTCATGTTTTTATTGTGTATTGGGCGAGTTAATTAAATGAATTGGTCAAATCTGATCTAATCAGTCTTTATGGGTACAAAAAACAAGCGTTGGCTAGGGACTTTCATCTCGATCGATGAGCCATCTTCTTCGTTCTCCCAAAGAAACGAATCTGAGAACTGATAGCGTAGGCCGTGATAGGGAGTCTTGTCCTTCGATAAGAAAAATCCGTCGTCCTTTACCCCTTCAAATACCTTCTTTGCATTTATGGGGATGAATTGATTTCCTTTTACAGGCTCTTCTACTGAGTTTTTGGAGGTGGTTACCTCATTGCTGGAGTTCTGATCGTTTAGTGTGGCAAAAAATACACCAATAGAAGCAATGAGCAGGGCAGCTGCGGCAGAAAGTTTCTGCATCTTTGGTAACCAAATTATTTTACGATGGGCAGTATGCGAATTTGGGAGGTGAAGGCTGTTTTCAAATATATTATCTATTTTGGCATTCAAGTCATCTGGTAACTTTGCGGGATTGAGCTCTTGAAGATTGCGCTCAATTTCTTTGAGATCAGTTTTCATTTTATTAGTCATTTATTAAAGCGACGGTCAAATCGAATTTGGTTTAAGAATTTTTCTTAGTGCATCTAAAGCGTACCTGTACCTTGAGGCTGCGGTATTTGCTGGGATGTCAAGGTTTTCTGCTATCTCAGCAAAAGTCAGTTCGCCCCAAATTTTCAGAGTGAGCACTTCTTGGAATTTTTCAGGAATTTGTTGAAGCGCTTCTTGGATGATTTGGGCTTGCTCGGATTGCTCTAGAGATGAAGTTTCAAACCAATTCTTAACTTGATCCTTGTCTCTTACAATAAAATCAGATTTCTGTTCCCTTTGAGCCCTTCTATTGGTTCGCCTTGCATGGTCAATAGCAGTGTTCCTGAGAGCTGTGTATGCTAGGGCCAAAGGAGGTGGCTCAAAGTGGCCATCTATTGGGGAACAATATGATTTCCATAAACGAAGTATCGCGTCTTGTAGAACATCTTGCGCATCTGCTTCTGATTTTGTTTTACTTCTAGCGAATAGGAGTAAGCGAGTTCCATTTAAATGGAACCACTCTTTCCATGATTCTGCCAAAGATTCGTCTGTCATGTGTAGAGTTAATAGATAACACTTAATTATATTAGCGTTACTAGTAGTGTGTTTTTCTTGCTTATTTAAAGTTCTAGCGTGCTTGACTTTGCTTCTCAGGAAAATAGTTTAAATATATTCTAAAATAAACATTAATGAATCAAGTTACTCTTCTAGTTTTAGCTGCGGGTATGGGAAGCCGATACGGAGGATTGAAGCAATTGGATCCTGTGGGTCCGAATGGAGAAACGGTTATCGATTATTCTGTCTTTGATGCTATCAGAGCGGGATTTAGTAAGGTTGTTTTTGTTATACGCGAGGAATTTTCTGAGGAATTTGCGACAAGCGTCGGGGGGAGATTTGTTGATAAGATTGAGGTTGAATATGTTTATCAGAACATTAATGAATTGCCTGATGGATTTAATGTTCCAGAGGAAAGAATCAAGCCATGGGGAACAGGGCATGCAATTTTGGCTGCATCTGGAGTAGTTAATGAACCATTTGCTGTGATTAATGCGGATGATTTTTATGGTATGGATGCCTATGCAAGAATATGTAATTATTTAACCAAAGCTGGGGATAATAATGAACAGAAGACTTATTGCATGGTGGGGTATTTGTTGCGGAATACATTGTCTGAGAATGGAAGTGTCTCACGGGGACTTTGTTCTATTAATGATTTAGGGCAACTCGAATCAGTTAAGGAATTAACGAAAATTGTTAAAACTGAATCGGGACCAGTTAATATGAGTGAGGATGGTGATAGTGTGTTTTTGGATGGCTCTGAAATTGTTTCCATGAATATGTGGGGGTTCACTCCGGATATTTTCTCCCATTTAGAGGAGCTATTTTCGAAATTTTTAGAGCAAAACTTGGAGAATTTAACTTCAGAATTTTATATTCCTTTTGCTATAGACTCTATGATTAACGCAAGAAATGCTTGCGTTGATGTACTTCGAACTTCCAGTAATTGGTTTGGTGTCACATATCAGGAAGATAAGGATTTTGTTCAGCAATCGATAAGCTCATTGATTCAGTCGGGGGAATATCCTTTTGAGTTGGGATAAACCCAGACAAATTATAACTCCCTAATAAAGAAGGGGTAGTATAAATTCCCGTATGGTTTTTCTCTGCATAAATATAAAAACCATAATTTATTATTGCGTATAAATATAAATACCATAGAATCTATATTACCCACAAGTTGCAAGGAGTGATAAAAAACTAAGCAACAACACAGAAAATGTTTAAACAATCATTCTCAAAAGCGTTCACTTTACTGGAATCGATGCTTGCGATCACTGTCATCTCTGGCATCGCTTCGGCTGGGTATGTAGGGTTCATTGAAATAAAGGCTGCTACAAAAGCAACTAAGCTTGAACAAGACATAGCGGTCATTAATAAAGCACTAAGGGTATATGAAGCGCATGGTGGTCAATTGGATGTAAATTTAGCACCCAAGGAAATTATCAAAAAATTAAAAACCGTCGCCTCTGAAAATACTCATAGGGAAATCATAGGTCTTAGAGAATCAATGATAGATTCTCGATTAGAGCTTGTTATGCAGTCCGAGGCTGAAGCTTCAACCAGAAAGCCAAGAGCTTTATGGGATCTGCATACGAAAAGGTTCATTGTTGCAAGGGGTGGAGATTTAGGTATTGAATCTTTCCGCATGAATGAAGAATTGGGAAGGAGCCAATCTTTAGTTGAGGATCGTGAGTCTACTCTGAGGCTTGCTAAAAAGAGTAACTGGGTTTGGGATTATGATGATAAGAATGTAATTAAGAACGGGTTGGTCATTCCGATTAATCTAGATCAAGGAGATTCTCTTCCCTTGGCTTCATCTGCAAATTACACTGGTTCTCTAAATCTTAACGCGCCATCATTTTCATCCGCTGGGGGGAATTACGAGCTGTATAATTTTGAAGCTTTTAGGGTTTCGCTTAGTAATCCAAACCCAGAAGGCTCTTCACGTATATTTTATAGTTTGGATGGTAATAATTGGACTCTTTATTCTGGGCAAAATTTTGAAATCAACCCTGGCGATAGAGTTGCTGCGATGGCGGCTAGCCTGAAGCCTGGATCATGGGCTGACAGCGGTGTGATTCTCAATGCGTATAATGCGGACCCTGTGCAACTAGAGATTGGATTGAGTGCCTTTCATAATCCTATAAATTATGAACAGTTGGGAGGAAGAATGGTCTCCTCTAAAAATGATGCAGCTACTGGATCTCCGGTGTTTGTATCATTATTGAATTCTGAAAACATACCTAACCGATACCAAAGCTCTGATCATTTTAAAATTGCTTGGTCATTTGATGGGTCGGATCCGTTAGCAATAATAGATAACATTGAGCAGCGGTTTTCTGGTGGATTTGCCGGAACTGAATTGGGTTATACACTCGATGATTGGGGGGGGAGGGATGAATTTGAAGTTAAGGTGGTAGCGAAATCTCTCAATCCAGGAATACTTACGGATTCGCCCATTTCTAAAATTTCAATTGGAATAGATAAAATGAGACTTGGCCCTCCGACTGGTAATGTGAATGAAAGTGGGGACCTAGTAGGTGATCAGAAGATTGCGATGTCTCCAATGGCGG
>JABGYE010000229.1:0-3119 GCA_018675395.1 Akkermansiaceae bacterium
ATTCAGCGCCAAGGCAAAACTATTGAAATCTGGGATACGAGAGTCCAGAATATCTCCCCTTGATTTATACCGGTCAGCTATAACAGCTATATCATCAAAATTCCGCGATATGTGCTGAGGGCCACGACCGCTACGGGTTAATCTCTTCTGGCCGTCAGGAGCAATGACGCAAAAAGCGGTATTCTCAAATCTTCCTCCTAGATGACTTCTTACAATTTTTTGATTCTCCTCACTTTCATACGACTCTATTCGAACACAAATAAATTTTCTGGAAGCTTTAATGACATCTGGATCGCTGAACAAACTGTTCTTTGTGGAAGTATAACCGGGTCAGAAAACACCAGGAACACCACCACACTGTGACGCCACCGCCATAAAAAGTATTGGTCGATTCATCCTTTTGGCCTCTGAGATCCCATCTTCCAAGCTAGGATACCAGGCAATGCTAGGCTCCCCCAAATCCAATGAAGATTCCCCTAAATCATTTGGCCTCGGCCCCCCAGCTCTTCGCTTCGGTCCACCCTGACCGCGGATAGGCCCATTCCTTTCACCTTCATCAACATCAGCTCGAGGCCCCCTACCAAAACGATCAGGCCTTAATTCATTACCCGTAATGATCCCATCCCTATTCTTATCTAAACTCAAAAGCGATTCCGATGCTTCTTCAATTTCTTTAGATGAAATGGATCCATCCCCGTTAATGTCCAGCGCTCTTAACTCGGGATGATTACCTGAACCACCTCTGCCAGACCCTTCTCTCGACGAGATTTGAGCTAAAGCAAACTTAGAAAAAAGGGCTAAAGAGAAAAATACGCTTAATGAAATGCTTTTAATGTTCATTTTTTGTGAAACATGATTAAATAAGCATAAATAGATTACGAACAGATTACTTTGTCTGTAGCAAAAGTTTTTTATTTTTTATTGAATAAAACTAAAGCCTATCAGGTCAAACGAAGGATGAAAATTTCAAATATTATAGTAATGACACTGCTAATTAGCGTTGTCTCTACTTTGCTCATTCGAGCAGATCAGATTCTCACTAAAGAAACAACCGTACCAGATCCTGCCACAATTGACCCTCCAGTAATTGAGCCTATAAAAATTGAAGATGAAATTGAACCCGCCCAGGACCAACGAGAAGATTTACTATTAAAAAAAATAGATCTACTTACTGAGCGGATTAATGAATTAGAAAAACAGCTCAAAGAAAATCAAGACTCCATCGAAAAAAAGCTAACTGAAAAATCATCAGATCTATCAGTTAAAGAAAATCCACAAGAATTGGGTCCATCATCTGATCTTTTCCCTGAAGATATTACAGATATAAACGAGCAAGATCTCCCTGAATTCGTACCTGACAATCAAGCCAGAGAAGATTTCGGAGAAGCTCTTAATCCATACGGAGACTGGTTATCCACAGATAACTATGGCGAAGTGTGGAGACCCAACACTTCCCAAACTGTAGATTGGTCACCATACACTGTGGGTCAATGGAATTACACTGAACTGGGTTGGCATTTCACATCACCAGAACCATGGGGATGGGCTTGCTATCATTATGGCAGATGGGTCAGATACAGAACACTTGGATGGTGCTGGGTACCTGGAAGAGAATGGGCACCTGCATGGGTGTCTTGGAGAACTTCTTCAAACCACATCGGTTGGTCTCCACTTCCTCCAACAGCAACATGGAGCCATAGTATAGGCATCAGGCGTTGGGTCGATTCTCGCTGCAATATTGGTCCAAGCCATTATAACTTTGTTAAAATTACAGACTTTGTCTCAAGGAACTGCCGCACTTCAGTCATCAATCGCCGCCAGAATGCATCCCTAATTCTGTCGACCAACAATGTGACTCTTATTTTGTCCAGTTCTAGCGAGGGTAACAACCACATACATAGTAGAGGCCCTAACAGAGACTATCTAGTAAGGCATCACCAGCAAAAGCACCCGACTCTTCATATAGTAAAGAATAGAGGGAAACGCGGAGCCATTAATCGAACGAATCATTCATCAAATCACATTGTGATACATGAAAGAATTAAATCTAGCCATTCGGAAAGACCCAATAATCGACCAGCATCAAGAAAAATACACAAAGTAGAAGTGGATAATGGTTGGAATGAATTGGCTAACCATGATCAAGAAAAAAAACTAAGACGACATATCCACAATGATTCCGAAAAGGAAAAGAATCAGGATAGGCCAGTAAATCAAAGGCCTGATAACAACAAAATAAAAGCCGTTAGCTTAATTAATGAAACTAACACAACTGACAGGAGCAGTCGCATATCAGAAACAAAAATACCAAATATAGAAAACCATAGCCGGAGAATATCTAAAGAGACTAATGACCGTATACAATCAAATGTAATCGTTCCTCCAATCAGTAAAAACAAAACACCTAAAGCAATTCCAATAAAAGAAAACAATCCAGGCAAACAAAGACAAACTGTCCAAGCAAGGCAGCAGCAGGAAATTGCTACAGCTAAGAAAATCGCTGACGATAAAGTAAGGCGAAATCAATTCGCTCAAAAACAGGCCGCAGAACATAAACAAAGACAAACAGTCCAAGCAAGGCAGCAGCAGGAAATTGCTGCAGCTAAGAGAATCGCTGACGATAGAGCAAGGCGAAATCAATTCGCTCAAAAACAAGCCGCAGAACAGAGACAAAGACAAGCAGTCCAACGCAAATCACCAACTCCAAAAACCAGCAGCAACACAATCAAACAATCTCCACAACGCCGCATCGTAAGAGGCAGCAGCGAAAGGACACCAAAACCAGCTGCTAAACAATCAAGAAAACGTTAATCTTGTACCTTTATTTTTTTCAAAGGCTTTAATTTTCCTCTAACCTGAAAATTAAAATCTCCATCCACTTTTTCTGACGAACCTGTAATTGAATCAAAACCATTGAAAATCTTATAAAGATTTTCATAGTCTTCTTTAGCTTGTTCTTTACTCCTCCCTCCTCTAACAAACTCCGCTTCGTATACAGCTCTATTTGTTGAGAAAAAATGTACAAGCTCAGAAAATTCAACGTTAAATAAAAGTCCCTTAGTAATCATTTTTATTTTCTCCTCAGCCAAGAGGTAATCAATGACCGCAACACAAAGGTC
>JABGYE010000130.1:0-17203 GCA_018675395.1 Akkermansiaceae bacterium
CAGCCGAGGAACCAGCCGAGGAACCAGCCGAGGAACCAGCCGAGGAACCAGCCGAGGAACCAGCCGAGGAACCAGCGAGTTCTGAAAATTAATATACTTAGAAAATTTCTAGTGCAGAGGAATGCTCGGCTCTAAGAATTATCTGAACACTCTAAGGATTGATTTCAATCATCAAACAACAATGAAGAACTTACTGTTTTTATTAACTCTCATTTTTCTAATAGGATGTGGTGGAGACAAGGATTCCTCAAAACAATCAGAAGAAAAGAAAGTTGTCACACCGAAGAAAACAGCTAATCAAGGCCGAGTAGAGCTGATTGAACCTATTCCGACTGAGCCGAATTATGTTTATGAAATCATTGGAAATAAAGCGGTTATTACAAAGTATAATGGGTCCGCCGAATCCCTCACTATTCCCGACACTATTGAGGATGTCCCGGTAACCGAGATTAGGGCCAAGGCATTTGCGGGCAGTACAACCTTAAAAAGTATTATTATTGGAGAGAATGTAACTGTTATCGGGCGTTGGGCATTTAGCGGATGCACTGGACTCTATTCTATTGAGATTCCGAGTGGCGTTACATCCATTGGCGAATTGGCTTTTGATAATTGTACTAATCTGGACTCTATCAATGTTGGTGATGATAATCAGTACTATTCAAGTGAAGATGGGGTCCTTTATGATAATGGAAAGACAAAAATAATTCAATGCCCTCTGGGCAAGTCCGGTTCTCTGACTGTGGCAAAAGGTGTGAGTTCTATTGATAGTTACGCTTTCCGTTCTTGTGGTAAAATTACAAGTGTTGTGTTTGGAAATGACATTAAATCGATAGGGGTCGGAGCATTTTATAATTGCGTAGGCTTGAATGCGGTCACGTTACCTGAATCCATAAGTTCGATAGGAGATATGGCTTTCTATAAATGCACTAACCTTTCGAGTATTGCGATACCAGCTAATATTACCACGATAGGGGTACAGATGTTTGGTAACTGCTCAAGCCTCAGGCAGGTGAATATTCCTGAGGGAGTCATTTCAATTTCCAAGGGGGCGTTTTTTGAGTGTGCCGACCTTTCAAAAATTACAATCCCTTCAAGTGTTAGGTCCTTAGGGAGGGGTGCATTTAGCCGTTGTGAGAATCTAGAGAGTGTGACCTTTTTAGGTGATGCGCCTTCAGCGAGTCCGGATTCCTTTGGTGGAAGCGAACCAACTATCTATTTCAGTTCTGGGACTCAAGGCTGGGCAGATACATTTGCGGGGCTAACTGCTGAAGCTGTTTCTTCTGAATAAGTTTAACGAAGTTATTTTTTGTTCAGGTTAAGGATGTGAATTTCACGGAACTTGACCCATCCTGAGTGGCCATCTGCTCCATAGGTCTGAATTCCTATGGTTCCAGATTCGAGTAAATCCTTACGCGGCGAAGGGTCCTTATATTCGACAATTAATTTATCATTCAGCCATGCTTTAATTAATGGTCCAACGGCGCGGATTCGGAGTTTATTCCATTCTAATGGCTTTCGGATAGAGTCATCCTCATCTCCCTTGTCCAACCAGTCGTCAAGGTGAAGGCCAACCGGTTCATCTGCGACTCCTCTCCCTATGTTTAATTGATAAGGACGACCAAGAGCCTTGGTCTTTGATTTTCTGAAATAGATGCCACTGTTATATTTTCCGTGTTCATCTATTTTAAATTCTAGACTCAAATCAAAATCATTGAAGGTCCTTTCAGTTAATAGAATTCCACTGCGGCTAGGGTCACCTTCTTGGCCTCCAACGAGCTCTCCATTTTCTACTTTCCATTTAGCTGAGCCAATGCTTTTCCAGCCGTTTAAATCTTTACCATTGAATAATTTAATGTGCTCACTTTTGATTTCTTCGGAAGATTGAGCGACTAAAGATATTAAAATGAGTAAAAGTAATGAGATTCGCATTTTAAAATACTTTTGGTTTTTACTTAATTAGAATGATTTGAGAATGTTCTTAATTATATTGCGAGACAATTTACAGTAATTAGTGGGTAATTTTAATATTAGAAGCGATTGATCCCTAATATGGGGTAGGAACACCAGTAATATGGGGTAGGAACACCAGGTAACTGGGCTGGACATATTTAAGACAAAGGCTACTCATGTATATTGTTGCGAGAGAATGTGTTTATGCTTTAATGAGTTAAAGTTATTGGCCTCCACTGACAGAATTTAAATTAATATAATAATGAAACAGTACATTAATCTTTTTGCTGGTTTTGTAATGAGTGTAGGGCTCACTGCATTACCTGCCAAGGCCGCGGATGCAGAGCACAGTCTTTCTGATTTTAAATTAGGAGATCATGTTTCAGGTGAAGAAAGGAAACTGAGTAAGCTTAAGGGGAAGGTCGTTGTCCTTGAATATTGGGGAACTCGGTGAGGACCCTGCATTGCAGGAATGCCTCATCTGGTTCAGATGGACAGGAAATATTCAAAAAAAGGGATGGTTCTTATTGGTGCCGAAGTGCAAGGAAGTGCTCCGGATGCTATTGAAAAGGCAGTTGATGATCATAAGTTAAAATTCACAGTTACTAAAGGTGTGAGTGGACCGAGCCTAAGTAATGGCATTCCTCACATGGCTGTTTTTGGAGTTGATGGGAATCTAGTGTATCATGGGCACCCCAGTAACCCGGAAACAGAAAAAGCAATCAAGACAGCGTTGAAGGATGTTACGGAGGGGGACTTGTCCGGTTCAGGGGATT
This sequence comes from Akkermansiaceae bacterium, assembly GCA_018675395.1. Lineage (GTDB taxonomy): Bacteria > Verrucomicrobiota > Verrucomicrobiia > Verrucomicrobiales > DEV007 > EC70. The sequence continues at coordinate 2,727 of JABGYE010000130.1, forward strand.
CGGGCGCTGATCCGTTTGCGAGGCCTAAATATTTGGTCGATGAGAGGACTTGGACTAATGCTGATGGTCGGAAATTGGTGGCATCATTGATTTCTCTAAAAGGAGGAAAGGGAAAGTTCCGTTTCAAGAATGGCAGGGAATTTGATTATGATATCTCGAAGCTTTCTGCGGATGATCAGAAGTTAATTCAGAGTAAATCAGGATCAGAAACCGAAACCGAAACCGAAACCGAAACCGAAAAGGAAGAGGAAGAGGAAGAGGAAAAAGAAAATAGATTCGATTTTTAGTTCCCTTGTATCTTAGCAGTTAATTGCCTGAGGTTACATATTGATCTCAGAGATTAATTAATTAGTTAAAAAGTTAGTCGCGCATTTGCTTCAAATGAAGCAATGTCTCGAATGCCAGATCAAGAGAAGAGGGAACAACCCATATCAAAATTGTGGGATCCGAAGTTTCCTTTTAGGCCAGATAAGTTTCCCTTCTTTTATGGTTGGGTCATTGTTTTGGCTGGCACGTTAGCTGTTGTTTTTAGTATTCCTGGTCAAACCATGGGTTTTTCAGTGTTCACTGATACTCTGATAGAGGAGCTTGGTCTTAACCGGGTTCAGCTAAGTACAGCTTATTGCGTCGGTACTGTTGCCAGTGGATTGAGCCTTCCTTTCTTTGGCAGACTGTATGATCGGATAGGTGCTAGACGTATGATTGTCTATTCTGCAATGGCTACTGGTATTGTTTTACTCTATTTGAGTCAGATTAGAAATATATTAGATGGCTTGAGTTCTTTAATGTCTGTGTCTCGGGTCATTATTGCCTTTGTGATCATAACTTTCGGATTTTTCTTGATACGTGCCTCTGCGCAGGGCGTCCTCACAATGACTGGAAGGAATGCTATAGGTAAGTGGTTCGATCATAATAGGGGAAAGGCCTTTGCTCTGAGTGGTGTATTCACTGCGTTTTCTTTTTCCTTTGCTCCGCGCGGACTTAAGTGGATGAGTGATAAATTTGGTTGGTCTGGAGCATGGTTAATTCTGGGCCTTGTGACGATTTGCATAATGGCAGGTCTTGGGTGGTTGCTGTTCCGTGATAATCCTGAAGAGTGCGGCTTGAGAATGGACGGCAATCGAGAATCGAAAACGAAAAGTAAAATTCACGAAGATGCTGTGGCTCATAGGGATTTTAAGCTTCACGAATCACTAAGGACATGGCCCTTTTGGGCTTTTAATTTATCATTTAGTTTTATTTCTCTTTATACTACGGCAGTCACTTTTCATATAATTTCAATCGGGAAAAGCTTAGGAAGAAATGAAGTTGAAGTGATTGGGTATTTTGTCCCTATGGCAGTCGTTAGTGTTTTATCTAATTTGTTTATGGGTTGGGTCAGTTCTAGGACTAAACTGAAATATCTTCTTGCAGTCGTAAATGCTGCCGGATTTGTTTCAGTATTAGGAGTCATTCATCTAGATACTAATTTGGGTGTCGTTTCATATATCATAGGCAATGGAATTGCTGGCGGTGGATTTGCTTGTCTGAGTGGCATTGTGTGGCCTCGATTTTATGGTCGACGTTGGCTAGGCTCTGTGAGTGGTGTGAGCATGTCTAGCATGGTGATCGCTAGTGGCATCGGTCCGTTATTTTTTGGAGCCTCTTTTGCACTATTTGATGTTTATATGCCTATATTATGGCTTTGTTCCTTGATGCCTGCTCTTTTACTAATTGGATCGTCTTGGGCAGATAATCCCCAAAGATATTCTGGACGTACCTGATCTGTATTTTCAGTTCTATTTATTCACTTTTAGTGATGTCGAATGAGAGGTATGATCTTTGTGTATATAAAATGAGGAATAGAACAATACGGTTAGATATTTTAGTAACGGTTTTTACTGTTGGTTTTCTTTTTAATGTGTGCGGTGAAGAGCCTAGGGTCTGGACTTCGTTGGATGGAAGAACTTTGGAGGCTGAGTTTGTGGCAGGAACAGATAGAAACGTGACCCTAAAACGTAAGACGGACGGCAGACGTTTTACGCTTCGTCTCGATAAGATTTCTGAAGAGGACAGAAAATGGGTTGAGGAAAAATTGGAGGAACTGAATGGCCCTGGAAAGAAGGAGCCTAGCGGAATCTTTGTGGATCGCTTGAATGACACATGGGAAAAGATGGAGTATGAGAGTTTAAAATTCAGGTTCTGGGGAGGCAAGAAATTAAAAACAAATAAAAGATATCCTTTTGTGGTTTTCCTTCATGGAAAAGGTTCGGGAGGAACCGATAATGAGAAACACTTATTTAGTGTGCCCAGGAAATTTACTTCGAAGAACTTTTATAAAGATAACCCTTCATTTATTGTTGCACCTCAATGCCCAAATGATGGACAAGGTTGGAGAGGTGAATATATAGATGACGTGATTGGCTTGGTTAAATCTGCAATCGAACATCTTCCGGTAGATAAGAATCGAATTTATATTACAGGTGTTTCTATGGGAGGTTTTGGGACATGGGAAGCCCTATCCAATTCCCCTGATTTGTTTGCTGCTGCTGTTCCTGTTTGTGGGGGAGCAAGTCCTCGGATCGCTAAGAAAATCAAGGATATTCCAATTTGGACTCATCATGGTGTCGCAGATAATGTTGTGAGAGTTGATTTTACTCGTCAGATAGTGGATGCGTTAAAAGACGTTAAAGGAAAGATTAATTATACTGAGTACGATGAGGATTCAGGCATTAAACATGATGCCTGGAAGCCATGCTACGGTAATCCGGAAGTCTTTGAATGGATGTTCTCCCAGTCAAAGAAGAACCGATAGACGACGCCTAATGGTGAAGACTAAGCGGATGGCTTCTTTATCTTTGTAATGCTGACGGGGCAGACTTTTAATTCGGCCGTATCAGTGACAGGATCGTATCCACTTCCGGTAAGAATATTGACGGGTACACTAGCAAAGCTAAAGCTTGTAAACACTGTGCCTCTAGGTGAACAGTCAGTTAATCGGGCCTTTATTTGGATGCTCCCCCTTCGGCTCTTCATTTCTACGATTTCTCCTTCATCTATGCCCCAGTCAGTAGCATCAGATGGGTTAATTTCGAGACTCTCTTCATTGAGTAAGTAATCTATCCCAGCGCTCCGACCAGTCTGAGTTCGAGTATGGTAGGCTTGGAGTCTGCGGCCAGTAGTGAGCCATACGGGAAAATCTTCATCAATGACTTCGGCAGGATCACGGTATCCTATTAATTTAAATAAGCCTTTACCGTTTTTAAATTCTTTTTCATGTAGTCGTGGCGTTCCAGGATGACCCTTTTCAGGTACTGGCCATTGAAATTCGCCGTCACCTATCGTGTCCCAGTCCAGTCCAGCGTAAATTGGACTGAGTGAACAGAGCTCATTGAAAACATCTTTAGCAGACTCAAAATGATTGAATTGGGTATTACCCATTCTTTTTGCAATCTCAGATACTATCCACCAATCAGGTTTTGCTTCTCCTGGGGGAGGGACCGCTGCTCGGAGGCGCTGGACTCTCCTTTCTGTATTAGTTTGAACTCCGTCAGTCTCAGCGAATGCCGTTGCGGGAAAAACAATGTCAGCGAGTTCAGCGGTCTCTGTCAAAAACAAATCAATGACGACAAGATGTTGAAGGCTTTTAAGAGCATTTTCACAATGGTTTTTATCTGGGTCAGTGACCACAGTGTTCTCACCGTCGATAAGCATGGCATGTATCCCTTCAGGTCCGCTGCTACCACACAAATTAAGAGCTGCTACTTTTGTTATCCCTTTCTCCGCGTCGATTTGAGTTCCGTAAGCCTTTGAAAATTTATCGGCACTGAGTTGGTCAGCGCAGGCTTGGAAGCCAGGAAAGTTACTAGGAACGGCTCCGCAATCACCTGCTCCTTGGATGTTATTTTGCCCACGCATCGGATTTATTCCTCCACCTTTGATGCCGAGGTTTCCTGTCATCAAGGATAAGTTGCAGAGTGATTGAACATTATCTACTCCGCAGATGTGTTCAGTGATACCTAAAGTATAATAAATGGCTGATGGAGTGCCTTCTCCGAACCATAATCCAGCTTTTTCTATTTGTTCTGCAGGAACTTCACAGATGCTAGATGCCCATTCAGGAGTGAAATCTTTTACATGATTAAGAAATTCCTCAGATCCTGCTGTTCTAGATTTGATGAATTCTGTGTCGATGAGTTCTTCCCGGGCGATGACGTGAGCCATTGCAAGGAGCAGAGCAACATCTGATCCGACTCTGATTCTGAGGTGAAGATCAGCTATCTTCGCTAATCGAGTTTCTCGAGGATCAACAACGATCATCTTGGCTCCACGAGAAACTGCTTTTTTGAGTCGAGTAGCGGCTACTGGGTGACATTCGGTCATGTTCGTTCCAATGGCGAAGATGACATCAGGGTATTCCATATCAATGAGTGGGTTGCTCATTGCTCCTCTTCCAATGGTGGCCGCCAGACCGGCGACAGTGGGAGCGTGTCAACTTCGACTACAGTTATCTATGTAATTAGTGCCGAAATTGGATCGAATAAATTTCTGCATTGTGTAGGCGGCCTCGTGAGGGGCTCGGCCAGATGCGATGCCATAAATTGAATGTCTACCATTTTCATTTAGTACTTTTTTGAATCCTTCTGCAGCTGCATCTAGAGCCTCATCCCAATCAGACTCTTTGAATGCCCCATCTTTTTGCCTTATCAAGGGTCTTTGTAGTCTGTCAGGATGATGTACAAAATCAAAAGCGTATTGTCCTTTAATGCATAGAGCGCCTTCATTGGCCGGGCCGTCCATGGCCGGCTGTATTCCTACAACGCGATCTCCTTTGCTGAGTATGTCTACGGTGCAACCTACACCACAGTATGGACAAACTGATCTTGTCTTTTTAATTTCCTCAGGTAATTCTTTGGCCCGGAGTGCTTTCTTGTCTGAAAGAGCTCCGGTAGGACAGGTCTGAACGCACTGCCCACAAAAAGTGCATTGAGAGTCGCGAAGATCATTTCCAAATTCAGTCGAAATTTGTGTCCCAAAACCTCGATTAATAATATTGATGGCATGATCTCCTTCTTGTTCTGCGCAGACCCTCACGCAGCGGTAACATGAAATGCAGTTATCGTAATCACGTAATATGAAAGGATTCTTATCATCCTGATTGGTTTTCCCGCTTGTTTTCCCACAGAACCTGTCGGTCCTAGCTTCATATCTTTCGATAAGATTTCCAAGTTCTTGGCTTGAGTAACCGGATAATGGATCAATGTCTAGGTTGCGGTTCTCACTGGCAACCATTTCAATAAGTGTTTTCCTGTATTGCTCAATGGCATCAGTCCTAGTCTTAATGACCATTCCGTCGGTGACCTTTGTAGTACAAGACGCGACAGGATTTTTAATTCCTTCAACCTCGACTACGCATAGCCGACAAGACCCAAACGCTTCGAGCCTTGGATCGTAGCAGAGAGTAGGTACTTCTCGTCTGCAGCGATTAGTGACGTCATAGATCGTTTCGCCGTCCCTCAATTCTACAAGTTCTCCATCAACAGATACGGTTAGTATCCGTGCATTCGCAGGAACATCTTTAGCGGAGATCATTTGAGAGGGGCTAGTAATTAACCACGAAAAGCGGCAAAATGGTAACAAATTTTAAAAATTAATTAGCAACTGTTAAATTTATTTAAAATTAAGTAATATCTCATTTAATTGCGTTAGACACAGTTATTATAGAATAAAAAAACGACCAACCTGAACAGTTGGCCGTTTTTAAAATGAGAATAAGAAAGTCGATTGCTCAGGAATTTAAAGACCGAGTTCTTTTTTTACTGCTGAACTAAGGGCAGGGCCTCGCAAATTGGAGGACACAATCTTTCCGTCTTTGCCTACCAAGAAAGTGGCAGGAATAGATGTTATCCCATATTTCTTTGCTAGCGCGTTGCCCCAACCTTTACCGTCAAAAGCTTGTGGCCAAGGCATGTTTTTATCTTTAATAAATGTTTTTAACTTCTCTTCATCCTTGGCGTTATCTAGTGAAATGCCAATGATCTCAAAGCCTTTATCATGATAGGCTTCATAAGCTTTAAGAACATTTGGTAGTTCTGCGATGCAAGGCCCGCACCAAGTTGCCCAAAAATCAATCAGTACTACTTTTCCTTTCATGTCTTCAAGGTTAATTTCTTTGCCTGCCAAGCTGGTGAATTTAAGTTCCATCACTTCACCGACCCCTGGCCTATTTAGTTCTCCTCCTAACTGGTCAAGGAATTGTCCAAACCGGTCAGCTTGTTGATGTCCTTGAATGTCTTTTTTCGCTGATGACAATGCAGTCCGTGCTTTGTCCTTTGCTCCTGATGCCATGTGAAGTGCAAACAGTTCTTGAAAGACTCCAAAAAATTCTTGAGGAACTAGGTCAGCCCCTTTGGCAAGGTTCTTGTATTTCCCGCCGAGCAGTTCGGCTTGGCGCTCTGTCATTTTAAGCCTAGCGTATGATTCTATAAGGAAATCAGTTGCTTCGTTAGTATCAGCGGCCTTTGGATTCTTTTGCAAGTAAGCTTCGATTGATTCGGCTGCTTGCTTTGTATGTTTTTCGATTAGTTCACTCGCAGATTCTGCAAGTATGCTCATTGGTAATGAGGTTATGAATGCTGCAGAAGCAACGATGGTTTTATTTATCATGTCTTTGGTTTTAATGTTGAGGTTCTTTTTTTCACTGGGGCTATCCGATTTCTTATCTTTGGTTATTAATTAAAGCGTTAATGAAATCAAATTTGGTTTATATTGGCCGAATTATTTATTTACGTGATCGTTAATTGCTTCTGGAAAGTATTTCTGAAGACTCTCAGTAACGTTAGGGGCGGCTATTCCAAGTCCGCACGCGCTCGTGGCTTTCATCACTTCACCAATTTCATCTACTTCTTTAACCCAATTAAGTGCGTCGAGTCCAGAATCTTCTTCGCTTAGCCTTTCCTTGAGTCTTTGGGTGCCTATTCGGCAAGGGAAGCATTTCCCACAGGACTCGTGTGAGAAAAATTCCATCGCACTATGAGCGACTTTGACCATGTCACGACTATCATCAAAAACGATAATACCACCTGCTCCGAGGAAAGACCCCTTGCTCCTGATAGATGGTTCATCAAGGGTCACTTCTAGATCCTCTTTAGATAAGAAGCCTCCGCTCAGTCCTGCCATTGTGACGGCCCTGATTTTCTTTTCTTCTGGTGCCCCTCCGGCCCATTCATGCAATAATGTTTTAAGTGATAAACCGAAAGGAACTTCATAGTTTCCTGGTCTTTTTATGTCACCTGAAAGGGAAATGATTTTTGTTCCAGCGTGGTCTCCGATTCCTAGAGACTTATACCAGTCAGGGCCTTTTCTTAGAATGGGAGGAACTGAAGCCAGAGTCTCAACATTATTTACTACTGTCGGAAGGTTTTCAAATCCATGAGTGACTGGGAACGGGGGCTTGTTGCGCGGGAAAGGATGTTTCCCTTCTAAACTATTTAGAAGGGACCCTTCTTCACCACATATGTAAGCTCCTGCACCTCTCCGAATCTGTAGGTCGAAATCAAAGCCTACGACTCCAAGGATTCCTTCTCCTAGCAATTTATTTTGGATGGCTTCATCTATTGCCTCTTGAAGTATCCTCTCAGTCTCAGGGTACTCATAACGTAAGTAGATGAATCCACGATTTGAACCGGTTGAATAAGCCGCAATTATCATGCCCTCTATGAGTGAGTGAGGGTCGTGATCCATAATGGCTCTGTCCTTAAAGCAGCCAGGTTCGCCTTCATCTGCATTGCAGATGATTGTCTTGGGTGTTCCGTTTGCTTCAGCAACTGATTTCCATTTCAACCCTGTTGGGAATCCGGCTCCTCCACGACCTGCTAATTTGGATTCTGTAATGAGGTCACGAACATTTTCTGGAGAAGTTTCAATCGCTTGGCGCAGAGCCGCATAGCCATGATCTCTCTGATATCCATCCAATGTGGATCGATCCTCTTCTCTGATGTATCGGAAAATACATTCTTCTAACTTTCCTGGATTAGGTATTGGAATCGGGGACTTGCGGTATTTGAGTGTTTTTGAGTCCTTACCCACTAGCACCTGACTTCCTTTAATTACGGGAATCATTTCATCGCAGCGACCAGCGCAGGGCATTGGGGTGGCTCCTTCAGATTTTAATTCTTCAAGTAATTCTGTCCCACCGTTCAAACAACATACATTACCTGTGCAGACTCGAGGAGCTTGCTTGCCTGGAAGTTCTCTAGAGAAATGGTGATAGAAACTTATCGTAGCAAAGAGTTCCGCTATAGGTATTTTGAGTTCGGTGCTTACGATTCTTATTGAATCTTCAGATATGTAATTGTCTCTATCATGAAATGCATGCAGGACAGGAAGCAGCGGAGCTGTTTCATTCTTCCATTTCGCGATGATTTCTTTATCAGTCACAAGATTAATTTATTCTCGTTATTTGCTTTAAAGGCCAATAGCGTATGCGTTTAATGATACATTACTAAGTTTCTATTGCCTTTTTTAGACAAGATGCGAGGGGCCTATTGATTTAATTTTCCTTTGTGAAGGGGCTATGACTTAGGTGTTTACTCGGATGGGGCCTTTTGAAATTTTGTAATCAAATTTCCTTTGCTGTCGAATTGGCGGATCGAGGCGGTCTTTTTTAATTTGGTAATCCATCTTTCGTATGCGGACTTCCTTAATTCTAACAATGCTAGTTTGTTCACTTCGTTACGGACGATAGGGTCATTTAAAGATTTGCTTTGTCCTAACTTTTTATTTTCTGCCTTGAGGAGATAGAAGGCATAATTATCTTCAAGTACTTCGCTTACTTTGCCAGAGTCGAGTGCGAAAGCGGCAGTTTTTAAATCGTTCCGTAATTTAATGCTCTTCTCTCCTATGATGCCTCGGTCACCTCCTGAATCCGACACGCTATCCTTGGAGTGTTCTTTTGCTAATTCTGCAAAGTCTTCACCTTTCATTGTTTTAGAACGGATTTCGGTAATGAGTTTTCTTTGGTCTTCTATTTTAATGATCGGATCTTTCGTTGCCTTTGGGATCATTATTGTTCGTATTCTCGCAAAAGTTTCTTCTCTAAATTTATCTTTATGCTTCTGATATGTTTCCGTTAATTTTTGAGGAGTGACCACTGAAATACCCTTTGCTTGACTGGATCGCATCATTTCGACAGCAATGATCTTTTGTCGCATGTCCCTGAACTTTTTCATTGTCATTCCCGTCTTTCTGAGATCTTCAATGAATTTATCTCGATTCCCATTAAAGGGTTCTCTTTCGATTATTTTCTCAATGTCTTGGTCAATAATGTTATCCTTTATTTTTGCTCCTAACTTTACAAATTCAGAGAGTATGAGTTCTCTCTCTACGAGGCTCTCTAATGCGTTTTTACGGAGAGACGTTAACATCTTGTCACGTTCTTTTCCGGCAGGTTGAGAGCGAATTATTATTTCCCTAGTATTTGATGTCGCTTGTTGAACTTCTGATTCTGTGATGACTTGACCGTTGACGACGGCGACCAGAGAATTGAAAGCACGAGGTTCGGCACTTTTGGTTGTCAGGCTCAAGATGAGCGTTGCGGTAATGAGTAATAATGAGCGTAACATTTATTAATTAGTAGTTAGGTAACAATAAGTAATAATTCTAGTAGTATTGTTAGACAGATATAAAACTGTTTCTATTCAGAACTTCTTTACTAAATCTACTGCCTTTTTCAAGCGTTCTTCTAGATCAGTGCCTTTAATTCTAGGAAATCTTCCTTCTATTAATATATATTCATTATTCCGCTTTAGCATTAGCTTTTCTCCGACCATTTCTACTGATTGTATTCCGCTACTAGCTGCTGCTATTTTCAGCTCAGAACACCGTATTAAATGATTGACCGGGGCAGGCAACTTGCCAAAGCGATCTTGCCATTCTCTGATCAGAGAATTGAGTTCTTTTATGGTTTCGAGTTCGGCTATTTGCCTATAAGAAGCAATTCGTAATTTGGCTTCAGTGAGGTATGATGTCGGGAGGAATGCAGGTAAAGAATGTTGAGGGGATTTTAAGTATGCCGCTTCGTTGGTGTTAATGAAATCAATGTGAAGGTAACAGTCGGAGAGGCCTTGTGATGAGTTGCCTTTTAATCTTAGGATCGATTGTTTTAGCAGTTTGCAGTAAAGCTCAAATCCTACTGATGCGACGTGACCGGATTGTTGGGTCCCTAGAAGATTTCCTGATCCCCGAATTTCAAGGTCTCGCATTGCTATTTTAAATCCTGATCCCAGTTCAGTGTATTGTCGTATTGCATTTATTCTTTTTCTTGCATCGCCCGTGGCCATGAGGTCCTGAGGCAACATTAGGATCGCATAAGCTTTCCGGCCAGACCTTCCGACTCGCCCTCTCAATTGATAGAGGTCAGCTAGGCCGAATCGATCAGCGCGGTCAATGATGATAGTGTTTGCGTTTGGAATATCTATACCGCTTTCTATTATGGTTGTGCATACGAGAACATCGATTTCATGATTAACGAAACGGTGCATGATCTCTTCGAGAGCCGTTTCATCCATTTGTCCGTGGCCCACTTCAACCCGTGCGGCTGGTGCCATTTCTTGGATTTTTTCTTTTATTCCTTCTATGGATTTTACCCGGTTATGGAGAAAGAATATCTGTCCCTTGCGTTTCAGTTCTCTATTAATTGCTGTCTTTATAATTTTCTCATCATAAGGACATATAGCGGTCTCTACTGGTGCTCTTCCTGGTGGAGGAGTATCGATCGTGGACATGTCTTTCACTCCCATTAGTGATAGATATAGGGTCCTTGGGATTGGTGTTGCGGAAAGTGTTAAAACATCGACAAGCTTAAATAGTTCTTTGAATCTTTCTTTATGTTTAACTCCGAACCTCTGCTCCTCATCTATGATTGCCAATCCTATATTTTTAAAGACAACATCCTTTGATACTAGGCGATGAGTTCCCACTATAACGTCTGCATTTCCACTGAGAATTTTTTTCAATGTGCGCTTCTGTTGTGACTGTGTTTTGAATCTAGATAACAGATCGATTTCAATCGGATATTCTGAAAATCGTTTTTTTAAGGTTTCATAATGTTGCTGAGCAAGGACCGTTGTTGGGCACAGGAGAGCGGCCTGTTTCCCGCTCATGACGGCTTTAAATATTGCTCTTATTGCAATTTCTGTTTTGCCAAAGCTAACGTCGCCGCAAATGAGTCTGTCCATGGGCATTTCAGATTCCATGTCCATTTTTGTCTGATCAATGGCTAGGATTTGATCGGGAGTTTCTCTATATGCAAAACTGTTTTCAAATTCAATTTGCCACTTAGTGTCAGGGGAATGTGTGTAGCTTTTAAAAGTGTTTCTTTCTGCGTGAGTTTTAATGAGATGGGAAGCGTAATCTAGTATTGATTTTTCCACTTTGGCTTTGCGGCTAACCCATCGTCCGCCTCCGAGTCTATCGAGGGGAGGGGCCTTGGTTCCGGAGCCCATGTACCGAGATATCAAGTGAGCTTGTTCAAGTGGGACATAGAGTTTGGCTTCTTCAGCATATTCTATGACTAGAACTTCTTCGGAGGTTTCGCCTTCACCTTCCATTTCTATTAGGCCTCTATATATCCCAATCCCCTGATCTAAATGAACGATTCTGTCCCCCTCGTTTAATTCCCGGAAATCATCAATTAGTCTTCTCGTGGCTTTTTGTTTTTCGCGATTAAAGGATTTTCTGAGACGGGAAGATTCGTATCTTCCAAAAATTTCAGCAGACGAAAGGATCGCTATTTTGGCACTTGGAACAATGAAGCCATTGGGGATGTTCCCTAACTGGGTTAAGAGATTATCACCTGATCCCAAGTCGTTGAGATCTTCAGTGAGTTCGTTGTACCGTTGTATTTCCCCTTCATTATTGAAAAACATAAATATTTTCCAATCATCAGAGCTCCATTCACTTAGTGTTTTTGAAAAGTTTTGAAATCTCGCTTGTTGCAGAATAAATTCACCGGCTTCGAATGATCCGAAAGGCACTTCGTGACAGGCGATCGAGTAGTCCTCTTCACCTTTACGCTCTTCGGCGTCTTCGGTTATATGGACATTGCATTCGTGCGAGGCTTCTCCTACTGAGATAATGATGTCTGAGGTGTTGATGTAGTCTTTTAAGAGGCTTTGAGTTTCCCTCGTGTCTCCTGAAAGTAACTGTATTGATTCGATGAGGTTAATGGAGGATTGAGAATCGACATCAAACTCTCGGAGCGAGTCAATTTCATCGCCAAAGAATTCGATTCTTACAGGGTCTGGGGATTGCAAAGGAAAGACATCAATGATTCCTCCTCTCAATGCGTATTGGCCTCTCTCAGTTACTATTGAAGAACGTTCGTAGGAAATGTTTTCTATTAGTGTCACTAATTTTTCCAAGCCAATACTTTGTCCTTTAATTATTGAAATTTTTTGTGAATCTAATGTGGAAGGCGATGGTACCTTTTCCTCAAGGCTCTTAGCCATTGCGATTACAATCTTTGGCTTGAGCTTTGAATCGTTAATTAATTTAAGGAGCCCAAGGCGCTCAGCATTAATTTCCTGATCTGGTAAGCTTTCACTGGAGCTGATTTGTTCAATGTCGGGAAAAAATAAAGGCTCTCTTGACCATAAGCGTATTCCTTGAGCGAGCCGTTCCTGAGAGAGAAGATCCTTTGCCAGTATCCACACGCTTTTATTTGAGCATGTTATTAAATGTTCTGAAATTAAGGCGCAAATGAAGGGTTGTGCCGGCTCGACTATGTGATCAAACACTACTGTCCCATCACCGATCCGCCCTAACCTGTCCTCGAAACAAGGTGCGGCAGCAGTGTGCTTAAGTAATTGATTTGCCGAATTGGCGTGTTTAGTAGCCGACAAAACGGGGTACTAGCTTAAACCGCTTTTTCCTACCTTCCAGTCCGCTAAGCGTTATTTTTTAAGAATTTCTTTGAGCTTGGATGTGCTGACGCCCAATTTTTCTGCAGCCTGATCCATTTCTTCTTTTGAAGCATTTATTAGAGTTTCTAGAGCTTCATTTATGGATGCTTGAACGTTTTCGGGTTTGTAATTTTCTGAATCTGACCCAGGTCCAAGAGGAATGTCTTTAGGAAGTAATACGTCAGCCGTGGCGAGTAGGCTGGCTCTGTATAATGTGTTTTCCAGTTCTCTGACGTTCCCTGGCCATCTATAAGATTCGAGTAATTCAATGGAATCTGAGGAAAGGCGAAGTTTGGGTGCCTTTTTTTGTTCAGCGTTACGTCTAAGAAAAAATTCCGCAAGTAACTTGATATCCTCACGGCGTTTCCTGAGTGGAGGAATGTGAACACGCATCACATTTAACCGATAAAAGAGATCTTCCCTGAACAGTCCTTCTTGGACGCAGAGCTCAAGATCTTTATTTGTTGCGGCCAAGATTCTCACATCAGCGAGCAGAGTTTCATTTCCACCGACCCTGGAAAATTCTCCTGACTGAAGAGTCCGGAGAATTTTGCTTTGTGTTTGAATGGGCATATCCCCGATCTCATCAAGGAATAAGGTTCCGCCATCGCACTGTTCGAACCGGCCCTTGCGCAAAGAATGAGCGCCGGTGAATGACCCTTTCTCATGTCCAAAAAGTTCTGACTCTAATAGATTTTCAGGAATTGCGGCACAGTTGATTGTCACAAATTCACTTCCTGACCTTTTGCTGTGTTTGTGGATTGCTCCAGCGACAATCTCTTTTCCTGCTCCGCTTTCTCCAGTTATTAGGACGGGAGCATCTCCCCGAGAGGCTCGCCCAACCATTTTGAAGACTTCCTGCATTTTTGGGGCGCTACCAATGATAGTTTCATCCGGTGTGCCATTGCCTTTAACGGGTTCGATTTGTTCGGAGGTTTCGCTAATTGCATCGCTGGCGGCTAAAGCTTCTTCTACCACGGGACGTAAATCGTAGGGGAGGGATTCCTTACGCAGAACATCGTAGGCGCCAAGTTTCATTGCTTCTATTACCGCGTTAGTGGGTGGAAAACCGGTTGTGAGGACTATCTGAGCGTTAGGATCATTGAGACGAACTTTTTTGATTAACTCCATCCCATCTAAGGGTTTAATGAAGAGCTCAGTAATTAATAAGTCAGGACGGTCTTCCAGATACGAATTGAGTGCAGTTTCTGAATTTCTTAAGCAAATAATGTCTGTGCTTGGAGTCCTTAAGTGCTTGTCAGCCCAAGACAAAAAATCTTCATCAGGATCCACAACCATGATGGTCTTTTTAGCTTCAGCACTCATTTAGTTAACAGATGAACTTTAGGTTAATTATCCTTAAGATTGCTTCCGTCTTCGATACAGTAGTATGAAAAAAAGAGCGGGAAAAGCCTGAATGATATAAATGATTTGTAGGATAAATGGATTTCGACTAATGAAGTCCCAACCTTGATCCCCTTTCACCTCTATTATGTACCAAAATAATGAAGTTACAAGAAAGCCGATGATTGCAAG
>JABGYE010000288.1:0-6130 GCA_018675395.1 Akkermansiaceae bacterium
CTCAAGACCTTCATCAAGAACAAACGTTTTAATCTGCTCACTCGGATCAGGCTTTGGAATAGCATCTAGGGGAAGGTTCCTCTGTGCAAAGGCGTTACCTGACAATGCCACAAAACCAAAAGCAATGACTCTAAAACAAAACATCATTCTCTTACTCCTACTTAATTTTAGTGTTTTCATTTAGCGGAAAGTCTAAGTGCAATTTCTTGAATGTTTTTATCCTTATTGGCAATTAGAGGATCAAATTGCGGGATCTCCTTTGCATTGTTACCCTGCTCATGTTTTCTGAATCCGTGCAGATAAGTTTCATTTTGAGGTCTCCAACGGTTAAAAAATAATTTGTTCTTCTCCATAATTATTTGCCTCAATTTTTCCTTGTTAGGCGAATCAACATTGGGCCCCTTAACTTTCAATCCATCACCTAAAGCCACTGCTACTTTTTTATACCCCTGTTCACTGAAATGTAATCCATTGATAGTGACCGGAGGAATTAATCTTTTTTTGCCTGCTCCGAGAGCCTCAAATAAATTAACGAAATCACAGTTTTCCTCGGCAGCTAATTTTTTAATTGCCTCACTATAAAGAGCCAATCTTTTATTTTGCGGCTCCATGTCAGGCAGAGGAAAGCCAAGGTTTTCACAAGGAGGTGGAGACACAAGAACAATCCTAGCGGCGGAAGTCGATCTTATCATCCCCATCAGCTTCTTGTACCCTTCAAGGAAAGAACCCAGCCCCGGTTCTCCATCAAATGAGGACA
Source organism: Akkermansiaceae bacterium (assembly GCA_018675395.1). Classification (GTDB taxonomy): domain Bacteria; phylum Verrucomicrobiota; class Verrucomicrobiia; order Verrucomicrobiales; family DEV007; genus EC70. Next base: position 758 of record JABGYE010000288.1, read on the forward strand.
CTGCCCCATAACACATCAATACTAGAGTAGGATTTAAGAACTGAATATGCTTTTTAAGCCGATCAAAACCTTCCTGCGGTGGCCCGAAATAAGAACGCGCATGACCATAAACCGTATCTCCGCTCCAACCTAAATTTCTAAATGTTGGCCTCTTGTCCGAAAGGGCAAGCGCAAGGTGAGTTTCAATATGGCCAAAGTTAACATCTCTTTCAATGAATGCATTTCCGAGTAGCACGACTTTTTCCTCATTCTTAAATTCAATTGCAGTTGTAAAACCCGCGCTGATATAAATTAATACTAAAATAAATAGAGTCTTCATGAAATGTAACGGCTTAGCTTATTCTCTTTGCTTTCAACACAAAAGTTCAAGATAAGTTTTTATTATTAATCTTAATTTAAATAAAGGCCATCCTGAAAAAATCAGAATCATTGCAATCAGTGAGCGGAAATAATACTCTCGAATTTATTTATTATGAAATCAGAATTTTCACTCAAACGCCGTTCAATCTTAAAAAACTCAATAATTTCTGGCGCTTGCCTCTCATTCTTATCAAAAACCTCGGCAGCAAATCCAAAAAAAATAGCAAAAGGCTCCACTGTACTTTTCCAAGGAGATTCAATTACAGATGCAGGACGCGATCGAATAGCAGAAAATAGCGCCAACCATCCCGGGATGCTTGGCAGAGGCTATCCCCATGTAATTGCCGGGCAAATTCTGGCCAAGCTTTCTCAGGAAAAACTTAAAATTTATAATCGTGGTATTAGCGGTAATAAAATCCCTGACCTCACCGCGAGATGGGAAAAGGATTGCCTCAACCTTAAACCAAACATACTGAGCATATTAATTGGAGTGAACGATATTTGGCACAAGCTAAATGGAAATTATAAAGGGACGGTTCAGGATTATGAAATGGATTACTCTGAACTCATTAAAAGAACTAAGGAAAAACTCCCTAACACCCTAATTATTATATGCGAACCATTTGTCCTGCGATGTGGCGCAATAAATGATGCATGGTTCCCGGAATTCGACGAAAGGAGAGCCGCCTCGAAGAGAGTCTCTAAGAAATCCGAAACCTTATTTGTGCCATTCCAGAAAATGTTTGATGACGCCGTCGCTTCGGGCACCGAACCAGAATATTGGGCAGGTGATGGCGTACATCCGTCCGTAGCCGGTCATGCGTTAATGGCAAATACCTGGATTAATATTGTCTCAAACTATTTTGATCTGTAATTCTCGATCTTGCCAACAAATGAATATCCATAAAGCAACCAGCAAAAACGATCTTGGAAAAGAAGCTGCCAGGATAGGAGCTCAAAAAATCAGAGAAAGCATTTCAACACAAGGAGAAGCTAATATCATTGTAGCCACTGGAGCATCTCAGTTTGAGATGCTCCAGCATCTTACTAAAGAAAATGGGATTGACTGGACTAAAGTTACAGGATTTCATCTGGACGAATACATTGGCATTCCAATAGATCATTCCGCATCCTTTAGGCTCTACCTCTGGAAACGTTTCGTTTCTAAATTACCCGTGCCAATCAAATCCTTTCACTTCATTAATGCTGAGCAAAATCCTGAAAGTGAATGCATACGTTTAGCCGGAATAATCAATAACCTTCAAATTAACGTGGCATTTATCGGTATAGGTGAGAATTCTCATATCGCATTTAACGATCCTCCTGCAAACTTTGAAACCAGCGATCCTTATATAATTGCGAACCTTGATAAGGACTGCCAAAAACAGCAACTCGGTGAGGGCTGGTTCGAATCTCTGGATGACGTGCCCAATCAAGCCATATCAATGTCTGTTAAGCAAATAATGAAAAGTAAAATGATAATCTGTAGCGTACCAGACAAAAGAAAAGCCTCAGCAGTATCGAAGACCCTTACAGGTGAGGTAACTCCCTCTTGCCCCGCATCGATCCTCCAGAAACATCCTGATTGCAGTTTATTTCTAGACAGTGAATCGGCTTCAAAAATCAATATCAATTAAACTCTTGGGCTATAAACTTAAATCAAATGGCAAGTGACTCTAAAATTGGAATAGGATTTGTTGGTGCAGGCTGGATGGGAGCGACCCTAATGCAAAGAATTATAGAACATGAAAATGGTGAAATAATTGCTTTACACCAAAGATCAGAAAAAAACGCTCGCGAGACCTTACTGAATCTTGGATTAAGCCAGGATCTATACTGTAAAGATTATTCTGAAATGCTGGAAAACCCGAAAGTGAACGCAGTCTTTCTGTGCAGCCCTAATTCATCACATGGACCACAATCCATCACAGCGATGAATGCAGACAAACACATTTTCTGTGAAAAGCCCTGTTCTACATCTTACTCGGATTACCAAAAACAGCTAGAGGTAGCCAAATCGAAACCACATCTAATTACGTATGTTAATTATTTAATGAATTTTGATTCCATGGAAAAAAGAATCTGCGAAATGGTTAAAGAGAAGCAGTTCGGTGAGATTACACAGATACAAGTCAATTACCGACATCCTATTAACATCAGCGGAGATAAAGCCTGGAAACTAAAATCCGAAATCATGGGGGATGCGATAGGCATGGGAATCATTCACGCAATCTCTGTTATGTTGAATATTATGGACGCCAATAATGCCAAACCGGAATCCGTCTACGCAACAAAAAATGAGGACAGTACGCGAGGATTTGAGACTGCACCAATTTATAACATCATGATAAATTTCGACAACGGAGCCGCAGGATTTTGTTTTGGGAACGTCGATCTCGCCAATGGATATGACGCTTACCACAATATTCATGGGACTGAGGGCGGTTTAATTTTTGACAGTTATCTGGACCGGCCAAACAAGATAAGACTTTGGTCTAATAAAACAACTGATGGGAAGTGGGTCTATCCATTGGATCCTTCGAGATGCCCAAATCCATCAGTGTGGCCTGAAGACACAACGACCCCCGACAGTGGTGACGTCGTCAATCATCAAACCGGAGCATGCGTAAATCATTTTTTAGACTGCGTCATAGAAAAAAAAGCCTCTTTCTTAAGTTTCGAGAATTCCGCATCAACAGCCGAACTGGGTTGGGCCGCATTAAAATCTGCAAATAGCGGACAAGTAGTTAGAATAAAACAGTGAACTTTTATGATCTTCAGATCAATGGTTATGCAGGAGCGGACTTCAATTCCGATTCATTAACCGAAGAATCTCTTCATCGTGCATGCCTAGCCCTGAGAAATGACGGAGTCGAACATATACTGGCCACGGTAATCACCGATTCCATCGATTCCATGTGTCAAAAAATAACCACAATTAACAAATTTAGGAGTTTAGACCCCGTATGCGGAAAAATGATCGCGGGATTTCATATTGAGGGTCCGTTCCTGAACGAGTCCCCTGGTTACATTGGAGCCCACCCACCTAATCATGCGATAATGAGCAACATTGATGATACTAAAAGACTCCTAGATTCTGCTCAGGGACTGACAAAGTTGGTCACATTAGCTCCTGAAAGAGATCCTAATTACCAAGTGACGTCAATGCTCAATGAATTAGACATCACTGTTTCAGCAGGCCACTGCAATCCTACCCGAGATGAAATGGCGGGAGCCATTGAAAATGGGCTAACTATGTTCACTCACCTCGGCAATGGTTGTCCAATGACTTTAGATCGTCATGACAATATCATTCAAAGAATATTAGAAATTAGCGACCGCATATGGATAACATTTATCGCCGATGGAATCCACATACCTTTCCATGCGCTTAATAATTATTTAAAAACCATCCCCACTGAAAATGCCATTGCCGTAACTGACTCTATATCAGCAGCGAAAATGAAACCCGGGAAATACACTCTGGGTAATTGGGATATCCTAATTGAAAAAGACGGGGTCGCCATGTCGCCAGACAGGTCCCATTTGATTGGGTCTACACTGACTGCGCCAAAGATTATAGATAACCTTAAAAATCATTTGAATATGAATGATACACAGATAGAACAAATCACACAGACGAACCCACGTGCGGCTGTTCAATCCTAGAAAAATTTGATTAATGAATAAGCGCCTTCAAAACATTGGACCAGCGATTATCGTAGCGGCAGTCGTCTGCGGGCCTGGGAGTATCCTTTCCGCATCAAAGACAGGTGCAGATTTCGGTTATTCAATGACATGGGTCATTGTACTTGCAGTATTCTTAATGATCGGAAGCTCAGCTCTTTCTGCAAGGTTAGGGGTATTCATGGAAGGAACACCTTGTGACGAAATTGCACAGAGCTTTGGCCGGGTTACCGCAATATTTGTTGGCTTGACAGTTTTCCTGATCGCTGCCGGATTTCAAACATCAAACAACATGGCTATTTTTAAAGCAATAGCTCCATACAGTGACAATCATCACTCAGTATTTATACGGAATCACCTCCCAACTGCGGCTTTAATTGCGCTGAATTCTTTTTTGTTATTAGTCGTTTACCGATCAAAATCTTTATACAGCCCAGTTGAAAAATTGATGAAAGTCTTAGTCGGACTCATGGTTATTGCTTTCATATTTAACTGCATCATTAGTAAACCTTCTTTAATTGAGTCAATAAAAGGGCTCAAACCAAGCCTACCGGAAAATAAAGATCCATTGTCTGTATTTGCACTTATCGCTACTACGTTCTCAATTGCTGGCGCCTTTTATCAAGCATACCTAGTGAGAGACCGTGGTTGGAGGTCTGATAACGTCAAAGAAACTTTTGTAGATACAGTAATTGGCATCACAACTCTAGGCCTGATAACACTCGTCATAATGCTAACCGCCGCCTCTACATTGTCAGGAAAAGCCATCGAACTCAAAACTGTAACTGATGTGGCCATTCAAATGGAGAATCTTTTTGGAAGTTGGGCGGGCATAATCTTCACTCTCGGAATTTTCGCTGGGGCCCTCAGTTCCTTTCTAATTAACGCAATGATTGGAGGACGTCTCCTTGCGGACGGTTTCGGGAAAGGAAATAGAATCGATTCCAAATGGTCAAAGCACTGCACCGCATTGGCTTTGCTGGCAGGTCTCCTCGGAGCCTTTTTTGCTATTACAGATCCAGATTCAAAAAATAGTATAGACCCAATTATAATCGCGCAAGCATCTACCATTTTGGGAGGGCCTACACTAGCATTGGCTCTTTTATTCTTAGGAATTAAAATTAATCAAAGAGATCAACAAAAGCCACGAATATCTAAATGGATGCTGTGGTCAGTTACTATGGGTTTAATAGTGACACTCGTCCTCGCTTTTAAAACTTTTGGGAAGTTGTTTGGTTAAAAAAAATCCATCAATCACTCCATTAAAATACTAAATATTGCTTAAGTAGATTTTTTAGAACTGGGGATTTGATGTTCGTTGGGTTC
>JABGYE010000240.1:0-6628 GCA_018675395.1 Akkermansiaceae bacterium
CAACACCCCGATTAACTGGTCCCGGATGCATTACCCAGACACCTTCGTCTCTGATCCTGCTAAATCTGTCCTCGTTGAGCCCGTAAAACGAATGATACTCATCAGAACTCGGAAAAAACTGCTCACCTTGACGCTCGAACTGAACCCGCAGCAAATATACTACATCCGGCTTCCAGTCCAGGGCCTCCTCGTAATCCTTAAATTTATTCATCTTATCCGGCCTCCCTGGCGGGACTAATGTTCCAGGGCCAAGCACTCTAACTTCGGCCCCGAGCATGGTCATGATCCGGCTAGTTGAACGGGCCACTCTGGAGTGCAGTATATCCCCAACAATTAGAATCTTTTTACCAGAAAAGTCTAATGTTCCAAAGACGTCGTATAATGTTGATGCGTCCAGTAGGGCCTGAGTCGGATGCGCATGAAAACCGTCACCCGCATTGATGACCGAAGCGTCAGTGTGCTCGGCAACGAGGTTCGGAATCCCGGCTTTCTTGTGTCTTATGACAATGTAATCGGCCCTCATCGCCCCTAACGTATCTACGGTATCAAGGACCGTTTCGCCTTTCACAACAGATGAACTGGCAACGGCGAGGCTCGTGAAATCTGCAGAGAGTCTATTTGCTGCAACCTCAAACGAAGAACTGGTCCTCGTCGAAGGCTCATAGAAGAGACTCAGCACGGTCTTACCTTGAAGGGTCGGCACCTTTTTTACTGATCGCTTGAAGAGTTCTTTGAAGGGCTGGGCCGCAGCAAGGATACTTTCAATCTCACCCTTGTTCAGGTCTTCTATCTGTAGAAGGTCTTTGTGCGGTTCACTCATGTTCCAGAAATGAGGCTAATTGAATCTTCTCCATCGTGCTCCTTAAAACAGACCTTCACTCTGTCCAATCGCTCAGTCTCTATGACATGACCAACGTAATCGGGCTGTATGGGCAACTCACGGTTCCCTCGATCAATGAGGACTGCCAGTTCGACCTTCGATGGCCTACCGTACTTTGACACACCTTCGATGGCCGAGCGGATGGTCCGTCCAGTGTAAAGAACATCATCAAAGATAACGATCCGATTCCCTTCTATCTCGAAGGAAATCTCAGAGGCCTGAACTATCGGATTCGTTACCTTATGGTCCAGATCGTCACGATAAAAAGAAATGTCCAGAGTGCCTATCTGAACTTCCCTCCCCATCTCCAGTAAAATTACTTTTACTCTCTCTGCTACAGTGACTCCTCTAGTATGAATGCCTACGAAAGATAAGAGCCCTTCAGGATGCATCTCGGCTATCTGCGCCGCGAGCCTGCGAAGCTTATTGGAAATATCATCCTCTCCTAGGAGGCTTTGCCCCCCGGGGCACTCTGATCCCTGATCGTGCGAGTTACTCAAGTCCTGCGAATTTGAGTATTCTATGCGCATACATGGCAGCATTCAAGGGCGCTTTGCTATGTAATCCCACTGAGCCTACCGGAACGCCCCCTGGGACCTGGCACATTGCCAATAATGCATCGATCCCTTTTAGTGGCCCTCCGGGCACAGGAACACCCACACAAGGCAGCTCCGTTTCGACTGCTACGACCCCTGGAAGAGCAGCAGCGAGGCCCGCAACTGCTAATATAACAGCCTTTTCTCCGGATTCGTTAAGATCTCTTAAGAATTGAATTAACTCAGGTAAATTTCGATGTGCTGAAATAACATGCTCTTCATAATTTACCCCCTGCTCGCCCAGATAGGTGTGTGCAGGCTTCATGAATTCTTTGTCGTTAGCGCTACCGTAAATGATGATTACTTTCATTATTTTATTTAAGTTATGTTTATTAGTTTAAATTATTCAAAATGCATTCGCCCAATATCTGAGCGACGTTGATCCCCGCCAAAACTGACTTTACCAGCTTCATTGTAGGAATTATCCACGGCGGATTCACGATCATCTCCACGGCCCACTACTGCTAAGACCCTCCCGCCATTGGTCACAAATTCACCGTTCTCGTTCTTCTTTGTCCCGGCATGATAGACCCGTACACCCTCAACAGAGTCGAGACCCTTGATAACATCATCGCTCCTCGATGAGTTCGGATAGCCTGCAGAAGCAAGGACCAAACAAATGCTCCAACTCTCATCAAATGAGATCAGGTCCTCCTGAAGACTTCCTGACGCCGCCTCAAAGAGATATGAACTGAAATCGCCACCCACTAATGGCAGAACCGCTTGTGCTTCGGGGTCACCAAAACGGCAATTATATTCAAGTAGCTTGGGGCCATCCTCGGTGAGCATTAGCCCCGCGTACAAGAAACCTCTAAAATCCATCCCATCACTGATTAGACCATCGACACTGGCCTTAATGACTTCCCGATCGATCAGTGAGAGCAGATCCTTATCTATCAGAACCCGAGAAGCGACGGCTCCCATTCCTCCAGTATTAAGACCCTCGTCCCCATCCGCTAATCTCTTATAATCACGGGCAGGAGTAAATATCTGGTATTCTCCATCACTGACAGCAGCAATTACGGACACTTCAGGCCCCTCAAGAAACTCCTCAATGAGGACCCTACCATCACCGAAACGACGATCAATATAGACCTCCTTCAGGAAAGACTCGGCCTCAGATTCGTTAGCGCATATCGCAACACCTTTGCCTGCAGCTAACCCATCAAACTTAAGCACTGTGGGGTATTTTTTGATGCCAGACATTGCTGACTCATAGTCATTAGCCACTTCGTACCCGCCCGTAGGAATGTTATGCCTAAACATAAATTCCTTTGCAAATTCCTTACTAGCTTCGAGTTGCGCAGATTCCTTGACGGGTCCCCATGTCGGAATCCCTTGCTCTCTGGCCCGATCAGCTAATCCCTTGGCCAGCCATGACTCTTCGCCTCCAACACAAAAATCGATACCTTCGAGAAGCATTGCCTGTACCAGAGAGTCGACATCGGAAACTTCCCCAGGTAACTGCTTTGCCAGCTCAAAAATAGCATCACTGCCAGGATAACAATAAACCTCAGGAGACGATTCCGATTCCGCTAACGCGGTCACTAGAGCATGCTCACGCCCACCTTTTCCTACTACAATAACTTTCATTGTTTTTATAATCTATAATCCTAAATCATAAGGCCTTCCCTCAATCCCATCACAGTACTGAATGAAAGCACGGTTAACTACGGCAGTTCCGGCCAGCGTCGGGTAATTTCCTGTAAAGTACCAGTCTCCACAGTTCGATCCCAACGCGGACCTCAGATTCTCAATACTCTGATAAATAACTTCGACTTCCCCGCTCCACTTGATGTCCTGCGGATAAACGAGTCTCGCTATCTGCTGTGATATTTCCTTAGCTGTGAAAGGTTCATAAATATCACGAACACAATTACGCATTTCCTCAGCCGGCTTCCTCAACTCTGCCCGACAATCATCATAAACTTTAGCGATGAGGGAAGCTCTAGTAGAATTCTTCAGCAAATCAATGGCTGCTTGGAAAGCAATGAATTTACCCAGCTCAGACATATCAATCCCATAACAGTCGGGATAACGGATCTGAGGAGCACTAGAAACAACGACGATCTTTTTAGGATCAGTCCGCGCCAAAATCTTTAGGATAGATTCTCTAAGTGTGGTTCCCCTGACAATTGAATCGTCAATGACCACTAAATTCTCACCAGGCTCGACGACACCATAACTGATATCATAAACGTGAGACACTAATTGCTTGCGACCCTTCTCCTGACTAATGAAAGTCCGCATCTTAATGTCCTTGTGCGCAATTTTTTCACCTCTCGGCCAATTATGAAGAATCAGATCATCAATTTTTTCCTCGTCAAGATCACCGTCAGCTAGTGCCTTCTGGATCTGCTCTTTGACTGCACCCCTCTGATACTCACGCAGGCCCCCCATCATTCCATGATAGGCGATGTCAGCAGTGTTCGGAACGAAACTAAAAACAGTGTCTCTGAAGTTATAATCAATCGCTTTTAGTATCGGCTTAGACAGGAGCCTCCCGAGTTCCTTCCTTTCACCATAAATCTCAGGATCGTTCCCTCTGGAGAAATAAATTCTTTCGAAGGAGCAAGGAGTGAGCGGTCTCTTCTCAGCGAATCTCTCGACGGTCAGGTCTCCTGTATTTTTAATAGATACGACATGACCAGCCGGAACCTCAGAAACGTCTTCCTTCTCTAGTCCAAATACCGTCATGAGAGGAACCCTTTCGGAGGCAAAACCAATGAAATCGTCATTTTCAAAGTAAAAGGCGGGTCTTATCCCGTTAGGATCACGCATAACGAACGCGTCACCATTGCCAACGGCGCCAGCAATAGCATATCCTCCGTCCCATATCTTTGCCGCCTTCTTTAGGAGCCTCGGCATGTGAAGCTTGTCACTGATGAGTCCGGGAATCTCGGTGCCTGGAACCTTACTGGCCTTGGACCTTCGGTAAATGTTCTGGTGCGCCTGATCCAAGAAAAAACCGATCTCCTCGAGCACCGTCTGAGTGTCAGTCCCAAAGACTGGGTGCTGCCCCCTATCAACAAGAGTACGGTTCAGCTCTGGTGCATTCGCCATATTAAAGTTACCGAGAACCATCAAACTTCTCGTTTCCCAGTTACTTCTCCTGAGAAACGGATGACATGATCCCTCTTCAAATTCGCCGGACGTTCCGTACCTGAGATGACCTAATAAGATTTCTCCGCCAAAATCAAAGTACCGGCTCACATTGCTTGGATCTTCAGGGTCCAGTCCTCGCCTCTTGCAAACATCATTGTACCGGTCCATCAGATTCTTGAAAACAACGGTAATTGAATCCTTTGCTGCGGACCTTTCCCTGAACATGTAAGGATCCCCGAGCTCCATATTAAGCTTAACTCCTCCAATACCTATCCCGTCGTGCCCACGGTTATGCTGCTTTTCCATGAGCAAGAAAAGCTTCTGAAATCCATACAGAGCAGTGCCGTACTTGTCATGATAATAGGCAAGGGGCTTCTTGAGGCGGAGAACCGCAATGCCGCACTCATGTTTTAAGAAGTCTCCCATTTACACTAATTTTACTGACAATTTATCTCCACCGATTGATCCCAATCTCACTGCTCCAGGGATCACATTCATCGCAACATCCTCATCCTCAGAGTTGACAATGCTGACCCAACCAATCCCCATATTAAATGTTGAAAAAGCCTCATCAGTTTCGACATGGTTCAATACTTTACCTACGGCAGGCAATTCCCACACAGGAACCTCCAATGAGGCACCCTTATCGCCTAGTATCCTCTCAAGGTTCTCGGGCAATCCTCCACCAGTGATGTGAGCCATTGCTTTGGCTTTGACTCCAGCATCCCGGAGACCCTTCACTACATCATGGTAGAGTCTAGTCGGAGCTAACAGGGAAATAACATCCTCATCTGTGAACTCCTGCGGAAAGCTTGAAAGGATCCTTCTCACAAGACTCCAACCATTAGCATGGATTCCATCAGAAGGATAACCAATTAATGTGTCACCCTCTCCGATCGTGGTAGGATCCACAACGTCCGGCTTTTCCGCTACTCCGATCCCGAACCCGGACAGCTCAATCATATTTTCACTCACTAGGTCAGGCATTTCCGCAGTCTCTCCCCCAGCAAGAATACAGTCACAGGACTCGCACCACTCAACGATCCCGGTAATGACTCTGGAAATCTTCGTCTTGTCCAGCTTTCCTACACCAACATAGTCCAGAAACATCACAGGATCGGCACCAGTCGTCAGGATATCATTAACAGACATGGCCACAAGATCCTTACCGGCAGTTTCCAAGAGATCATGTTCGAGCAAAAGCTCCAACTTTGTTCCGACACCGTCACAACCAGTAAAAATGACAGGCTCATTATATGAACTCAGATCGAAACCCGCAGCAAAGAGACCAAAGGCTCCATAAAGTTTTCTATTCTTCTCTGTCCGTGCACGCAATTCGCCAATGTCTCCGACCAGTTCAGCTGCCGCATGAATGTCAACTCCTGCCTCCTTATATGTGATCTGTTCTGCCATTTATTTATCCCGGTTCATGAGCAATTTCGCCCGCTATTGTATTGTAAATTGATTTAAACATCTGGTACCCGGACCCCCTCCCATCATCACCTGACCAGTCCTGGTCATAATGATGAGAATCCCAAAGAAATCTCTCCGGATGAGGCATAAGTCCAAGGACCCTACCCGAACTGTCCGTTAGTCCAGCAATGCGGCTAGTCGAACCGTTAACATCTTCCTCATAAACTAGTGCCGCGAGGCCCTCATCCATGTACTTCTCCGCGGCCCCCTCAGGCGCAACGAAACGGCCCTCAGCATGCGCTATTGGTAACTCAAAATTCTCAGGCAGCCCACGCAAGAAAGGATTATCATCGACTCGCCGCTTGAGCTTGACCCAGCGGCAGATGAAGCGGCCCGAAGTGTTATTAATTAAACTCCCCTCTGGCAGAAGACCTAACTTGGGAAGAATTTGAAATCCGTTGCAGATTCCGAGTAAGTACCCACCACCATCGCGGAACCTCATAAGAGCATCTCCGACTCGCCGTTCAAGTTCGAGCTGCGCTAGCCTACCAGCCATCACATAATCACCATAACTAAAACCTCCGCTAAGAACAATCAATTGCGCAGATTCTAAACTTTTCTCATCGACGCAGGC
>JABGYE010000286.1:0-5975 GCA_018675395.1 Akkermansiaceae bacterium
GGGATAAGAGTTTCAGATGTATATTGGGCGATAATCGTGGCGTAGGTGAATCTGATAAACCCGAAGGACCATACACTAGCGAAATGATGGCCGATGATTATGCAGGCCTATTGGACCAGCTAGGTATTGAAAAGGCCCGAGTAGTAGGCTGTTCTATGGGATCAATCATTGCGCAGCAATTAGCTCTGAGGCATCCTAACAAAGTGCAAAGTGCTGTTCTTATGTGTACTTGGGCAAGGTGTGACAGATACGCTGTATCAGTTTTTGAGCACCTCGCTAATGCAAAGGCTAGGCTAAGACCTGAGGAGTTTATGAAATTCGTTCAGTTATTAATTTTCACAAAGCCTTTCTGGGACAATGATGAAACCTATCAAGGGATAGTAGATGGTCAGAATGACGCTCGTTTAGGTGAGGCACCCCAGCCCGTTCATTCTATGGAAGCTCAAGCCGCAGCGTGCACTGGGCACGATGTATATGATCAGTTAAGTGATATTAAGTGCCCTTGCCTTGTAATTGGTGGCGAGGATGACATTTTTACTCCGAAGTGGATGGCGAAGGAGACTGCCGATGCAATAACCAATTCGGAACTTCATCTTTATGAGGGTGCTGGGCATGCGTTTCATTGGGAAAAATTAGATGATTTCAATCCTCGAGTGAGGGACTGGTTAACAGCGAACTAACATAACTTTAAAAAAGAAAGAAAACTAAGATGGCTATAAAATTTGGTTCAGAAGTATACACATGGTTCATGGATGGCTATGGGGACGGAAATAATAATAACCTTGCTCACATGGCAAAGATCATTGGTGAGGCTGGCTTTGCGGGCATCGAACCGATGGTCCTAGAGCCTTATGATACTTACTGGTTAGGTGACTGTAAGGACCCTCAAAAATTAAAGGATGCGCTAGACGAGGCAGGTATAGAGTTAGCGGCATTGGCTCTGATTTGTAAGTGGGACGAGGAAGAAGAGACAGAATCTGAGCGCATAGCGGCAGATTGGACCATAGAGACTCTCAAACTGTTCCCGGGAGCAGCGCTAGGAACAGTACCATTGCCTGATGGCCGTCATGACTTGCATCAAAGGAGGGTTAACTTGTTAAATAATGTGAATAGAGTTTCAAGGAGAGCAGCAGAAGCGGGTCTCAAGTGTTCATTTCATCCCAATAGTCCCCCTCCATCATTGGTCCGTACTCAGGATGACTATGACGTGGTTTTAAATAGTCTAGATCCTGATGCTACTGGTTGGACCCCTGACGTGGGTCACATTGCTAGGGGTGGAATGGATGTGATCGATACGATGACGAAGTGGGGACACCTAGTTAATCATATTCATTATAAGGACTTTTCTGGTAATGGACCTGAGCCATGGTCTCAGATGGGAAGCGGTAAGTTGGATTTTCATAAAATTACGGAATGGCTGACTCTGAGGAACTATGAGGGATGGATCATCTGTGAGGATGAAGCCGAAGTTGCTATTAAGGATCCTGATGGAGTCACCTTGCAAAACGGTGCATGGTGCAAGGAGAACTTGTTTCCAATGGTTTAGGTTTGAATAGAAAGCATTAAAGCAAATACATCATTCATTTTTCCACAAATGTGGGAATGGAAATAAGTGCTGTCGATATAACTAATAAGACGAATATGCCAAAGTATTCAATCGGTTTGGATTATGGAACAAACTCTTGTCGATCAGTTATTATTGATATAGATGACGGCAAAGAGCTTGGGACTACGGTTTATGATTATCCTACTGGTGACCTTGGAATATTGACTGATCCTAGTGATCCTAATGTAGCAAGGCAAAATCCTCAGGATTACATTGATGGTTTAGAATTTGTTATTAATGGATCATTGGTAGAGGCTAAGACTAACAATCCAGAATTTGATTCCGCTAATGTCATTGGTATAGGCGTTGATACGACTGGCAGTACACCGATTCCTGTCGATGAGAGCGGAACTCCTTTGGCTCTTTGCTCCGATTTTAAGGATAACTTAAATGCAATGGTGTGGCTGTGGAAAGATCATACAGCACACGCTGAAGCTGCTGAAATAACATCCAAAGCAAAAGAATTGCGCCCACAGTACCTAGCAAAGTGCGGTGGGACTTATTCCTCAGAATGGTGGTGGTCAAAGATATTACACTTAAAAAGAATTGCGCCCGAAGTGTTCGAAGCTGCTCATAGTTTTGTGGAGCATTGTGACTATGTTCCATCTCTGTTAGTTGGCAATACGAACCCTTTAACAATGAAGAGGAGCGTATGCGCTGCTGGGCATAAGGCAATGTATTCAGAAGAATGGGGAGGTCTTCCTGACAAGGAGTTTCTCGAACAACTCGATCCGGCACTTTCAGAACTTCGAGACAGATTATTTACTGAAGCAGTCAGTTCTGATAATTTAGCGGGTAATTTATGCTCTGAATGGGCTGAGAGGACAGGGCTCAATGAAGGAGTTCCGGTAGCAGTTGGTGCATTTGATTGTCACATGGGAGCTGTTGCTTGTGGGGTAAAAGAAGGAGTTTTGACTAAGATATTAGGAACAAGTACTTGCGACATAGCAGTCATGCCGAATAGCAAAGTACTTGATGATATACCTGGCGTGTGCGGAATCGTTGATGGGTCAGTTCTTCCTAACCACTATGGAATAGAGGCAGGCCAAAGTGCAGTTGGAGACATTTTCTTATGGTTAGTGAATAACTTGGTACCTGATAGTTATGGCGCTAATTCCGATGATAAGTTTGTTAAAATGGAGAAAATGATGTCTGATTCATCTCCAGGTGCTAGCGGACTCCTGGCGCTGGATTGGAATAATGGGAACCGGACAGTACTAGTTGATGTTAGGCTCTCCGGTCTACTGTTGGGACAGACATTGCAGACTAAGGTTCATGAGATTTATCGCGCTTACATCGAAGCAACGGCCTTCGGTGCTCTTACTATAATCAATAGAATCGAAGACTATGGTGTGCCTATTAACGAGGTAGTGACAACTGGCGGACTAGCAGTTAAAAACCATACACTGATGCAGATATATGCTGACGTTCTCAACCGGCCACTGAGAGTAGCAATCAGTGACCAGACATGCGCGGTCGGGGCGGCTATTTTTGGTGCAAGTTGTAGTGGGGATTATAGCATTTCTCAATTACAGGAAAATTGCTCTAAGGTGAGGGATGAAGTTTACAGTCCAGATGAAGATAATGTTGCTGTTTATAAGGAGCTCTATTCTCTTTACCGGGAACTGCATGATTCATTTGGGACCCAGCAATGGCAGGGTAACTTGTCCAGCATTATGAAAAAGCTCATTGCTATCCGTGAGGCACAAAGATCCTAGAGCTGCTACTGTCTTGCCCAAGCTCCCCATACTCGAAGATATTCTGGTATAATTAACTCATCATTAGAATTTGAGTCCAATGCCTTGAATGCCTCTTTGGCTAGCTTCTTGTCCTTGAGCTTGTTGCTTTGTATAAACTCTTTTGAGCTGAGTTTGTTGTCTTTATCTGAATCCATTGATGAAAATATAGCTTTAGCTTCGTCAGTAATGATACGGTTTTCGATGTATTCTTTCTCGGAAACAAAGCCGTCCTTATTTGAATCTGAAGCATTGAAAATTCCTGCTCTAGATTCCGGAGTAAGGTACCGTCCATTATCAACATATTCTGTCTTTGAATGTTTTCCGTCCTTGTCCCTGTCAGTGAAGCCGAATAGTCGTTGGTAATTCCGGATTTCACTTTCCTTGGCACCTTTAATTCCTTCGGCTCCTAAGAGTTTCATTATATCCTTAGTGGAATGGTTAAATATTTCTTTTACTAATTTAGGTTCAGTGGGTTTAAATTTGATCGTAGGAGTCGAGCTCTCATTTGTTCTTGATGGTCTGGGGCTAAAGCTTGGCCTAATTTCTTCGATCGTTAAATTGCCGTCAACGTTTGTGTCTAGTTTGATTAATGACTTAGATGCGTTCTTGAGTTCCTTCTCTGAAATCATCTTGTCTCCGTCCGAATCGAGTGCTTTGAGAACTGGCAAAGACCACATGAAATTACTTCCTGAAAAGGATGAAGGCGGTCCTTGTCGCCTATTGTTTTCAGAATTGGGGCCTTGTGCATAGGCACTGTTAAATAATAAGCCAACAGTTAAAATAAATGTGATAGTAATTGAGTGCATTTTTGTGGTCATAGTAAAACTAATAATTCACGGTGGTTGACACTTAGTGACGTGATGGTTGCTCCGCCCTAATCTTTTAGTCAAGAATCGGTGAGATTCGAATGAGTCTTTTATTCGAAAAGTCCGTTAATAGTTACTGATTTTCAGTGATTTGATATGAGATCCTTTTGGTTTTATCGGATTTGTCAGCAAGTTTCTTTTGAATGAGTTTTGAAACGACCTCGTCGATTGGGACTCCCTTCTCATCCGCTATCCTCTTAAAGCTTAAGTACTGAGTTTCTGAAAGACTAACTTTTAGGGGCTTGTTATTTTGATTTAAAAGAAAATCCATTTCTATATTTATTAGAGCAATTTAAAGGATTTCTGTCAGTAATAATCTGGCTGTGTATGTTTTTTACTGATTTTTTTACATTAAATGAGGATCACTTCAATATTGTTCCTTTAGTTGAATCCCCTCCTTGATCAAGTATCTGAGCACTGACGACGGTGCGCTGGTTCGGTAGTCTCCACTTCCAGAGAAGTTCTTTCTTAGAATTAACTTCAATGATATGATGGCTGCCTTGATAGAAGCAAATGACAGTGTTCCCGTTAGGTAATCGGTTAAGGCCAGTCATGAAGCCCATTTTGATCTGAGGAAGGTCTTTGCGATCAAGTTTCCATACGACTTTATCATTTTTATCGACTTCAACGGCCATGACTCCAGCACCAGATGAGAATAAAGTGTTGCCGTTTTTAAGTCTCATTACGGCATGAGGTTTGGCCATGTTAACACCCGGTATATTGCTTATTGTGCGAACAGTTTTACCGGATGAATCAATTTCACGGATTTCATTGTCACAAGAGATCATGCAGAGATAATTTCCGTTCTGTAATTTCCTGCACATTCTGAAACGCATGTGAAGATCGTCTTTTTTAGATTTTACGGAAACCTCCTTAATAATTTTACCTTCGCGGTTAACTTCTATTAGTCTTGATTTACCGTTTTGAGCGATGAGAATATTACCATCACTGAGGGGTTGGCATGTATGGATCTCGTCTCTCTGCTCTTTTGACTTCCATTCAAATTTCAATGTTCCATCGTTCCCATAGATCTTTACTCCTCTCCTATAAGCGAAGAGCACATCGCCATTAGGTAATGACCATACATCATTAGGATTTTGAGCTCTGAAAGATTGAGTTATTTCACCTTTGTTGTTAACAATACAGACTTCACCTTTGGCGAAGTCTGCGCATACAAAGTTGTATTTAGGTCCGTTGATCGCCTGATCTGAGATGGCCTGAATGGAGGTTGAAATGAAATATACAAAGAACAGTGTAATTTTTTTCATGTAGAAATGATCACACAATCTCAAATTAAAAACAAGTACACTACTATTACGTTAATATAGCGCTGCTAAGACATTTGTGATAAAATCATAAACATGATGAGCTCTTTTCAATGTTTGATTTTCAGGTCGCATAATTTTAGCGCTAATCGAGTTCTGATAGCAACAGAATGTTTCAAGTGGTGAGTTAAAGAATGATCTTTATGAGGAGCTACATTATTCTTCTTCTTTTATGCCTGTTCTGTGAGCCGCTAATTGCGTCTCGTCAGTTCTTTAAAAATAACTGCACTGAGTGTCACGATTCGGAAAGCGCTAAGGGTGGGCTTAATCTTGAAGATTTTGATGCAGATTTTTCAGTGTCTTCTTCTGTTGATGTGTGGCAGAGAGTCCTGGAGCAACTAGAGACACGTCAGATGCCGCCGAAGAAGAGGCCTCGGCCTAATTTTTCGGATCAAAAAAAGTTAACCTCATGGATTCGGGAAGAATTTGCCAAGAAGAA
>JABGYE010000168.1:0-2743 GCA_018675395.1 Akkermansiaceae bacterium
AATTAAGGAAGTGTAAGAATGAAAAATCAAGAAACCCCGGTGAATGCAGTTTCATCTGCTGCACAAAACCCAAAAGAGCAGCCAGAGTCAGCCACACTGCTGCACTCGTTATAAAGAAAAGCACAGGAAACCTAACTGAACTATCAATCTCAGTTCGTCGCTGGATATCTTCTTGAGCTACTTTGTCTTGTGCCATTCCAATAAACTTTATTTAATGCTTCAGATTATTACTTAGTTACTTTTAGGATTCCACTCATTAATCTCCAATGCCCTGGAAAAGTGCAAATGTATGGGTAGTCTCCCGGTTCGTTAGGCACAGTAAATTCAATGACTTCAGACTGAGTAGGATTTACTAGCTTGGTACTAGCGATGACATCATCGGATTTGGGAACGTAGTGCTTTTTCAATGCTTCAGGGTCAGTAAGCATAGCATCAGCGAGGGCCCCAACCACCTCTTTTTTTCCAATTTTAGTCAAAACAAAATTGTGCTGAAGGAGATCAGGATTCTCAAATTTTAGTTTAACTTTAGAGCCAGCCTTAACTATCAAGTCAGCCTGTTCAAATTTCATTGTGCCTGGAGGATCTCCTAGAGCCTTAAGGGTCAATTCGACTACTCCTTCTTTAGGATTTTCTTCTTTTGTATCTGGTTTTACAGGGGAATTTGCAGCTTGCTTCTCGGCATGCTTTTTCATCCACTCATTAAAGGCCTCCGTACCAGGGACCGGTTTTTTTGTTATTTGAGGCTTCCCATTAATTAGTGTATCGGCGAACGCCTCCAGATCAGAATTTTCTGGGATAACTTCTCCCTCTTGAGACTGATGACTTGCCATTACCTTGGCTTTTCTTTCTTCGCTTTTTTGTTCGTAATAAGCGTCATTGTCACCACTAGTCACCTTAAAACCAAGCCAAGCCACTACTCCAAAAGCCGTGAAAGCCATCAGTCCTAGAAGGAAGATACCTAATCGTTGAAGGGGTGAACTATCTACGGAATTATTCAAATTAATATAGTGAGTTATTAGTTAACAAGTCTTGTCGATTCCAAGAGCCTCGGATCTCTTGATGGGTATATACTGTATCGACCAATGGACCTTAAAAATATCCAAACCATACAACTCCCAACCGCAATAAAGGCAAGCGCATCAATGAGAATGCCATAGGGAATCATGAGCCTATCACCGTCAGTAATTGAAGGTCCCCTCTCCGGAATAATTATCCAGTAAATATCAATAAGGTGAACCAAAAGGACCCAACATGAAGCTGCGCATATTTGCCTCATATCTTTCTTTGCTTGTTGACGGAGAAGAAAAACAAAAGGGATTACAAAATGACCAAATACAAGGAAGAAGCTCACGTAATGCCACCCCTCTGTATTACGAAGAATATAAAATTTGGTTTCCTCGGTGATCTTTGCGTACCAGTAAAGGAAGAACTGACTAAAAGAAATGTACGCCCAGAACACAGTAAAAGCGAACATCAGCTTACCCATGATGTGATAGTGCTCAATTGAAACAACTTTATTCAGCGAGCCTTTGCTTCGTAAAAACGTTACCGTAAGAATAATTACAGCCATAGAACTAAGAGCTGATCCCGCGAAAACATAAACTCCCCACATCGTGGAGAACCATTTGTAGTCCAAACCCATCAAAAGATCAAAGGCCATGAAGGTAGCACAAATGGCAAAGACCGGTACAAATCCTGCGCTGAATCTTCTCGCCCAGAACGTATATTTCAAGTCTCCAGTTTTGTCCTGACTCAAGGACCAGTATCTCATAAGCCAGGCGATGCCTGAAAGTGCAACAGCGTAAGCGAAAAATCTAAAAAAGAAGAAACCCATAGTTAGATAAGGCGCCTTTCCTTTTAAGAGAACATCGTCAGGATTAGTATGCAAAAGCTCCATCCACTCATACAGAGCCTCACGGGGTTCCTGTATTACCAGAATCGGAATAAAGAAGATAAAAGAAAATGGTAACATATTGGACAAATGCTCCATGACTCTTCTCACGGCAATGCCCCATCCCGAATTAGAAACGTGATGTAACAAAACCCAGAAAAGACCACCCACAGCAATGGTGAAAAAATAGTAACAGGCGAATAGCCATGAATAGGAAAATGACTGCCTCAATTCTCCACCGCCTAAAAATAAAATCCCCAAACTTGCCGCTAAAGTAACAGCCCCAATCAGACCGGCGACCTTTATCACCTTTGAGAACTTTGAAACCTCAACCCTTTCTCCATCAAGAGGAAGGTCGGTCAGTGTTGCTCCATGATCGGACATTTCTAGTTTTTATTGATTAAGTTTGTTCAGTTGAAACTGCTTCACTTTCCTTGGCCTTATTTTCCTTTTCTTTTGCAGCCGTTATTTTTGCATCCTGCAAGGCTCTGACGTAAGCAATAATTGCCCACCTATCCTTAGCCGGGATGGCTCCACCATAAGGACCCATTAGCCCTCTACCTTTGGTAATAATATTAAACATTTCTCCGTCCGGACGATACTCAGGATTCTCTGGATCAGAGAATTTTGCATCATGCAAATTTGCTATAGGAATCTGACCTCCGTTCGGTCCAAAAGAACGAACAGGTCCATTGCCGTTACCTGAATCTGCATGACAAATAGCACAATAAATCCCATACCTTTGCTTACCTCGAATAAGAAAGTCTTTATCTGCTTTAATCTCGGCCGGCAACCCATCGCCAAAATAATCTCCCATTTGGCCTGAATTGAAATAACTTCCAGCAAGAGAAA
>JABGYE010000056.1:0-4493 GCA_018675395.1 Akkermansiaceae bacterium
CATGAACCGGATCTTTGTCCGGGCGAATTCCATATTCGTCTGTCGATCCATGAACAGTGCCAGGCTTAATCCCGGCACCGGCCATCCATGAGCTGAATGCCCAGTTATGATGCTCTCTGCCAGAAGCATCTGCTTTATTGTTAAAGGGGGTCCTGCCAAATTCGGTAGTCCAGACAACTAAAGTATCTTCAAACATTCCACGGGACTTGAGGTCTTTGAGAAGTCCTGCAATTGGTTGATCAACGTTCTTAGCTAGCATTTCATGATCCATCATATTACCGTGAGAGTCCCAGTTACCTGAAGAGCCCGTATCAATCAATTCAACGAAACGAACGCCCCGCTCGACGAGTCGGCGAGCCGCAAGGCACTGCCACCCAAAACCTTCAGTCGATCCTCTATTGAGTCCATAAAGATTGTGAGTAGCGTCCGATTCCTTTGAAAAATCGAAAAGTTCAGGCACTTCCATTTGCATACCGAATGCTGTTTCAAAAGTTTTAATTCTGGCCTCTGCCTGAGCATCACCAGAACGGGCGATCAGATGACGTTCGTTTAGCCTTTGCAACGCGGCTAACTCAAGCTCTTGGCGTGATGGGGGAATTATGGAACGAATATTTTTGAAAGGGTCTTTACTGGGTCTAAGGAAAGTGCCTTGATGGGCACCAGGCAAAAAGTCGCTCGCATACACTTGTGTTCCGGCATAGGTCTGCTTCGGAGCAATGGTAATGAACGAGGGTAGATTTTGGTTTTCAGTGCCGAGTCCATAACTTACCCATGAACCGAGACTGGGCCTCGCGAAAGCAAAGGAACCGGTGTGCATTCCCAAAGTAGCGTTGTAGTGATTGGAATGGTCAGTGTGCATGGAACGAATGAGCGCTATATCATCAACGCATTGTGCCACGTGCGGGAACAATGTACTGACTTCTGTTCCGCATTGTCCGTGAGGAGAGAATTCCCATTGAGGTGCTTTCAGATATATTTTTTCATAACCCGCACGGTTTTCTATTTCAGGATGATCGAGCTTGATTTCTTTGCCCACATCAGATTTTAGTTTTGGCTTAGGATCAAAGGTATCGATGTGGGAAACCCCACCAGTCATGAACAAAAAAATCACATTCTTTGCCTTCGCGGGGAAGTGAGGATTCTTTACGGACAAAGGATCAATACTGTTTGAAACCGCATCCATATTACGTAATAGGGCAGGCATCATGCTGGACCCCGCGACGAAGGAACGGAGAAAAGATCGGCGATCTGATGGTTGGGAAATCATTGCTCAGTCTAGGTAAAGAAACTCGTTACTGGACATTAGAATTCTGGAATAGGATTTCCAGATTTCGGTGTCCTGCTCTTCGGGGTCATTTGACACGGTAGGAGCCATTGCTCTAGCAAAGTCTTCAAAGTCCTCATGATCGGTTTGAATTGCTGATCTGGAAAAGAGTTGCTGACAAGCGTGCTCTAATCTCTGATCCGGACCGATCGCGCGGATATTCGATGCAAATTGTTCGGCACAGTCATGAAAGAATGGGTCATTCATAAAATAAAGGGCTTGGCTAGGAACCGTGGTCCGGGACCTGCTAGCAGTGCTGGCATTAGGGTCAGGACCATCAAATAGACTGAAAAAAGAAGAGATCTGGTTTCTCTTACGCATGAGATAAATGCTCCGTTTACTGCTGGCATATTCACCCGCGAACGGGTTGTGTTGAGTGAAGTTCCATTTATCGTGTGGTGGAAAAGGATGCTCTTTGCCGGGTGACACATCTAACATACCTGAAAGATAAAGAATCGTATCACGAATCTCTTCAGCACAGAGCCTTCGCCTTTCAAAGCCAGAGTATTTTTTTGGTCCTGGCCCTGATCGGGCCGACTGTTGATAAGTGGCACTGCTCATTATCATGCGGTGCATTTGTTTAATACTCCAACCACTCTTAATAAATTCGAGTGCGAGATGATCCAGTAATTCTGGATGAGTTGGTGTAGCTCCATGTGTGCCAAAGTCATTCGGAGTTCCGACAATGCCTTGGCCGAAGTGCCAAGCCCATATCCGGTTCACCATTACCCGTGCAGTGAGAGGATTCTTTGGACTAACAATCAAATCAGCTAGATCCAGTCTGCCACTATGATCCTTATCCCCTAAAATCTCACCTCCTAGAACTGATAAAAAACGTCTTTTAACGACTGGCCCTAGATCTTTAGCATCACCCCTATTATGAATAGAGTAATCTTTAGGCGTACCTTCTGCTACTGCATACGCATAATCAGTTTTAGTTATCGGTTTAGTATTTTTGTGCTCCTCAATTTTAGCGATTCCGTTCTTATCTAGTGCCAATTTTTCATAAGAAGAATGAATTTTATGGTTCGCAAAGTGTTGAAGTTGCCAAATCACCCCATCCCCAAATGCGTGTCCGTCTGCAACTTTTAATTCTATTTCAATTTTACCTGTAACCGGGCTAATCCAAGTCACTGCAACTGGGCTTTGTGCACTGGGATGTACAAAAAAACTTCTAGCGGGTATTTCTGTCCAAACTTTTACTGGGTTCTTGCTCGTGTTTACGGCTACAGATGGAAGATTTCCAGGTGACCATTTTTTTAGTGTTGATTGGCCATCAATGGCTTCTGCCTTTTCGTTCAGCAGACGCGGTCCTTCAGGACCAATGTCTAGAAAGTACCATATACCCTTATTTGAATTGAGGGGATTAGCTTTAGTTAAAATGTCTATGAGATCTTGTGTTGACCACTCTAGATTTCCTGAATCGGTTTGGTGTTTAATTTTTAAATCAATTAAAGTGGTATCAGCACCGTGATTTGCATTCGGAGCAATTGAGATCTGTATCGCTTCACCTTTTCTAACATTGATTTTTATCGGATCAGAAGAAAAATCTATGGACTTTCCAACAGGCAAATGCCCTTCTGAAAGCATCTTGTAACTCTCTGATGCAACTTTGATGAGTTCATTTTTTGGATTTTCTACAAGATCTCGTTCAAGTTTTTTGAGCTTTTCTTCCCATTCTTTGTTTTCCTCAATGACATTATTGGTTACGAGAGGCACGAGATCCCTTGGTTGTTGTTTAGGTTCGCACCCAGGAAAAGGAAGCCTTGAGCTAGCCATTACACCATACAAAGCATAATAATCTGCACTCGTTATGGGATCATGTTTATGATCATGACAGCGAGCACAAGCAATAGAAAGGCCAAGAAATGTTTTGCCAAGGTTATCAATAGCATCCTCATAGGTGAGATACATTCTCTTATCAATGTCGTGACCGAATCTTCTCGCGATCGCCAAATACCCAGTAGCAATAATACTATCTGCAAATTCTGCACCTTTCTTTCCAGTTGCAAGAATGTCTCCGGCAATTTGTTCTCGAACGAACTCATCGTAAGGCTTATCGGAATTGAAGGCGTCGACTACCCAGTTCCTGTATCGCCAGGCATCCTCAATTGGATGATCGCTATTCTCGCCGGCAGTGTCAGCGTAGCGCACCACGTCCAACCAATGCCGGCCCCACTTTTCACCGTAGGCACTTGACCCCAAAAAATTCTCGATGATTTTGGAAAAAGCAACTTCATCATTGCTTGGATCATTAATGAATTCAGCAACAGTTTCCGGGTTTGGAGGAAGCCCAGTTAAATCATAACTGGCTCTGCGGATAATTGAGCGCCTGTCCGCTCTTGGGCTTGGATTTAAAGATTCAGTAGTTAACTTTTTAATAATAAAATCATCAATGACATTACGTGACCAGTCATTCTTGGTATTTGCGGGGACAGTGATTTCATTAATAGGTTTAAGCGACCAAAGTTTTTTTTCGGCAAAGAGTTGACCCGGACCAAATAAAAATAGAGCGACTGCAATGCTCAAAAGCCTTAATATGTTGACTATCAATGTCACGGAGGAAAATATAATGTGTTAGGATTGAATAATCTAGGCTAATTTATAATCATCCAGATAAGAATTTCCAAGGAATGAAACTCCCTAATTACCCAACGATTTCTCGCAGAACCATGATCAAGGCAGGTTCTATAGGTGCATTGGGCTCAGGGCTAAGCGATGCGGGTCTCTTAAGAGCACTCGCGTCTTCTGAGAAAGGGGACGGAAAAGCAAAGTCTGTCATTTATATTTTCTTATCGGGCGGCCTTTCGCAGATTGATACTTTTGACATGAAGCCAGAGGCTCCACTTGAAATACGTGGTGAATTTGATCCAATAAAGACCAAGACGCCCGGACTTCATGTTTGTGAGCACTTACCTGAACTGGCTAAGAGGAGTGACCATTGGGCCCTTTGCCGGTCAGTGACTCACCGTTGGAATGAACATTCCCAGGGCCATCACATCATGCTCACTGGCCGTTCCGAGACTCCACAAGGATTTGATCCCAACAAGCCACGGCCCGAGGACTATCCATCAATAGCAGCCATGGCGAACCGTTATCTAAAAGGTTCTGGTCCGCTTCCGCCGTCCATGGTCCTTCCGGAAAAAATTATTCACCGTACCGGAAGAAC
>JABGYE010000196.1:0-5306 GCA_018675395.1 Akkermansiaceae bacterium
AAGTGGTACACATCCGGCTCAAAAAAAGCGGCTCAACTTTCATAACTGAGGAAGAAGACTTCATTAGCTCTAGCAGTATTGATTTTCACCCAACAGACATACTTGAAGATGCGGACGGAAGCTTACTCTTACTCGACACTGGGGGCTGGCTCAGTTGGGGCTGCCCCTTTTCAAAAATAGCAAAGCCCGAAGTTAAGGGAGCAATTTATCGAATCTCGCGAATCGATGGTGCTAAAACCAATGATTCACGAGGAAAAGAAATTAACTGGAATAACTTAAAGCCCATCAAAGCCGCAGAGCTAATCAATGACAAACGTGAAGCGGTCAAACAAAGGGCCGCGCTTTCACTTATCAAATCTGGAGATGAGTCAATCACAGCCATAGAAAAAGTATTCAATGAGAGCGGATCGATTCAACACCAAACACAACTCCTGTGGACACTTTCCAAGATCAAATCCAAGAAATCACTTAACTTGATTCGTAAATCCCTCGAATCGAAATCCCCTACCCTAAGGCAAGTCTCAGCACGATCTCTCGGCATACTAAAAGATGAAGAATCTGGACCAGAGTTAACTAAATTACTCAGCGATAAGGAACCACAGATCATAAGAACCGCAGCAACATCAATTGGACAAATAAAAGAACCGTCCTCAGTAGATTCTCTCTTCAAAGCCATTTCAAAAAAGAACGCTGACCTCCACATCCAGCACGCAATCACATATGCCCTAGTAGAAATAGGCAACTCCACAAGAACAGCACATTACCTTAAGGACGACTCA
The DNA here is from genome assembly GCA_018675395.1 of Akkermansiaceae bacterium. Lineage (GTDB taxonomy): Bacteria > Verrucomicrobiota > Verrucomicrobiia > Verrucomicrobiales > DEV007 > EC70. The sequence goes on from JABGYE010000196.1 coordinate 780, forward strand.
CAGCCACTACTCCAAAGGACCTCACTCCGAGCTCTCGACAAGATGCCTGAGGGCTCATTAAAACCTGAAATGGTTGTGCCTCTACTGAAATCACCAAACCTCACAGTCAAGGAAGAAGCCCAACGTGTGATCTCCGGACGCCCTCAGTGGAAAAACCAAGTCTTAGCCGTTTTTAAAGAACTCACTGCCAAAGAAGAACTCGCAAACAATGACAAAGAGATAATAGAAAGCATTGTCCTGAGCTTCTCGGAAGAAAATGATCTTCATAAAGCTATCCACTCTGTCATTATCAATCCCAAGTCATCAACCCTTACAAAAGTCCAATTACTCACCGCAGTTGGCTTCATGGAAAAACTCCCCTCTGGTCTTCTAGATACGCTCAAACTATCACTGCAATCCTCTTCAGCTAAGATTAAAGGAGGATCAATAGCAATCACCGCAAGATTCGACTCGGAAGAGTCCATCATAGCAATATTAAGAAATATTGCGGAAAATCTTGATGAAAGTGACGTTCTGCGGGTCGCTGCTCTGGAAGTGATTGCAAAAAATGATACCTCATTGAAAGAGGAACAATTCAACTATTTAGCTAAAATTATTCAGAATCAAAACTCCTCACCCACCTTAAGAAGCAACGCTTCGCGCGCACTTAGCCAACTAAAGATCTCAGCCAAAAATGAAACTCAAGCCCTAGCACTCTGTAAACTAATCCCTAAAGCTTCTCCTCTCCAAATAAATCATCTAACCCAACCATTCATTAAGTCATCCTCCAATTTTAATGAATCCTCTCCCGCTGAATTCATTAACAAAATAGGAATCCAATTAGCGAAATCGCTAGCCAAAGTTAAAGATACAATCCATTCCAATGAACTAAAACTGATCGCAGAAGCATTTCCAGAATCCGCCAAAGACGCTCACTCTGCATTGTCAGTATTAGCAAAAGAAAACCCACTGGCGGATCAGGCCAAAAGAAAAAAGCTGAAATCCATTCTAGCAAGCCTTAAGCCTGGAAATGCATCAAGAGGACGAGCCTTATTTTACTCCAATCGCTCAACCTGTTCACTATGTCATCGCGTAGCAAATCAGGGCGGCCTACTTGGACCTGATCTTTCCAAGATAGGATCTATCCGTAAAGAACAAGACCTACTTGAGGCAATCATTTTTCCAAGCTCAACGGTTGTCAATGGATACGAAAACTACATTATCCAAACGGTTCAGGGAAGCACTCACCTAGGCATCATCCAACACGAAAGCCCTGATTCAATCTATATCAGCAATGCGAGCGGCATAAAAGAACTCGTCATGCGCAAAAAGATAAAAAACGTAACAAGATCACCTATCTCATTAATGCCTGCAGGTTTTGAAAGCTTACTGACAAATCAGGACCTTTCAGATCTGATCGCGTTTCTAGGCAGTTGCAAATAGCCTTACCAATTCTTTATCCACAAAGCCTCGTTGTCGGTATCTGCCTTGCTTCTTCCTTTGTCTTTACCGTAGGACCAAAGATCATATGTCGTTTGATTGGTAGCTTCCGGATATTCCGGATCATGGACCTGGTAATAAATCCTGCGATCATATCCATCCTTAATCCAATAAGTAGTGCCTTCACTGTCTACAAAGCCTTTGCCCTTCATGTCCACAAACATATTTTCCCCAGATCTCCCGTCAGAGGGCTCATTCGGTCCTCCAAGAATTTCATCATCTCCATCATCCATCAGGGCCTGGTAAAGAGCAACTGCACCAGACTTCCCGGTACCACTATTTTCTGCCGGCTCAGGATATTCACCGTATTCATTATAATATTTTTTAAGGCCTGCCTTAACTGCAATCATAACAGACTTGGTTCTTTCCTCTGCTGCCTTGTCCTGCGCATAGCCTATTATGCCAATAGTCATAGCCATAAGAATTGCTATGATGCTAATCACTGTTAGCAATTCAATTAATGTAAAAGCAGAACTTCTGCACTTTGAATCATTATTTTTCATAGGATCCATCAAAGCTTTCAAATTTTATATTTCCTTTTATTGGCCTGCCACTCCCTTGATGATTTCAACCATCGGAAGGAACAACGCCATAACAATCACACCAACGACCACCGCAAGCATAACGATCATTAGAGGCTCAAGCATGGACGTTAATGCCGCCACCGCATTATCTACCTCATCATCATAAACATCAGCCACCTTAAGTAACATTTCCGGCAATTGACCGGTTTCTTCACCAACGTCAACCATACTTATAACCATCGCCGGGAAAACGCCACTTGCCTCTAAAGGATTGACTATAGATTCACCTTCTTTTACGGCGTCATGAACATTCTGAACTGCCTGAGATATCACCACATTTCCGGCCGTTTCCCGGGTGATATTAAGTGCCTGAAGGATAGGAACACCACTAGTAACTAAAGTTCCCAACGTCCTACTAAACCTTGAGATAGCACTCTTTCTCTGAACTGGTCCGAACAGAGGCATTCTAAGCTTTACAGCGTCAAGAAACCTTCTACCCCAAGGTTGACTCGAAACGATTTTAAAAACAACAAATGTGCCGCCTAGGGTTGCAGCAATGGGGATGATATTTGTAGACAACGAGCCAGAAAGATTAATCACAAACTTGGTTAAGCCTGGCAACTTATCAGCGGACCCTAACATATCTTCAAATATTTTCTCAAACTTAGGGACGATCACAACCAAAAGGAAAACCATGATAGACATCGCAATGACCATGACAATCACAGGATACACCATCGCTGCCACAATCTTATTCTTAAGCTTCTGAGCCTTTTCTGAATACTCAGCCAAACGTATAAGAACAAGTTCAAGGACACCACCAAGCTCTCCGGCCTTGACCATATTAACATATAACTTATTAAAGATATTGGGATGCTGCGCCAAACTTTCAGAGAATGTACTTCCTGTCTGAACAGAATCAGCTAAGTTCTGAATAGTACCTTTGAGAACCGGGTTAGGTTCCTGCTTAGCTAAAACAGTGAGTCCGCGAAGTAATGGTAAACCAGAATCAATCAGAGTAGCAAGCTGACGCGTAAAGATCATCAAGACCTTTCCTTTGATCTTACCTCTTCTTGATGTGCCTCTCTTCTTCGAACGACGAGACCTCATCTTCTTTCCTTTAGTTGCCTGTAATTTACCTTTTCCCTGTTCTACTATTTGTTTTGGAAAGAGTCCATTTGTTCGAAGCTGTTGAGTTGCGTCCGCCTTGTTTGCGGCTTCGATACTTCCAGTAGTTACTTCACTCTTAGCATCGATCGCTTCGTATTGAAATAGTGGCATAAATTATTGGGGTAAATGCTATAGATAAAGGGATTAGAATTACTAATTTAAACCTGTTCTTCCTCTGCTTGCAACGACAGATCTTTAATCAGGCAAAAATACTGTTTTTTAGGTATATTTAAGAACCTCCTCGATCGTTGTGTGACCTTCGTAAATATTTCTAAGGCCATCCTCCCTCAATGTAGTCATCCCCAGCTCTATGGCCTTTTGACGTAAAACAACTGTAGGGGCACGCTCGGTAATCATTTCAGCAATAGGCTCACTAATATCAAGCAACTCGAACAAGCCCTTACGTCCTCGGTACCCTGAATTTCCACATTCCTCACAACCTGCTCCAGTGTAAAAATCTTTATCTCCAATATCTTCAGGACTGAGTCCAAGTTCACCAAGTAATGCCATACTTGGTTCATACGGCTGCTTACAATCAGAACATATTGTTCTTAGAAGTCGCTGACCTAATACACCCTCAAGTGAAGCCGAAACAAGAAATGGCTCACATCCCATATCCACCAAACGAGTAACTGCACCCGGAGCATCATTAGTATGAAGAGTGGAAAAAACCAAGTGACCAGTCAAAGAAGCCTGTATTGCAATTTGCGCAGTTTCAACATCCCGCATCTCTCCGACAAGTATACGGTCCGGATCCTGCCTCAGGAATGCACGAAGCACTCGAGAAAAAGTTAGCCCTATCCCCTCGTTAACTGGGACCTGAATAATCCCTTCCACGTCATACTCTACAGGATCCTCAGCCGTTAGAAGCTTACTGTCGATGGTGTTAATTCTTCTTAAACATGCATAGAGCGTAGTTGTCTTTCCTGCTCCGGTCGGTCCAGTACAAATGAAAATACCGTTCGGCTTAACTATTGTTCCTTCAATGTATTCAGACAAATCCGTAGGCAGGCCTAAATTCACAAGATCAAGACTAACTGAAGCACGGTCAAGGACCCTCAATACAACACTCTCACCGTAACTAGTAGGCAGAGTAGAGACTCGGAAATCAACATCCCTGTCTCCTAGAGACATCACCATGCGTCCGTCCTGAGGGATCCTCCGTTCGGCAATGTTAAGATTAGATATGACCTTGATTCTGGAAATGATTGTATTCGCAAGATGAGCAGGAGGAGGCGACATCTCATAAAGAGCTCCGTCAACACGGTACCGAATTTTGAATTCGCTCTCGAACGGCTCAAAGTGGATATCAGATGCCTGTTCTCTCATGGCCTGCTCAAGAACCAAATCAATA
>JABGYE010000321.1:0-6489 GCA_018675395.1 Akkermansiaceae bacterium
GGAAGGCCCGAACACCCATGCATTGGCAGCAATGCAATGAACACATATAACCTCAATCGAGCGACAAGAGGCCTCATTCATTACTTACAGGAATGGCTCCAAGACGAAAGGTCCGATGAACGAGTCCGAATCGTTTTTTGCCATGACACAAGGCACTTCTCGAAAGATTTTGCAGAACTGTGCGCTGACATAGCAGCAAAAATGGGTGCTACCGTGTATTTGTTTAATGGACATAAAGCAACACCTGTAATGTCATTCGCTATCAGAGAACTCAATTGTCATGCTGGAGTTATGATAACGGCCAGCCACAATCCTTATCACGACAATGGGTACAAAGTTAATTTCTCTGACGGAGCAGCAATAATTCCACCTCACACTAAAGGAATAATTGATAAAGTTAACAGCATTTCTACTGAACAATTTGATCCACTTCCAAAATCTGAACAAGGGACCGTATCCACTGTGCCTGAAACTGTCGAAGTAGAGTACCTAGAGCGAGTAAAATCTCTAGTCCTCCAGCCCAACCTAGTTAATCAAAATAATTCATTAAAAATAGTATTTACTGCCCTGCATGGAACGGGCAGCGTGCACGTTCCTCAATTGCTAAATGACTTAGGCTTCAGATGCGAAACCGTGAGTGAGCAGGATTCTCCAGACGGTCGTTTTCCTACCGTAAATTCACCGAACCCAGAAAATGGCCCTGCCTTAAAAATGGCCATTGAATTGGCTGAATCTAACGGCTCAGACCTAGTAATCGGAACTGACCCAGATTGTGACAGAATGGGTGTCGCGGTAAGAAACGAATCTGGAAAAATGGAGCTTTTGACAGGAAATCAAATTGGTTCACTTCTCCTCTACTATCGAATCAAAACACTATTCGAATTAGATATTCTAAATCAGCAGAACCGACACAATTCTGTAATCATTAAAACCTTTGTCACTACCGAACTGCAACGAAGCATTGCAGATCATTATGGAATTAAAGTCATTGATACTTTAACAGGTTTCAAATACATCAGCCAAAAACTAGGAACATATGAAAGGTCCTTGCCTGATGATATAAGAATCATATACAAGTCACTCAACGTCAGTGAGGCTCGAGAGATTCAATTAGACAAAGGGACTTTCTTCATATTTGGAGGAGAAGAAAGTTACGGTTATCTTGCCTGTGATTTCACTCGCGACAAGGACGGCAACAGCGCCGTTGTATTGTTTGCTGAAACTGCTGCATTTGCAGCCTCAAAAGGAATGAGCTTACTCCAACTTCTAGACACCGTATATTCTGAATTTGGATACTACATAGAAATGAATACTAATAAGGTATTCGAAGGTGCCGACGGCGCCAAATTAATAGAAACTCTGATACAATCATACTCCAATCAACCACCGATTAAATGTGATGGATCAGAAGTTAAAAAGATCATCAATTTTACTGAAGAAACAATCAAAGATGCTGAAGGTGATCTTATCCCAAAAGAAAAAATGCTATTCATTGAACTCAATGATGGGCGCCGATTTGCAGTGAGGCCTTCTGGGACTGAACCTAAAATAAAATATTATTTTTATGGGCACGCATCAAAAGAAGAAATACAAAACAAGACTCTTCAGGTAATAAAATCACAAACATCCGAAGGTCTGAATTCTCTTTGGGAATGGATTCAAAAAGATATTCAAAAAAGACTATCTCAGTGCAACTAACCTATTTTTATTCTGCTCCAAAAACTTAAAATACTTTTCAGACCATGGGCAACAATTGCATCTTTGTTCTCCGGCATCATTCTATCTCTCTGCTACCCTCAATTTAATCTCGGAGAACTCATTTGGATTTCACTCATCCCTCTAATTTCGGCAATATGGTTGGGATCCTCTAATACGACTTTTAAAAAACGTACACTCAGAGGAGCCTCTCTGGGTTATATCGCCGGTTTAATTTTTTTTCTAATAAACCTCTCATGGCTACATCACATTCATTTAGCCGCCTGCACTCTTCTACCAGCATTCCTAGCTTTATACTTTGCAATATGGGGTGCATTTGCCGCTACTATAGGCAGGCCTTCATTCGTTGACTCTAGAGAAACTGATAACTCTTTAAATTCAAAAAAGTTATTCTCCAGCCCGTCCATTGAAAGCCTCAGATGCGCATTTCTAAATGGATCTGCTTGGTGCGGATTAGAATGGCTTAGAGGATGGTTTCTCACAGGGTTTCCTTGGAACGGTCTTGGCGTAGGACTCAAAAACGATCTAGTGATGATACAGATCGTAGATTTAATTGGAGTCACCGGTCTTTCTTTTGTAATCGTATTCTGCTCATCTATTTGCACTTCATTAATTTTACGCATCACAAGAGAAATAAAGACAAGTAAACTCAGAGCGCATCCTGACTTTGCCGTCGGAATTATATTTATTACATCTGTTTTTATTTACGGAACGAATCGCCTCACCAAAGAAAAAGAGAATCACATCGAAGTGAGCGGCCTCCTAGTACAAGGAGGCATTAATCAAATCGAAAAGTGGGACGCTAATGCTGCTCAAAAAATATACAAAAGATACTGGGATTTGACTGCTCCCTATCTGAATCTTGAAAACGCAAATTTCGATTTGGTCGTCTGGCCCGAAAGCTCTTTACCTTATTCGTTACACGACAAAGAAACACAAACCTATTTAAATAAAATTCTATCCATTGATGACTTTGAACTGGTATTAGGATTAAATGAAAACATACCACAAGAAGGTATTTATAATTCTATCGTCGTTCTTAGGAAAAATACCTCCACCGCCAAAACATATCGAAAAATTCATCTCGTCCCTTTCGGCGAGTATGTTCCACTAAGATCAGCACTGCCGTTCCTCGAAAAATTAGCTTCCAATGCCATTGGCGTTGATTTTACTCCCGGCAAAAAGACGGACCCCATAAAAATGACTCTTCCTGAACCTTATAGCGTTATACCGTTAGTATGTTTTGAGGATACTTTCGGTAACTTGGCTAGGAAATTCATCAAAAATGAACCTCAATTAATTGTCAACGTAACTAATGATGGTTGGTTCGGGAAAAGCGCCGCCTCCGAGCAGCATTTAGCAAATGCAATGTTCCGTTGCATCGAATTGAGGCGCCCAATGATTAGGAGTGCTAATACCGGCATTAGCTGCATCATTGACTCGACCGGAAATCTTCATGATCGATGGGCATCGACTCCTGGAGGGAAACGAATAATCTATGGCGACACAGAGAAAAACACGTTCGTTACCGACTCTTTACCAGAACTTATTCGGATTCCTAAAAATCCAAAGCAAACTTTATATGCCAGGATTGGAGATTCTTTTTCAATATTACTCGGAGCGATCTCATTGATTGCAGTGATTGCACCTATCTGTAGAAAAATTTTTGGTTTTAGGACATAAATTCTTTGCCTGTGGACTGGCACACGATCTTGAAATCTTCCCGTGCACCACTTGGATCACTACGGAATGTTAATCTGCCATGATGCCTTCTTTCCATCTCCAATAAGTCATTTGAATCCTCATCTTTTAGCCTCTGCATTACCTCCGGGTGAACAACAATAACTAGATCACTTAAACTATCATCACCTCTCTGAATTAGCCCTGAAAGCTTCCTCTGAAGCTCAACGCTAATACTTTCCGCGGATTTTATTCTTCCAGAACCCTGGCAAGAAGGGCAATCATTATACATAGATCTGCTCAAACTTTCATTGAGCCTTTGCCGTGTCATTTCCATCAACCCAAGCTGAGAAAGAGGGAGCACCTGAATCTTTGCCTTATCCGTATCGGTTTGATTTAGCATGCGTCGATGCACAGCGTTCTGATCCTTACGGCCCTTCATATCAATAAAATCAACTACAATGAGACCGCCAATATTCCTCAACCTCAATTGCCTAGCCACCTCATCAGCTGCCTGCAAATTTGTTTCAAGAATCATCTTTTCTGAATTATTTTTACCGCCACGATTTCTTCCAGTATTAACATCAATCGATATAAGCGCCTCAGTTTCATCAATCACTATATAACCTCCACAAGGCATCCAAACCTCACGATCAAATGCACTTTTTATTTGCTTCTCTACATTGAACTTCTCAAAAATAGGCTGCTTTGTTGAAAGAAAATGTATTCTCTTTCGCGATCGAGGTGATATTTTAGCCACTGAATCCTGCATTTTTTGAACAGTTTGTTCATCATCACAAAGAACCTCAGCCACTTCATCAGTAAGAAAATCTCGAACCGTTCTTTCAACCAGCTCCGGCTCACGGAAAACACATATTGGCGCTTTATTGTCTCGCCTCAGCTGATCAATTTCTTCCCATTGACTCGTAAGCATGCGTAAATCTCGTATCAAAAAACGTGCTCGCTGCCCCTTGCATACGGTACGCAAAATTACCCCCATTCCTTCGGGAACATTCATTTTCTCTGTGATTTTTCTTAACCTTTGCCGCTCCTTTGGGTCATCTATCCTTCTTGATATTCCAAATTGATCATTAAGAGGCATCAGCACCATACATCTACCCGGGAGGGTTATATTAGTAGTTACCCTAGGCCCTTTTTCTCCTATCGGTCCCTTACTAACCTGAATCAAAACCTCAGAACCTACAGGATAAATACTTGGTATGTCTTTCGCTGCTATATACTTCGGTTTCTTCTTCGACTTTTTCCGACTAACTTCTTCAAGCCCTTGATCTAATGCGGCAGGTATAGCATCCCAAAAATGCAAAAAAGCATTCTTTTCAGTCCCTATATCAACGAACATAGCCTTTAGACCAGGCTCTATGTTCTTAACGCGACCCTTGAAAATACTACCAACAATATTCTCATCTCCGGTCCGCTCTATTGTATAATCTACTAGTTTTGATTCTCTTAGTTGAGCTACCCTTGTTTCAAGTTTCTCAACATTTACTATAATTTGATATCCTGCGGCTAACGCTTTCTGGCGCCTTGCCTCCCTTAGTTTTTTGAACATTTCTCAAAATAATTTTGCAAGCCATAATAATGACTCAGGTTTAAATTCTTCTTATTTCGTAATTAATTACCAAAATTCATTCAGCAGTAGCTGCTAGCGTCGTCTGCCTTTCCTATCTAATATTCCTATTCGTTGTTTTACTGTCCTTGATTTAACCGAACCCCTAGTGTCTGGAGCTTTTTTTACGGTTGGAATCACTCGGGCCTTCCTAATGGCATAGCCCGTATCAGGTGCTGGCGTTGCCGCTACAGCTGTCCCATCTTCACCATCATCTTCACCGACAAAGACTTCAGTGGGGTCATCATCAAAGCTCACAAGTTCCACAAAGTCAAAATTCCCTTCCGATTCTTTTACCTGAGCAACTTGAGGGTTAAAATTGAATTTTTCAACAGACATTATTTTATCAATAATTCTTTTCGCTATCGGAGCACACACTGTACCTCCAGCCTTTCCATTCTCAACCATAACACACACTGCGAGCTTTGGCTCCTTATAAGGGGCAAATGATATGAACCAGGCATTAGTTTCGTTAGTTCCATTGGGACGTTTGCGGCCTGTCTGAGCAGTCCCTGTCTTGCCTGACAATGGAACAATTTTGGATTTTCCCCGCCTAGCCGTACCTTTTATCTCATTCACCACGTCCCACATTCCACTCCTACAAATTTCAATCTTTTCAGAAGGAATTCCTAATTTTGTAAGGTCATATTGAACTTCTGAAGCTTTGAGCCTCTCTTTTCCCTCTTCGACTGTCTTGTGAATTAGCCTTGGGCGGTAATATTTTCCACCATTAGCTATAGTTGAAGCAACCATGGCCATCTGAAGAGGCGTCGCCTCAGTAGCACCTTGCCCAATCGAAACTTGAGCCGTATCAGCTGCACCCCAATTCCCTAATCCCTGAACCCGCTTCCATTGTGGACTAGGTATAAATCCCGGATCTTCATTATTGAGAGGAATCCCTGACCTTGTTCCGAGGCCCATCCATTTCGTAACTTTCAGTATATTTTCAATCCCAGCGTGATTTCCATATCTGTAAAAGAACCCATTGCACGAAGTCTTAATGGCTCCTCGAACTTTAATTGCACCATGTTCGTACCCCTTTGCCCTTGCCCAACACTTCATAAAGACCTTAGGACCGTAGCGTGCACCACCCAAACAAGGAAACGCCTTAAGTTGAGCGTCAATTAGCATACCAGACAGGGCAACGGGAATCTTAAATGTCGATCCCGGCGCATGGTCCTTTAAAGCTCTATTAATAAGAGGGTCATTCTCATTCTCCAAATACCTTTTCCAATTTTCCTCACTTATCGATGGGATAAACTTATTTGGATCATACGAAGGAACGGAAGCCATGGCCAAAATGTCTCCAGCATAAACCCAATGCTCTTCTTCTTTACCTAGGGATTTTAATTTTGTTTTATATGATGTCGGCGCCACTACCACTACAGCACCTCTTCCAACTTTTCGTAATGCCTGCTCAGCAATGTATTGATAGCGAAGGTCAAGCGTGAGCCAGACATCGGAAC
>JABGYE010000200.1:0-14054 GCA_018675395.1 Akkermansiaceae bacterium
AGTAGGACTACGCCGATCCTAACGAACCAGTACGTTCCGAGTTTCATTTCAATGGAATCTGAATCTTTTTCTTTAGCGGGTTCAACTTTTGCAGGTGAAGAATGGGTAGCTCTTTCGGCGATTCTTTTGTCAGGCCCTCTCACTTTCTCCTTAGCAGTGTGAACTATGAAACTGCTCTTTGGAGTTTCTGTGGCAGCTTTTAAAGTTTTTGAATCTGGGCTAATTGGTGACGATTCTTGTGCACTTTTGACAGAGGATTCCGCGACGGTAAATTCATGTATGGTTGAGAGGTCAGGGTCATTGAGAGTAAATTTGAGTCTATAGGAACCTGGTTCTGGAGCATTAAAATCCAGTCGTTGAGTAGATTCTTCTAAAGGGTTCAACTCAATGGGCCAGCTGGAAATTACCTCTACAGGAAGGAGGGTGGTGTCAGATAATTTGAGCAATGTGAGGTTTCCCTTGCTCCAAATCCCAACGCCATCCTTGTCTTTAGCAAATAAACGAACTTTAATTGGTTCGTTCGCATTGTGAGTATTGCCATCTATCCAAATTTTAAGATCTATGGCCTTTTCATCGAGTTCTTTTACGTCACTAGTTTTTGGTTGGTCTGAAGTAACTGGTGGAACTGGTATTTGTACTGTTTTGGCAGTATCTTTGTTTGCGGTCGATTTGGTTTGTTCTTTGAGTTCTTTATTCTTTTGTTCCTGAGATGACTTGTCGTATAGGAGCTCATTTAGTTTGCTCCTGAGCTCGGTATTTTCTTTGAGTGCTTGATTCGCTTTAACCAAAGCATTGATTGCTAGGATAAGTCCTGTGAGGATTAAGAAGGCTTCCATGACTGGTGTTTTAGGTTGTAACTAGAATATTATCAGCATGTTAGGATGTAAAGAAAACCCTACTCTCCCAGAATACATGAGCTCTGAAGAATTGTTAAATCGAATATTATGCACAATACATCGATATAAATGATGTATTGTAACTGGCCTTTTATTTGATCCTCAATCTGAAGGATTGATTTTTAAACCGATTGGCAAAAGTACTGTTCTGGTTGCCTTGAATGATTATTGGTGATTTTATTACTTCCCATTGGGTTAAGTCTTCGGAAATTTCCAATACTGATCGTGGGATTGTTGCAGGCCATGAAACTTTTATGGAGTTGGCCGTTTTACTAATTGAAATTTGGAGAGGATTTCCCCAAATGGACCTTACCCATTGCGGGCGATCGATGAATGGATTTCTATTTTTTTGGATTTCATATACCCTGTCGTTTCGAATCTTTTCTTCCTCGCTTACAGGATCTAGCATGTGCCATACGAGCAGAGTCTTGAGGGATCCCATTTTTGAATTGCTTGAAGTTATTTCTGCGAGTTCATCAGTGAGTTCCAGGTCAGGTTCCCCGTCATTTCCTTCATACCGTATGTCCATGTAGAACATGGCCCTTGCGATGTCGCCTTTGAGGGATTCAGGCGGTGACCAAGAATTATTATCTGATGAGCAGAGCGTAGCCTCAGGGTGAGAAGGAAACTTATAGTATCGAGAATCTAGATTGCTTTCATCGAAGTGTTTATTTCCTCTTGATGAGTTCACGTTGGAATCGCATGGCCTTAATGCGTGGATGTCTGAATGAGCGGGTCCTCTACTGTCGATTCCATATGAATTTGGCCAGAGATGTTCTCGGTTCCAGCCACTTGAGCAGCAATTTGATGAGGGGTCAGATCTTCTCGAGTAAATAAGAATAACGGTATTCTTATTGATGGGGTCAGCATCAATGGTTGACATTGCTTCGTCCGTCGAACTGTAGCTGATGACTTTGTGACCGCTTATTACCTGATTGATTGCTTCTCTAAGAGATTGACCGCTTTTACCATGTGCTGAATCGTAATAGCCTACAGGTTCTTCTCCGTATGTTTGATGGATTATTTGGAGAAGGGCGAGTAATATATACGCATGAATTTTCATCGCATGAATGATTAAAGATGATATTCCTTTTGCATTAATAAAATTTTAATTAAATGTCACTATATAGTATCACTATATGAAAATATTACTCCATAGCTTTAGGGTTTCAGTTCCAGTGTCATTGTGGTTTATTGGGGTGATTTTTTTTAATGCACTTTACCTTGCTGATTCAGCGGGAAAGGGAGAAGTCGAAAAACGAACTTATTTATTTAAAGAGGCAGGCAAAGAAATTGATTATCGGTTGTATGTTCCTAGTGGGTACAGTAAGGGCAAGAAGTTTCCTCTAATTGTGTTGCTCCATGGATTAGGAAGTAATCCTCAGCAGGTAATTCGTTATGAGGGAATAATGCAAGAGGCGGAAAAACGTAATTATATTGTGGTTGCTCCTTATGGATATAATGAGCGGGGATGGTACGGGGCTAGGGGTAAGGGCAAGCAGGGGACTATTGAGGCGTTGTTGCTTGGGGAGAATGATAAGGACCCGGAAAATATTGGTGAGTTGAGTGAGCGCGATGTTATGAATGTGCTTGAGATTGTAAGAAAAGAATTCAATGTGGATGATGGAAGGGTTTATTTGATGGGGCACTCGATGGGTGGCGGAGGTACTATATATCTTGGTGAGAAATATTCCTCTATATGGGCAGGGCTTGCGCCCTTGGCCCCAGCGGCGATGCCTCCTGCCGTCAGTTTTGATAGTTCTATCTTAAAAAAAATGACAAAAATTCCTATTTATTTAGTAGCTGGTGAACGGGACCGTCTTATCCCTGTTTTCATTGTTAGGGAATGGGCTCAGGAGATGAAGCGATTGAAAATGGATTATATCTATGAGGAAATCAAAGGAGGCGATCATAGCGGATCCTTTGCGAATAATCCTAAAATGATTGCTAGGATATACGATTTTTTTGATAAACGCCGAAAAGGGTTGAGAGCTAATAAGAAGGTGTCTCCATTGAGAGTTTTCACGAATCGTTCAGGAGTTACGATAAAGGCAAGTGTTGATTCAGTTTCTGGCGAGAAAGTGACTATCGTTAGAGTTGATAACAAAAAATTTACGATTCCAATTAATTCTTTGAGTGACGAGGATAAGAAATACTTAAGAGAATGGCTGAATGGTCAATGATGCTAACTAGGGAATTAATTTCTTTGCAGTTTAGTTTCGTAGGCGACCGTTTTTTCTTAACGAGTTAAGTTTTGCTGCAATTTTTTTTGCTATCTCAGGATTATCTGAAATAAGATTATGTTTTTCCTCTTTGCCCTTACTTAGATCAAAAAGTTGAGCCCTCTTTTTGGTAGGGATGTATTTCCAATCATTGTATCTTATGGCAATCATTTTCCCTGCTTCTTCAAGTGTGAACTCAAGGCCTTTCTTGTCTTTCCCCATAAATGCTTGCAAGGTGTTCCGGCTATCTGGAGCCTCGGTCGGCTTAAGTTTGATATCTAAAAGATTAGCAAATGATGCAATGAAATCAATTTGACTTACTAATGCATTTGAGACACCGGCGTTTATTTTTCCCGGCCAACGGATAATGAAAGGCACTCGGGTTCCTCCTTCGTAGATTTGGTATTTTCCACCACGGTAAGGGCCTGAACCATCGTGCCCTTGGTCAGCTTCTTTGGTTGATTTTCTTACCGTAGAGCCATCCTCGTAACCGTCATCATAAACTGGGCCGTTGTCACTTGATACAATTAGAATTGTATTCTCTGTCAACTCCTCCTCTTCCAGTGCTTTGGAGATTGCGCCTACAGACCAATCGAACTGGACCATCGCATCGCCTCGCTTTCCCAATTTAGTTTTCCCTTGAAATCTGGGATGAGGAGCCCGAGGTACGTGTATGTCCTGCGAAGAAAAGTAAAGGAAGAAGGGCTTTTCTTTTGATTGTTTTGCTAGATATTTTTTTGCCTGATTAACAAATTCGTCTGCCATTTTCTCATCATCCCATAGCGCGGACTTCCCGCCCCACATTTTACCGATCCTGCCGATTCCATTAATGACAGTTTCGCTGTGCTGATGATCAGCTGGATAGTAGGTTTCAGCGTCGGGGTTCGTTCTTCCGTAAGGATAAATGGTGCTTTTGTGGCCTTCAGGAACTGTGCCTACAAAGAGTGGGTCATTAGGATCCAGATTAACCACACGATAATTCTCTACATAAACGCAAGGGACCCTGTCATTAGTGGATGGCAAAAGAAAGGAGTAATCAAAACCTACCTCTATGGGGCCAGGCTTGATTTTTTTGTTCCAATTTACGGGTGTTCCTGCCTTGCCTAGGCCAAGATGCCATTTGCCAATTACAGCCGTGTTATATCCGGCTCTTTTGAATAGTTTTGGCAGAGTGATGTCGGCATTGGCAGTTGATATGCAGAGAGGTGCATTGGGTGGTAAGATTCGGACTCCTTTGCGGAACCCGTAAAGTCCAGTTAGCATTGAATACCTTGACGGTGTGCAAGTCGCAGCGGTGCAATGTCCATCAGTAAAAAGTAGCCCTTGCTTGGCGATTTTATCGATGTGAGGAGTTGGTATTTTTGTGGAACCGTTAACTCCGATGTCTCCATAACCAACATCATCGCCATAGATGATAACGACATTTGGTTTTTCTGCTGCGAATAGTGCATTGGATATTACCAATGAAGAAAGAACGATTTTTTTGAGCACGGCAAATGATTTGGTTTATTTGTATTTGGAGAGCCGAAGGTCGGAATTGAACCGACGACCTATTCATTACGAATGAATTGCTCTACCCCTGAGCTACTCCGGCTTGATGTTCTATAGCGAACAGAATTGACTCTAGCGTGATGAAAGTAGCTGTCAATCCTAGGAGATTATATACCAGATTGACCAATTAAGAGTTTTTAATTGCTGCGTTAATGTATATTGGGGCGACTCCTGAAGTGTCAGGTCGGCCGTTTTTATTATAAAAGATCCCTTTTAAGTGAGTAGGATTCTCAGGGCCAAATTCAGAAATGTGTAATCGGAATTCGATGGATGGGCCAGGCGATATGTTTATCGATTGTTTTTTGTCTGAATGAATGAGGCCGTCTTCACAGAAGAAATATGGAGTTTTTGGCAGGGAGGGTTTTTCTTTTTCTATCGGGCTTAGAGTTAGTATTATTTTTTTCCCTTTACGTACAGCGGTCGTTTTCCATGACTTGTTGGTTTTAGCAAAAGTCGATCGTGAATCTTTAATCAAATTCGACCATTTTGTGATTTTCTGAGGTTGATTCTTTTTTGAAATTTGTATCGATAAATTTAGATCAGCAAATGCTGGTTGACATACAGTTGAGCAGCACATCCAGCTGGCCCGTGCTTGAATTAAGGATTTGCTGCCAGGCTCAGCATTCTGAGGTGCAGTGAGGGGAATGATTAGAAACACTTCGTCATGATAGCCATAAGCATCATAGGGGCCCATTTTCACGGCTTCGGGTTGAGGCCATAGGATTTTTCCAGCCTCGAATCCTTCTGGTAGTTTCCAGTCAAGTCCGGTGGGAACGCCAACAATCCCAGGGCTTTTCCAGTAAGTGTGCCAGCCTTTGTCATGCTTTATCCTGAGTGCTATGTCAATCGTTTCTCCTGGAGCGATTGATTGTTTAGATGACACTAACTCAGTTATTAGTGCGCCCTCTCGAACAGGTTTAGCAATTGAATGAGTAGTAAATAGTAGCAGTAGTCCTAGAATTAATCTCATAGTATTGTTAATTAGAAATTAGCACTTCCTGGCGTTCTTGGGAACGGAATCACGTCTCTAATATTAGCAACTCCAGTCACAAACATTAGCATTCTCTCAAATCCCAGGCCAAAGCCAGAGTGAGGAACAGTTCCGTATTTGCGTAAGTCAGAATACCAAGAATAATCATCTTTCGAAATGCTATGTTCTTCCATATTTTTCATAAGAACATCAAGGCGTTCTTCGCGTTGGCTTCCGCCAATAATCTCACCTATCCCTGGTACTAATAGGTCCATGGCGGCAGATGTTTTCTCGTCATCATTTATGCGCATATAAAAGGGTTTAATTGATCTAGGGTAATCGTGCACCGTTACTGGGGATTTAAAATGTTCTTCGGTGAGGAACCGTTCGTGTTCAGTTTGAAGGTTTATTCCCCATTCGACGGGATATTCAAATTTCATTTCTGTAGTTTCAAGGATTTTAACTGCCTCAGTGTAACTTATTCTTTGGAATGCTTGATTAGAAACGGAGTGAAGTCTTTCGAGTAATCCTTTATCAACAAATTTCCCGAAAAGATCGAGGTCTTCTGAGCAATGTTCTAACGTGTCTTTTATGAGGTATTGGATCATTTCTTCAGCAAGATCCATGTCTCCTTCGAGATCGCAATATGCCATTTCTGGTTCGACCATCCAGAACTCTGAAGCATGGCGAGTGGTGTTGGAGTTTTCGGCTCTGAAGGTCGGACCGAAAGTGTAAACATTTGATAAGGCACAAGCAAAGGTTTCGACTTCGAGTTGTCCGCTCACTGTTAAATATGTAGGTTTACCAAAAAAATCATTTTCTTTATCAGCCTGATTCCCATCAAGTGTGGTAACGCGAAACATTTCTCCTGCGCCTTCGCAATCACTGGCAGTGATTATTGGGGTGTGAACATAAACAAATCCTTTTTTCTGAAAGAACTGGTGAATTGCATAGGCGAGTCTGGATCGTGTTCTAAAAACACAACCGAAGAGATTGGAACGGGGCCTCAGATGAGATATTTCACGGAGGAATTCTGGAGAGTGACCCTTTTTTTGTAAGGGGTATGTATCGTCAGCAGTGCCTGTAACTTCTATTTCGGATGCTTTAATTTCAAAGGACTGCCCTTTACCAGGCGATTCAACAAGTTGACCCTTTAATTTAACAGATGATCCTGTAGTAGCCATGCTGATGGATTCTGATCCAGGGATTCCATCGTCGACAATTGCCTGAATGTTGGCCAGGCAGGACCCGTCGTTGATTGATAGGAAAGAGAAGCCTTTAGAGTCACGGCGAGTTCGAACCCAACCGGAGATGGTTATGTCATCAATTGGATTATTGCTGGCAAGTGCTTCTTTGATTGTCATGCGTTTGAAGTTTAGTCTATTGAAATCGGAGAATGTGTATTATACAATCTAGTTTTTGCTTTAGGAAGAGCTAGTATTTTTTTATAGTTAAGAGATCTGATGAGAATAATGAAATTAGCTCTTTTTGTTTTAGGGTGTGCACTGATGAGCGAGGCGCTCGTTTTTGGAATTGAAGTGGATGGTGAGCGAGACGAGGGGTACGGAGATCCATTGGTTGTTCAACAGATACAGACCGGATTTGGCGATCCAGGCAGTGAACTTGATGCGGCTTATGCCATTGTTTCTGAAGGGAGGCTGTACTTGATGCTTACGGGTAATCTAGAACCAAACTTTAATAAGCTTGAAATTTTTATTGATTCGAAGCTAGGTGGACAAAATAAGATAATCGCAACTCAAAATCCAAACAATGATAACTGGGCTACAAAATTTGATGGCTTTACCTTTGATTCAGGTTTCTTTGCGGACTATTTATTGATAGTTAGGCATGGTCTTAACGGTACTCAGCTTGATGTGGACTTTGCGGAATTAGGGAAAGGAGGAAAAGGAGAACTAGTTGGACGGTTTGATCCAGTTAATTTGGGCAGGGCTGGTCCGTTTGAGGCATCAAATGGTCTGATCATTGGTTTTAATAATACTAATTCTGCAGGAATTGGTTCCAATCAAGGTCAGTTGGCGGATCAAGAAAATGCGACACTAGTTCGGACGGGTTCGGAATTCGCGATTCCATTGGATCTGATAGGACCGCCAAAAGGAAAAATTAAAATATGTGCTATGATAAATGGGCACGGTCATGACTATCTCTCAAATCAGTTTTTAGGTTCCATGCCTGAATGGACTCGGAATCTAGGAACTAATGGGCAAGGGGATTTTGTTCAGGATTCTTCATTGAAGGATGTTGATCTTAAAGATTATGAGGGCGATCAATTTTTTGTTGTTCCTGCGGCAGTAGCACCTTTGCAGATTATTGATATTAGCTATGAAGCTGAGTCTGAAAAATTCTCTATTACTTGGGCATCTGCACCTGATTCATTTTATACATTTGAGAGCTCTGTAGATATGATGGACTGGCAGGAGATTGATGATGGAATAAAGTCTCAGGGAGAGGAAACTACCTATGATTTGATTATAGAAAATAAGAATAAGAGCCGGTTTTATAGGATCGTTGAAGAGTAACGGTAAAATTTTCTTCTATTCGATCCAAGGCCTAGCCTGTTTGATGATGAATTTTCCGCTTTCAATTAGTTTGAATTCTATTTCCATAGCAAAGTTGGAATTTCCTCTATAAAGGGCTTTGAAATGTGTGTGGACGATATCCATGTAGTTCTTTAGGCGTAGAGCTTGGGAACGTGTTAAAATTCTTTGTCCCGATTCGATCTGATTTGAATTCCTGATATATTGAATTTCGTAGTTCGATTCAAATCCTAAATTAGCAATAATATATTCTTCGGGAATTGATCCAGGCTCTGGATTGGTAACCAGATTCTCTCCTGTCTGGACGTTCACGTAATGACCTTCCCACCCAGGGCCTGGCAGGTATATGTTCTTAGTTACTCCGACACCATTAGCAATTTCATTTTGGAAGCTTTGATGAACAAGTATCCCCATGGCTGCTGTCATATGATCTATTCTCCAAAAGTCTCTTTCTTCAAAGGCTCGGTATGTCCATAGACCAGCCCATACTTGTTTTGCTGTCTTCGCAAAGTGCCCCTCTGTTTTGTGATGAGTGTAAGATTCATATAGGCCTGCACCGTTGAATCCTTGAAGGTCTTCGTTGTTGGTACTGGAGCGGGCCCTTATCGCTACGTTTTCAGGAAAGGAATTCTGCAAATTATTAAGAGCATTTAGCATCCATTTTGGCAGAATTCCGGTTTCTTTGATTCTGTTCCTGAATTCCTTTAGGCGATTTTCTCTTACGGAAGGAAAGGATTGAAAGAGGCTATCATTCATCATTTGCTCGGCTTCGGTGTAAAAACCGTTATGCTTCATGAAGGCGTCATAAAAATAGAATGGGATGGCGTATCCATTTGGTGTTAGTGATGGAAGTATCCCATTTAATTCTGCAAGGTTCGTTGCCTTGGATCCAAATGCCGATGACATAGAAAAATTGAGATTTGAGAGTTGTGTGATTTGATCGTAACTCAAATTGCGTTCTGGAAAGCTAGTTTTTGAGGGGCGTATTTTTTCAAAATAAGCTTCTGTTTCTTCTTGGCTGGCAGGACGAATCTCGATCCCGTCTGGGCTTATAATTAGTTTAACGTTTTGCCCAATTAGTGGAGTGATTCTTGGGTCAGTGGATGCATCTTTAAGGTAGGCGTTAGGAGTTCCATTTTGCTTAGCCTTAAGATTAATATGTGAAAGGGGAGTTTGGTTCTGTTCAGTGATAATTCCTGATACGTGAGTTATATCATTAGGGATGTTGCGGAGTATGACGATGTCTCTTGATGACATGGTTTGTGCTCCTGTAATGAATCTGAGCTTGCCAAAACATTCTCCAGTATTTAGAGCGGTATAAGTCGAGTTGCCGAATAGATCCTCTGAGTCAATGACCGCAATATGAGATCTTTCGTATTGGCTTATTTCTGATTGGTGAAGGGTTCTTTGGGTTTCACTTGAGGGGTGATATGCTATTTGGCCATCAAGGTAGGGCATTGAAGAGGCTATCATTTCGAATGATGTTTCAACAAATTTGAATGCGACAGGGTCCGAAGGCCAAAATTCGACAGTGTAAATTCCAGTCTGTCCGGAAGGGCTTACATAGTTGGGGTGATAAACGATACTGCCTGCAGTGTTTCGCCGCCTTGTGTTGGTGAAATATGTGTGGCTATTAAATAGAGAATTGCTGTTGTATCTATTAACCGCGTCTCGACTGAAAGTGTAATGGTACTGGTATCGTTTGCTGTTTATGAAATATAGCTTTGGTGATGAGGTATGTATGTCGTAGATAACGAATTTAACTTCGCTGATGTCTGCGGATCCGGGAAAGTTGTCTCGATGTGAGAGGGAGTCATAGGTCTGTCTGTCAGTGATATAAACTTTGCCTTTAGATGTGCCAATGCTTGGCGCTGGATTAAGGGGATTCATTAATCCCAGTGAATTCATTTCAGTCAGATCAGATAGACCATCACCGTCCGTGTCTGTTTGTTGAGAATTTTTGTGTATTTGGAGCCGCAAAAAACCGCCCCTAGAAATGGGGGCAGGATCCTTTGCGATTGAAATCTCACCATGCCCTTGGACGATATGAATTGCTCTTTTTATTCCCGTGAGAGTGTCATCACGATGCAGAACAGCGTACTCATCTGCGCTTAAATTAAAGTGGAGTCGAATCAATCCCCCAGGAGAGCGGGAGGTGTATGAAACTTCATTTCCTTTTCCTTTATCTAATATAAAGAAAAAGAGGAGAGATGAAATCAATGCTTTCCAATTTATCTGTGAGGTCATCGTGCTTTTCAACCTTACCTTGTTTATTGTAAATAGAAGATTAATGGATTGCTAGACTTAGTGTCTGTTATTCGACAAATTTGGTAAACTCTGCACTGGAAATCTGTTTTGTGATTTGATCTTTTTTGAGGAAAAGAATCGCTTCTGTATGAGAGGATTCATTTATAATTTTGATTGCTCTTTTTTCCATGATGCACAGTGCAGTAGCTAGTGGGTCGCTGTAGGTGCCTGAAGGAGCAATGACTGTGGCGGCATTCTCATGAATTAATCCGAGGCCGCTGATAGGATTAAGGATATGTGAGTAACGCTGACCCTTGATTGTAATTGCTTGTTCAGTGTTCCCGGAAGTTGACACTGCGGCGTTTGAAATTTTTATTGTCGTGGGTTTTCGGTTCTTATTACGATAAGGTATTATTTGAACTCTCCAGCCATCTTTTCCGGGTGGCGGGTCACCTAATACAATATCTCCTCCTGCAGATATACTTGATGACGAGAGACCTTTATTCTTTAGTAGTTCCAACATTTTGTCCGCAGTATAACCTTTTGCAATTCCCCCAAAATCGAGACGAGTATCAGGATTGAGTTTGGTGATTAGCGCTGAGCTATTTTCGATTTTTAAGTTTGAAAATCCACATGCGGCTTTTGCTGCTTCAAGTTTTTTTGGAGAAGGCAATTTATTGGTGCGCCTTGATAGTCTCCACAATCTACTCAGTGATCCGCAAGTCGGGTCGAAATTCCCTTGCGTGCGGAGGCTTATTTTTTTTGATGATTTCAACAGATCTATTAAGTGAGAGCTTGCTCGATGAGGTTCATTTGGTTCGCACCGATTGAATTTGCCAACTTCACTATCGGCCATGTAATCCGAAAATATATTGTTCATTTCTTCAGCCAAATCATAAGCTTGTTCAATGATAGTAGCAGTGTCGCTATAAGAATATGAACTGTAGACAACAACCTTGAACATTGTTCCCATGCAGGCTTGAGAAAATGTGTATTTCTCAATTCCATCTTCACTGGACTTTAGTTCAGTGATAGCACTGAATATCAAATACAGCGTGAGAATAACGCTATTCAAGGGTTTCATGGCTGACCCCTGTGTTCCAGATTGTTTCCATTTGTTCTGCTGAAGGAACTTTGAGTGGGCGTGCGATTCGAAATCCTAACCATTGAGCATCTGTTAGGTACCAAATGCTTTTAGGTAATTGTGGGTCCTGTAGTTTCCATGTTTTGGAGGAAGGGAGCCGAGCTGCGCTGCGCAATGATTCGGGAAAGTCGTTCCATGATCCTCCGCGGGCGACTCTTGGATAAAGATCTTTCCCTCTGACCCATGGGTTATCAACACTCTTTGGATCATATCCTTTTTTTGAAAAGATATCCATTGTCCATTCAGCGACGTTACCATGCATGTCGTAGATGCCCCATGGGTTTGGCTTCTTTTTACCTATTTTTTGATATTTGAAATCAGCGTTATCAATGAACCAGCCATAGTTATTGATATCTTTTTCGCTGTCTCCGAATGAGTAGGCTGTTTTTGTTCCGGCCCTGCATGCATACTCCCATTCGGCTTCTGTGGGCAGGCGGTAAAAGTGTCCGGTCTGAGAGCTGAGCCATTTGCAATATTGGAGAGCGGCATGTTGTGTCATGCTAATAGCGGGGTACCCAATTTTGCCCATGCCGAATGTCATTTCTACATAAGGTTTTGTTGGGCGGGAGATCAGATCGATGTCTGGATCATTTGGACTTGGGAATTGTTTTGATCCGTCCTTCTTGCGTCGACCGCCGTCAATCATGAACTTCTCATATTCATTCCAGCTAACTTCATATTTTCCAATCCAAAAAGCATCTATCTTAACTTCTCGCACTGGCCCTTCGTGAGGTTTGTGATTAGATTCTTTTTCGGAAGAGCCCATGTGGAAGGATCCACTAGGGGCGGCAACCATATGATAGGCATTTCCAGATTGAGGAATAGTTGAAGAATAGTTCTTCATTTCTGATTCCTTTTTTTCTTTTGATTTTGAAATGATCAGGCTTCTAATTCTTTTAGTTAAACTAATGGATTGTTGATTGTTATCCAAAGGCCATTCTGCACCCGATTTGATCCATAGTTTTATTTTTTCGCGTTCTTGTTCTGTTAATTTTTGGAGTATGGGATTGATGTCCCTCTTAAAATCAACGACAGCAGGCATTTTGAGGACCACTTCTTGAGGCCAGATGGCCCCCTCATCAATCCAATTCCTTAGAAGTTGTTTTTCTTTTTTGGTCAACCTCGCTTCTTTTGATGGCGGCATAACGTCTTCATCTGAGTCATCCAATTCAATCAGTTCGATGAATATGCTTTTATTGGAGTCTCCAGGAACTATGATTTCATCAGCAATAGCTAAAGCTCTCGTCTCTAATTTATAATCAGACTTTTTATAATCTTTGCGGTGACATTTGAAGCAACGACCTTCAAGGATAGGGAGAATATCCTTGGAAAAATCAACCTTAGCACCACATGACGATGTGATGAGAATGAGAATGATGACCTGCCGAAGCATGGCTGGTTCTAGTAATGTTATTAATTATCTAAAGGAGCTTATTTTGTCCCGGTTTAGGAACTCCCCCAGGATCAAACTGGTCGTTCCACTTGAGCTCATCAGGAGCCAAATCTTCCTTAGAATTTATGGCATCTTCCCACTTTACTTTTTGACCTGTGTAAGCAGCCATTCTTCCTAATAGGGCAAGCATAGTACTATGTGCCATCCATTCCCCATCATTTTTGGCTGATCCTTTGCGGATTGATTCGAACAGTTCGTTATGTTCAGTCTGGTACATGTCATTATTGAGGTCTGGGCCAGCTCTCCAGTTTTCTTTTCCTCTAATAATACAATTTCCTCTTACAATTAAGGCTGATCCTTTGGTTCCATTAATATAGTCATGGTTCTCGCCGTAGCAGTCTCTTTGTTGTCTAGATCCTAGGTGGCAAATGACGTTGTTTGGATATTCGTAAACAACGTGAAAGTGATCATATATGTTACCACCTTCTGATGGGATTTGTCGGCCACCTGTAGCGACTGCACTGATTGGATCAATGTCACCAGTTGCCCATCCGATTTTATCTACGCTGTGAACTGCCTGCTCAACTAGACTGTCCCCAGAGAGCCAGCTGAAATTATACCAGTTCTGGACTTGCCAAGCGACATCGCTGGTCCCATCTGGTCTGCGGCTTGCTGGGGGCATTGGTTTAACAGGGCCAGTATAATAAGTGGCAAACATATTTGTCACGTCACCAATTGAGCCGCCGTGGATTTTTTCAAAGAGTGCGCGGCGGGCATATTGGTAACGCCAACAAAAACCGCAAACTAGAGTCAGTTGTTTTTCTTTTGCAATCTTCGCTGACTCAATGACAGATCTAATGCCTGTAGCATCAACGGCTACTGGCTTCTCACAAAATACGTGCTTCCCAGCTTCGACTGCTGCTCGAAGCATCATTGGGCGAAATCCTGGGGGAGTAGTAAGGATGACGACGTCCGATTCTGCGATTACTTTTTTATAAGCATTTACACCAATGAACTTTTCTGGAGAACCTACCTGATCGGGGTGCCGTTTTTTTAGATTATTGATGGCGCCGTTA
>JABGYE010000266.1:0-5738 GCA_018675395.1 Akkermansiaceae bacterium
CTGACCCCTTATCCGTGAAGACTGGAGAGCCCATCGCAATGCGCTTCACTGTGACTGGGAATGGCAGCTTTGAATTCCTTGAATCTCCCAAACCCACCTCAACTTCCGGATGGAAATTTTACGAACCCACTAAACTGGACCTGCAGCGGGGCGAACCCGGTAAACCTTCACAGCTGATCTTCTCACAAAACATAGTTCCCGAACAAAAACAAAAACAACTCCCAACGTTCCGCCTCACGGTATTCGATTCAAAAAAAGAACAGTACGTGACTCTCATAACTGACAAAATTCCGCTAAAAGTTGAAGAAGTCGCAATCAATTCAGGATTCACAAAAAAACAGAATCCATCAGGTTTAGAGTCATCAAACATTACTACTGCCCCACCAGAATCAGTACTGTCTGATATTTTAATGATGGGAAACACCATAACCCCTCAATGGTCCATTGCCTCAACTCCTGCATGGAGAAACTCAACCTTCTGGTCAATTAATCTAGTCTCCATTATTGTGTTACTTACAGCCACCATGTGGCTGCGCCTCCACCAAAATAAGACACAGGCAAACGGAAAAATAAGCGCTAAAGAAGCTTTAGAAACATTAAAGAAAAATAACTCATCAGGTACTGAATTTGATCTCACAGCATATAACTGCCTCAGAAGAATAACATCTGAAAGCAAGATCAATGAATTAAGCCCACTACTATCTCAGGTGGAGAATAGATATGAGCACATCAAATTTAGCGGCAATGCAAACAAGCTCACGGAACAGATAACCGAAACCGAACGCTCTCAGATCATTGAAGAATTAACTCAATTAGCTAAAGAATGTGCAGGATAGGTATAGTCTTCATTATTATCTTGCTATACTCATCGGCAAATCAATCCATTGCGGACCTTGCCAATTCCGAAGATGGTTTCACCAGAGGCACTGAATTTCTTAACCAAGGCAAATACGAAAAAGCACTTCAGAGTTTCACTTCGCTCATTAATGAAGAACGGTTTGCCCCTGAACTATTCCTTCAAATGGGCAATGCTCATTATAGACTCGAGAACATTGGATCAGCCGCTCTCTCGTACCGAAGAGCCCTCTTACTCAAATCAAGTCTACTCGAAGCTAGGCAGAACCTCACCCTCATCAAGGACAAGGTCGGATTTATTGATACAGAGCCACTAGATTCTCATCAGATCTTGATCTCATTCAATGAGTCATTCATCACTACTCTCCTCGCATTTAGTCTTTGGCTAATTGGAATCGGAATCGCTCTTATTATTCTGAAAAAACAACACAAAAAATCTACTCTTACTTTACTTTTCATTGGCATACTATGCACAATCTTCTCTGTTATTCTTTCAAGATCCAAGGACTCATCTAGACCGGACCCTCGAACCAATATCGTTACAAAAGCCAACACTTCGGCGCTAACTTCACCAGCTCAATCTTCTTCAGCAATCATAACATTGCCTCTCGGGAGCAGTGTCATTCTTATCTCAAAAAGGGATATCTGGTCTTACGTGAAGCTGCCCAAAGAACTCCACGGTTGGGTCAGAACAGAATCTCTCGAACCTCTCTGGCCTTATGACCCAGAGTTCTCAGATTGAAGTTTGGCTATTTGCGCTGACTTACTAGCCTTAATACTTGTCCCGTAATACGGATCAGCATCTACCATTTTGAGATATTTTAATACACCACCGGCAATTCCAGTGCTCATCTTTTCCCTATAAGCACTACTGATCAAATTAGAACATTCTTTGGCATTACTCAGGAACCCGCACTCAATAAGTATTGAAGGGCACGAAACCCACCTCGTCATAGCAAGCCTACTGTCCCTAATCCCTCTGTCCTTCGCTCCAGTCATAGAGCACAATAAATACTGGACATGTCCTGCCAAGAGTTTTCCACGATCATCAGAAAAAGAATCATTCTTGCCTAATTTGAAATATTGCCTCTGAGAAACCATCACAGAATCTGGCTTGGATTGAGCATAATAAATCTCAACACCATGAGCCTCAGGGGCCGTCGATGCATTATGATGTATACTAACAAACAATGCGCCGGGGTACTCATTGGCTAGATTCGAGCGTTCGCTCAAATTAACTTTCAAGTCAGAGTCTCTAGTGAACTGCACATTGACTTGAGCTTTAGTTAATTTCATTCCAACAAGATTCCCGACTTGAAGGTTAAGTTCTTTTTCAAGCGCTCCTCCAGCCACAGTCCCCCCATCGGATCCTCCGTGCCCAGGATCAATAATGACCACAGGCCTCGTATCAATTACCTTGCCGCTATTAGCTTTATTAATGTCTTGCTCTTTGTTCGGCTCAACCAAGCCCCATTGAGCTGCAATATTTGAAAAGATTTGAAGGTTATTATCCCCCCTGATGGCATCAAAAAGTACCCCAAGTAAAATAATCAAACCAATACCCGCTAAGAGAAAACGAGTCCTTGTTATCAAAAACTTTAATATTTTTAGCACAAACAGAAGCAATATTGCAAAAAAAACTCATATTTCCAGATATTTAACTTGTCTTAAGTAAGAAAAGTTTTTAAATTTAATGATGAAACTGGGTAAATTCCTAAGCTTAAGCAAAATCTTGTGTGCAGTTTTTTTTGTTTCTTTTGGCTCAATTAGCTGCAAATCGATCTCTAATAAAGGTGATAGCTCCAAATACAATAGCACTCAGCCTACGAAACGCTTTTCCTTAAATCCTTTTGGGTTCAAAAAAAGAATTGGTCAGGACGTTTTTCAAATGCGGAATGATCTCTCTCAAACCAATTCCAGAGTAAGCTCTCTCGAAGGTGAAGTTAAAACCATTCAGTCCAGCCCCGTATTCTCCTACCCTCTCCAGCAACAAGCTCAAAACCAAGGAAGGGAATCCTCATCAGCGCTGACCGGAAAACCTCACATTGTGACCGGGGGTGAAACACTCAGCAGCATATCCAGACAATACAAAATAGGCCTCGATCGACTTATCAGTGAAAACAAAATACTAGACCCAAATGCTCTACAGATAGGCCAGGAAATATTTATCCCAGCCCAAAAGGGGCAACCTGCAATACAAAGACAAGAGAAAGATACTGCACCAGTAAACCCAAATGCCGACCATTACATTGTTACAAGTGGTGACACGTTAAATAGAATCGCAAAGAGATACGGAGTTTCGACAAATTCGATCGTCAGTGCAAATTCATTAGAAGACCCAAATAATATAACAATTGGACAGCGTATTACTCTTCCTGGAGAACCCGTTAACTCTTCCACTCCTACTGTTAATGTTCCTGATCAACAACTCCCAAAGGAAGAGTCAGGAGTCACTCAGGCCGATGATAATCCCGAGGAAATTGTAGCACCTGATGGCCATGGATTCTATCAAGTTGTCGATGGAGACACTCTCCAGTCCATCGCCATCTCTTTTGGCACAAATGCTGATGAATTAAAACGTCTCAATAAACTTTCGTCAGATAAAAACTCACTCCATATCGGGGATTACATCCTAGTTCCCGTTCCTGACGAGTCTTTGTACGAAAGTTAAATATTCGAACTGAGCGGGGCAGGCAATTCCCTGCCTATTTCCTGGTTCCGGTATCCGAACCCTGGACCATTAATCGTCGACATATCCAAGACCCCTTGTCTCCTCCTGTAAATACCTGGATGAACTCTCTCTTCTGGGAGTGATGCATCAGGATAAAACTGCATCCCATTACTCTCGACTCCCATAATAGTTCCTGCATGCGCAGCTAATAACACATGCGGAATCTGCGCAAGCATTGGGTTAGTAAGGTCTTGGACCATTAGCCCCATCCCATTTTCTTTGGCCCAGCAAAGACTTAATATTGCTCCAGTCAAAGTCTTGCATGTTTTTAAAGCAACGCCATTCCACCCCAGAGACATCCCCAATTTAACGTATGTCCAATCATGGGCACTCTCGTCTAAATAGAGTGGCTTACGATCAGCAACACTATGCACATCAATCTGATTATTCTTTAGCTCGTACGGGAATGGTTGTTCAACATAAAGTATTTTCTTAAATGTTTCAGGGCAATCGGCAGCGATCGAATCTAGGACTGAGTTAACATATTCAGGATCATTAACTGTGCAGTTAAAATCAGCACTGAGGCATTGCACCTCTTCCTGCAAAGCTATATCACCGATTTTTTTCATTCTCTCAAAATCCCAATCCCAGTCCGTTCCCCTCAATTTAACCTTGAGACACTTCAATCCATCCCTCCTGATCCAATCTCGTAAAAGGACCGGATACCCATCCTCTGGCTCATTACCTTTTAACTCATCTGCATCTATAGGATCTAAACCGCCAACTAAATGCCAAACTGGGATCTTTTGTGCAGGCTTCACCAAATAATCAGACGGGTATTTTCCTTTGAAGGAAGACTCGGAATCTAGGTGCTCGCTAAGGTCCTTATTTAATAGATCCGCACCGAAAAGCTCAAAGACTGGCCTCGAGTATAGCTTTCCATAAGCATCGTATGCAGCCAGATCAAATGCGGAAAACGCAACTAATGCCGCCAGATGCGGCAACTCTTCTTGTTCAGGATACATCTCATTATGCAACCTTCTAAGATCTTCGAGTGACTCAGATATAAATCTTGCACAGACTTCAAACGGATGCCCCGCTTCATTGAATTCAACAAAAGATCGAACAATAGAAACAGTGAAATCAATTAGCCGTGACTCTCTTTGTTCGTAATCAAGAGATGAGGGCCACACCCAAGCAACACTGAGAGGAGTTTCACCCCACCCCTCCACAACTGTCCCATCCTCAGCTTCCGAAAGAACTTTAACTCTTGCACATTTTACTGATGTGAGTGTCTGATTCCCAAACTTTAGAGGAATGCGTAAATCGACAGGTAAAATGTAAAGCTCCGCTCCTAATATCTTCACTGCATATTTTCCGTAGTCTTCCCCATATCTCTTAAACTAAAAACACAATTTTATTCATCCTATGAGGCATCATCAACATCATCCGATTGAACCTGAGGCTCAGAATCATGACTCCCCAAGAAAACTGCAAACCATTTAAATTCATCGGAGTCATTAAGTGTCACTTTGAGCAACATTGTGAGAGGCACAGCGAGAAACATTCCTGTAATACCCCATAACCATCCCCAAAACACAACTGAGAGTACGATAACTGCAGTAGAAACACCAAATCTTTTACCAAGTAACATCGGTTCAACAAAGTTCCCCAATATCATATTAATAATCAAGAATCCGATAAGCACAGTCAAAGCAACCCCAGGGCTCTTATCCACTAACGCAAGGAGTGTCGGAGGAATACTGGCAATTATTGAACCTATTGCTGGAATGTAATTGAAAATAAAAGCAACCATTCCCCACAACAGAGCAAACTCAAGCCCGAGCCAGCCCGTCACAGCTGCGGCAAGAATTCCAGTTATAAAACTAATAAGTGTTTTTATCCCAAGGTACTTCTGAACATCCTTTGCGGTTGCTGTAAATGCAGCGAGGTCAGGCCCATTGGCCCTACGAATAGCTATGAGTTTTCTTGAAAATCCACCAGCTTCACTCAAGAAGAAAATCATGAGTATTACTACGAAAGTAAAATCTTTCAAAAAGCCTGCCGCTCCACCAATGAAGTCAAAGACCGATGACTGTATCGTAGAAATGACATCCTGAGCATTTATCGTCATCTCGTAATCGAGAGTTTCCTCAACCCATTCCTGAAACTCAGTCACCTTTTTGGTGAGACCTTCATTATAAACATCAAA
>JABGYE010000176.1:0-5526 GCA_018675395.1 Akkermansiaceae bacterium
GAAACAGCTGATCTAGAAACCAAAAAATCAACTCTAAAGGAAATCACTAATGAACTGGAGGAAAAACAGAATGCGTTGCAATCCACTACGAAGCTCATTGAAGAAAATAACTCTAACCTAACTAATCTTAGCGAGAAACTTGAGGAGACAACTTCAGCTCTCATAAAAACAAAAGAAAGCGTTTCAAATTACCGTGAGGAAGAAAACCAACTCGATTCGCAAGTAAAAGACCTCAGAGAGAGGAAAATCGAACGTGATGAAATTGCCTCAGAAGTAATCGATCTGAATAAAGAAAAAGAGCGCATTGAAAAACACAATGCAGAATTTGAAAATGCGGAATCAAAACTCGATCAGGTACTTGAAGAATATAGTGAAATAAAACTCAAAGAACGCAAAGAACGGGTTTCGTTGGAAGAAACCAAACGTGAGTTTCAAAGGCTTCAAAATGACATCCGCAACCTTGCAACAGAATCGCGGCGCTTGAATGACGTTCGTAACCAACATGAAATAATCAGCTCCGAACTAAAAGAGCGGCAAGAAAAAGCTTCTGCTCTAGAAACTGAAATTGAAAAATTAGAAAAACTCTCTAGCCGTCTCAAAGAAGAAACCAATGACTATGAGGTTAAGGCACAAAAATATCACACAGTACGTAGTGAAATAGAAAAACTGGATGCCCGGACCGGTGAACTCGGTTCATTACAAACCAAATTAAAAAAGGTTCAGGATCAACTTCAACAGTCGCAAAAAGATAAAGATCTTGTAGAGGGTGAGGTTGAGAGTCTCAAAGACAAAAAGAAAACACTCTCAAAGGCAGTGACGCCTGAATGGGGAACTGTTCATCTGTTCGGAGTATCCGTCATTGAACAAATTGATCACTTAGAAAAGATAATTTCATCTACAAATAAAAAGGGGGAGCCGCATCTGATCAGTTCATTAGAAGAAATCCATAATTCTCTCTTGGCCGTTCTTTCCAGTCACAATGTGGAATTATTTTCTCCTCAGGAAAAAGATCAGATCGACACCGAAGACAAAGATAAGATTGAAATAATTGATGGGCCCAAGGGCACCAAAAAGAACCCCGCTCGAATCCTTTCAACGGTTCGCCCAGGCTATATCTGTCTTAATGATGGGAATGGCAAATCAACAGTACTGAGAAAAGCAGAGGTCAAAACATCAAAAGCCAAATAGAAATTGGAAAGGCCTCTATTTTAGCTCGCTCTCCGCTTTTTTACTTTCTGACTTCAATTTTCTGACTTGGTTCCTACAATAAAAAGGTCCTTTTTATTGGGCCTCCTGTCATATGACTCCAATGCTAAAACAGTATACCTCGATCAGGAAAAGTCTTCCTGATGACGCTCTATTGTTTTTTCGGCTCGGTGACTTTTATGAATTGTTTATGAATGATGCAAAGGAAGCCGCAGGACTTCTAGGAGTGGCGCTCACTAAACGTAACGGTATGTCAATGTGTGGAGTTCCGCACCATGCCGCAGAATCATACATCGGAAAATTAGTTAAAGCAGGTAAGCGAGTTGCTATTGCTGAACAGGTAGGTGAGGTCAAGCCTGGTAAAATAGTTAACCGCGAAGTTACACAAATCATTAGTGCGGGAACGGTCAATGACCTGAACCTCTTGGACCAAAACCGCAACAATTTTCTCGCGGGCATCTACTTTAGCAATCGCCGTTACGGACTCGCTGCCTTGGAGCTCACGACAGGACATTTCAGAATAGCAGAATTTACCGTCATCGAGGAACTCGAAGATGAACTGAGTAGGCTCTCCCCATCAGAAATTATTTATTCTGACGAGCAGAATGAAAAATTCGGACATATCGATGAAAATGCTATTCCCTACGAAAGTTATTCATTTTTGATAGATGAAGCTAAAGAAGGATTGCTTGAGCATTTTGGCACCCATTCCTTGGATGGTTTTGGTTGTGCAGGGATGG
This sequence comes from Akkermansiaceae bacterium, assembly GCA_018675395.1. Taxonomy (GTDB): domain Bacteria; phylum Verrucomicrobiota; class Verrucomicrobiia; order Verrucomicrobiales; family DEV007; genus EC70. The sequence continues at coordinate 1,947 of JABGYE010000176.1, forward strand.
GACCTGGAATCTCAGCTGCTGGTGGAGTATATCATTATGTAACAACGACTCTGCGCCGTAATGTCAACCACATCAGGAACTTATCGGTTTACCAACCAAATGCTCATGTTCTGATTGATGCTTCAAGCGCCCGCAACCTTGATCTGGTAGAACATCGGATCGGCCGTCAGCACACTCTCTTAGGGTCGCTGGACAGGACCAAAACACCTATGGGTGCTAGAAAATTAAGGGCCTGGATTCTGAATCCACTTCGCGACGAGAATACCATAACTTCCAGGCATGACCTGATTGAATCCCTCGTTTCTTCCCCTTTTCAACTTTCCAAAATTCGCGATTCCCTGTCTGAAGTCAGGGACATTGAGCGAACAGTAGGTAGATTGAGTGGAGGATCAGGCAATGCAAGAGATCTGCAGGCACTAGCAAAATCAATTCTCGCTATTCCCGAAGCAAAAGATCATTTAACAGCTTTGGACGGCGGTTCACTTGCCTCCGAGCTCATAATCAGAATGCGAGAATTTAAAGAATTAATTGAATTACTTGAAAGTGCAATCGCAGATGAACCACCGGCAACCCTTAAGGATGGTGGCATGTTTCGTGACGGTTACAATGAACAGCTCGATGAACTAAGAGGCGCATCCACTGAGGGTAAACAATGGATAGCTCAACTTCAAAATGAAGAAGCGGAAAGGACCGGCATCAAGTCTCTCAAAGTTAAATACAATAATGTTTTTGGGTACTTCATTGAAATAACCAAAGCTAATCTTTCAAATGTTCCCGAGGATTACACTCGTAAACAAACTACTGCAAATGCAGAACGTTTTATCACTCCTGCACTGAAAGAAGTTGAAAACAAAATTTTAGGAGCGGACGAAAGAGCCAAGCAACTTGAATATGATGAATTTATTAAAGTGCGCGACAAGACTCTTGAGAGCCTTGATGAGTTGCAGGACACGGCTGATGCTCTTGCTGAAATTGATGTGTTGGTAAGCCTGTCCGAAACAGCACGCCTATTTGCCTATTGCCGCCCAATAATAAGCAATGGAAAAAAATTAAAGATCGTAGAAGGAAGACATCCAGTCCTAGATCAAAGCACAGTCGATGAAAAATTTGTCCCTAATGACGCGGAACTTAATGCCGATGGAACCCGCCTGATCATTCTTACCGGCCCCAACATGGCAGGAAAATCGACTTATATTCGGCAAGTTGCTTTATTGACCTTAATGGCGCAAATCGGAAGCTTCGTTCCGGCAAAGAGTGCCGAAATTGGTATAGTTGATCGAATATTTACCAGAGTAGGCGCAAGCGATGATCTGGCACGAGGTCAATCCACTTTCATGGTCGAAATGAATGAAACGGCCCTCATTCTAAATAATGCTACAGAAAGCTCACTGGTAATACTTGATGAAATTGGACGTGGAACTGCAACGTTTGATGGTCTGAGTATTGCATGGGCAGTAGCTGAACATCTACATGACAAAATTGGCTGTAGAACACTATTTGCTACTCATTATCACGAACTCACCGCACTGTCTGAAAGTCGAAAAGGTGTCGGCAACGCTAATGTTGCTGTTCGAGAACATAATGACAAAATCATTTTCCTGAGAAAAATTGTCGAAGGTAGTGCCGATCGTAGCTATGGAATACAGGTAGCTAGGCTAGCGGGTCTTCCCGCAGATATTATTGAAAGGTCCAAAAGTATTTTAGCTCACCTAGAAGAAACAAGTGCCAGACCCGAAGAAGAAAAAAGCAAAAAAAGACCTGTAAAAAAAGTTGCCAAGAAAAAGGCTCCAAAAAAACTTCCGGAATCTCAGGCTCCTCAGCTTAACTTATTTAACTGAGCGGCTTTTGCTTAGTTAAGCCTTAATATAATTTGAATTCATTTAAATAATGCTAGCACGATACATTCTCATTTTAAGTTGTCTCTTAATTCAAATTCTAGGATCCCAAGCAGAAACAGGGGCCCGCAAAATAAAATTCCTTAATTACCCTGACTGCATAGAACTGCGTAATTCGGTAGGGACTGTTGCAATATTGGGTCATCATGTTAGCGGACGAGTACTAAGTTATAGTCAGGATGGTAAAGAATCATTATTCATTGGCCCTGATGAATCTGAATGGACTCCGAAAGGTAATAAAAAACCATCCTCTGCCGGCCGATTTGATATAGGCCCCGAATATCTGATCCCTAAAAGATCAGAGCTATGGTCAGGGGTATGGGAAGCTAGAATTACTGGCCCCCGGAAGGCCAGAATTATTAGCAAGGAAGCTTCAGACGCTGGCATACGATTAATTAGGGATTTTGTTCTTGCAGATGATTCTTCCCATCTTGCATGCACCCAGACCATGGAAAATATTTCTCAAAAGACCCAACGATGGTGTCACTGGGGTCGAATGTTCGCAATTCATGGTGGGATCGGAGTAGTGCCTCTTTCGCCTGAACACCAAAGATTTCCAAAAGGTTATATTATGATGCGAGGCAGGAATGAAATGCTGATCCTTCCTGAAGACCCCATGATTCGCAAACGGGGTAACTTTATAGAAATCCTCGGGCCCCCAACCGAGCCTAAACTTGGATTTGATAGTTTTGCAGGATGGTTTGCTTATCAAATGCCAAATGACTTGGCCTTTGTGAAGACATATAAAACTTTCCCAAAAAGGCTCTATGGAGAAATAGCGGGACTAACCTTATCGATCTGGTACCCCAAAAAGGACTGGGTCCCAGCCTGTGAACTAGAGCCTATCGGCCCAATGGAAACAATGAAGCCAGGGCAGAAAGCATCTTTCACCGAGAACTGGTACTTACTGAAAAATTCCTACCCTAAGAAAAACAGTCAACTTGACCTTCAATTACTGGAATCCAAAGTTAAACCACTCCTGAAATAAAAATCATCATGAAAAGATTACTATTCCTACTATCTATTATTCTGTTCCTTGAAACACCGCTACATGCTGAAAAAATTGATGTCTATTTCGGGACAGGCGGCCGCGGCTCAAAGGGCATTTACATGTCTAAGTTTGATACCGAGAGCGGCAAATTATCTCAAGCATCTGTGGCCGCTGAAATCAACGGGCCTGGTTTCCTTGCCTGGCACCCTGACGGAACAAAAATTTATGCAGTGGCCGGCATTGATGGGGGCCCCGGCGTGGCAGGGTTTCATGTTAAGGAAGACGGCTCTTTAGAAAAGTTCACTACTTCGTTAGTCAGGGACGGAGGAGGAACACATGTCGCGGTGCATCCTTCGGGCAAGTTCCTATTAACTGCCCAGTACGGTGGTGGATCTACAGCATTTTTTCCTTTAAATAAAAATGGAGAACTGGGTCAATCTGTGGTGATAGATCATGATGGAGGCTCAAAAGTAGTAGGTACTCGACAAAATTCTCCGCATCCTCACTGGTGTGGCTTTTCACCGGACGGTCAATACGCATTCGTTCCTGACCTTGGAACAGATAATATCCACATCTACAAAGTCAGCGCCGATCAAAATTCCATCACTAAACATGCACTCGCGGCCAGCGTGCCCGGAGGCGGTCCACGACACATGCGTTTTTCTGCCGATGGAAAATTCATTTATCTGCTCAA
>JABGYE010000102.1:0-6613 GCA_018675395.1 Akkermansiaceae bacterium
GCTGGGTAGCTCCTGGAAGGCCTCGGCTCCTCAAGTTAGTCTAAATGAAGCAACGCTTTTTGGTTACAAAGATGGTTCATGGGATTGGAGACCAGGTGATTCTGAAGCTTCAAATCCTATCAGTGATTGGAGGTATGAGGAATTTGAATTTGATAATGACTGGACTAGAGGGGTCCAATCTCCGGTCGGATACGGGAGAGTCAATGGGGTCACTTTGAATACAACCCTCGATGACATGAGGGGTAATTATAGTAGTGTATTTTTACGTAATAATTTTGATGTTGCTATCGGTGAAATTCCTTCGGTTATCAACGTCCATTATGTCGCCGACGATGGTTTTATTCTATGGATTAATGGCCAAGAAGTTGAACGGATGAATTATGAAGGGGATCCGTCCTTTGATGCTAGGGCATCAGGTACTGGTGACGAGGGCAAAGAGTACATAAAGGCAATTAAAAACCCTGGTGCCTTTTTAGTTGAAGGTAATAACACGGTAGCAGTGCAATTGTTTAATTCTAGCCCATCGAATAGTGACCTTGGCTTTGATCTTGAAATAATAAGGCCCAAACTCGAAGAGGCCGTTTACACTCCTAGCCCGGGTTCAAGGAACACTGCTTTTTCAACAAATGCTCCGCCCAATATTCGTAAGGTTAGGCATGAGCCGGAGACGCCAAGATCAAGTGATTCGGTGATCGTTGGTGCTAAAGTAACAGATCCTGATGGTGTCCATTCAGTGACGCTTGAATATTGTGTAATTGAACCTGGATCATTTGTCCCGGCTAAGATTCCTCATCCGGTTCCAAATATCCCAGTCAATAATCCTCAACAGGATAATCCGGACTACGAAAAAGGGTGGATTTCAGTCCCGATGGTTAAAAATGGGAACCAAGGAGAATTTGCTTCTGAGAAAGATGTTTACAGTGCACTAATTCCAGCTAATGAGAATCGCTCACTGGTGCGGTATCGTATTATTATTGAAGACATTAAAGGTGCTAGAATTCGAGCACCTTTTATTGATGATCCATCACTTAACTTTGCTTATTTTGTTTACAATGGAATTCCAAACTATGAAGGCCAAGCAGGCTCTTCTTTGGAGTCTTTGCCGGTATATCATCTGATCACTAGGAAGTCTGATTATGCTGATTGTTATGCATATAACGGAGGAAAACAAATAAACCAAGGGACGCAGGCTCGGTTCTATTATAACTGGCAAGGGGCCATGGTTTATGACGGAGTAGTGTATGATAATATAAAGTATAGGCTCAGAGGAGCCAATGGCAGGTACTATAATAGAGGAAAGAGGTCGATGCGCTTTCGTTTCAATGACGGTTCCTTTTTTCAGGCCAGAGATCATAATGGGAAAAAACACCCCAAGAAGTGGAGAACATTAACGACGGGTAAGGGGTTTGATAATCGTGGGACATTGACCTATGGGCTCAATGAGGCAGTATCTATGTATCTTTTTAATAAGATTGGAGTCCCTGGGGCTAGGACTCATTGGGTTCACTGGAGAGTAATAGATGATGAAGAGGAGGCGCCAGATCAGTGGAGAGGCGACTTTCATGGTTTCAATTTCATAATTGAAACTTACGACGTGCGTTTCATGGAGTCGCATGGATTGGAAAAGGGAAACTTATACAAGTTGATTAATCAGACCTCCGATTGGAGGCAGCAGCAAAGATACCAGGCAGCATTTGCACCCAATAACGGGCGTGACCATTCAACTATTGAGAATCAGCTCGATGGTAGGGACTCGGCTGACTTTATAAGAGCTCACGTGAATGTGCACAAGTGGAACCGGTGGCATGCTCTGGCTGAGGCGATACGGCATTATGATTTTTGGCCCAGCGCTAACAAGAACATGGTCTATTATTTTGAGCCTGATTATTTGCCTGCAAATAATTATAACGGGAAGCTTTGGATTTTACCGTGGGACACTGACGCGAGTTGGGGGCCGACCTGGAACAGTGGTCATGATGTAGTTTATAATGCTTTGTTTTCTGCTGGTGGTGGTGGAGCAGATGGAAATTCGACGCCAGATCTTTGGCCTGAATATTTTAATGAAGTTCGCGAACTTAGAGATCTTCTATGGCAAGAAGACCAGCTCAATCCGATCATTGATGTTTTTGCGGCGCAATTAGAACCATTAGAAAAGGCAGATTCAGCTAGGTGGAAGGGAGCGCCTTCAGACGCAGGAACCTATTCTGGCATTGGAGGGGCCGGAGCATCCTCAATAGCGTCACTTGTCAGAGACATGAAAAGATTTGCCTTCTCAGGAGGGTCTTGGCCTGGAGGAAGCGTAGGTAATGGCGGTAGAGCAGCTCACTTGGACTCATTGCAAAGATCAAATGGGGAAGGTGGAAAAGTGCCGAGGAAACCTACGATCACTTTCATTGGTAATGATGAGTTTAAATCTAACGATTTAGTCTTTAAGTCTTCGGGTTTTTCAGATCCGCAAGGAACTTCTACTTTTGAATCGATGCAGTGGAGGTTGGCAGAAATTACCCCAGTCAATGAGGAGGGCGTTCAGCTATTGCCCATATTTGGTTTGGGTTCGGAGTGGAAATTCTTGGACGATGGGAGTGACCAAGGAAATGGTTGGAAGAGTGTCGGTTATGATGATAGCGAGTGGTCAGTGGGCCTTTCTCCGTTCGGCTATGCGGACAATCAGGTAGTGACTACTATAGATTTTGGAGGGCAGACTTCCGATAAGCACATAACGACTTATTTCAGGAAAAAAGTAGCCATAGATAACCTCGAAGAGTTGGGGGCTATTGTGCTTGGGTTGCAACGTGATGATGGGGCAGTGATTTATGTAAATGGGACTGAAGTGGGGCGCTCTCAGATGCCTGGTGGCGAGATTGGTTTCGATACTAGGGCATCGGGTTCCCGTGAAGAGGACACGATATTTAATTTTGAACTGCCTTCGGAACTTTTTAATGAGGGTGAAAATGTCATTGCTGTTGAAGTGCATCAGGCATCGCCTTCTAGCAGTGACATGATATTTGATTTTAGAATGAACGGTATGGCACCCACTATTACCAATCCAGATGCTATCAAGTTAGAATGGGACGCTGACTGGGACTCAGGCCCTCTTAATGATTTTAAGGATTCGATAAAGGTGCCAAGCTCAACTGTCCGTTCCGGATCCATTTACAGGGCCAGGGTTCGTCATAAGGACAGTACGGGCCGATGGAGTAATTGGTCTGACCCTATTGAATTTGAGCCGAGTACCCCTGACTTATCAGATTACAATGATTCTCTATTGATAACTGAAATTATGTATCATCCTGGGTCTCCAAGCATTGAAGAGGTAGAGGCAGGGTACCTCGATGATTATCTATTTGAGTACATTGAGATAAAGAACATTGGGGAGATGAATCTAGATTTACGCGATTTACGTTTCACAAAGGGTATTGATTTTGACTTTCTTGGTTCAAAGAAAGAATTCATAGGGCCGGGCGAATATATTCTGATCGTTAATAATATAAAAGCCTTTGAGATGCGTTATGGTTCAGGGCTGCCAATTGCCGGTCAGTGGGAGGAAGGTGATCGTTTAGCGAACGGGGGAGAGCAGATTAAGCTTTCTTTTGGAGGTGGAGATCCGCTCATTGAGTTTAATTATGATGATGGTGATCCGTGGCCGATCTTAGCTGATGGCTCTGGTCCGTCGATGGTTTTAATGAATTTAAATGTTCAGTCAGACTATGGGGCGCCTGAGAGTTGGAAGCCAAGTGCTTCCTTAGAAGGCACTCCCGGAAAGGATGAATCTGGAATCGTATATTCTAATTGGCAAATCGATAAGTTTGGTGAAGGTGAACCAGTAGGTAGTGCATACATGGATGACTCTGATGAAGATGGGATCGTTAATCTTTTTGAGTATGCTCTTGGCAGTGATCCACTTGATAAAAGTTCTGTTCCCGAAATTCAACTCAGAATCATTGAGGATGATGGGCGTCAATTCATTGCCTTGGAATACAAGAAAATAAATAACCGGTCTGATGTAATGCTAGGGGTTGAAAGATCATTTGATTTGCAGCAGTGGGAAAGCGGTGAGGGGCTAACGAGTTTGTATTCTAATAAAAATGGTGGGGATGGTTATTTAATTGTCACTGAAATTAGCAATTCACCTTTAAGCGTTAGTGTTCAACAGAATATAAGGTTGGCAGTAAAGTTAATTCGATGAGTTTATAGATTTTTAAATTGAATCTAAAAAGCGCCTCATTATTGAGGCGCTTTTGTTTTTATAATTGGCTTAGAATCAAACTTAGAATAGTAACCGCTGGGTCAGTTCGTCTCTGAACGATGTGAGGGGGGCGGTGCAAACTTCTACTCTTATATTGATGGCGCAATGATCTTACGGCATTCTGCATTGAGTGAATGGCTTCAACGAGGGTGAATTGTAGTCGATGAACGTGATCGACCCGGTTCAGGCCTCTCCTATTCCATGGGCTCGTAGCGGACCGCATGACTTGGACTATGTAATGAGCTTCACGATCAATTCCTTCTAGGTTATTACTTATGTTTTGCAATGAGGAATGTGAATGGACTGATGAATTAGTGATATAGTGGGTCGTCCGTGTGATTCGTGAAATGCTGCGCATTAAATGTGTGAATTCATGAGTGTATCTGTAATGATTGATTAGCTCCTGGCGTAATTCGTCCGAAATGGAATTAATTCTATGAGCGTGTCGAGCAAGAGTGTTGCCTTGAACGGTCCTTGCTTCAGTGACAGTTGAATTCAACGTGGTGATTGAAATGATAGTTGCGGAAACGCGAAGCATTATTGTTTTCATGGTCTTGTTGGTTTTAATTTAACAGTGTCAGTAATTGGTTTGACCATGGGCAGGACGCGTTTATTCAAACAATTTTACATTTACTGAAATTTATCGATGGATTATCAGGATTATTTATTCGTACAAGGCTCAATCCTTTTTATATTAGGCTTGTATCAGTCAGTTTGAATTTGAATGTTTAATCTACTAAAGAGAGCCAGAATCTTGCCCCTTATTTTTTTCCAGTTCATGGATATTGGGTTCAGTGAAGAGGCGAAAATTTCTGAGATTTCTGTCACGGTTCAATGCAGTGATAAGGATTCGGGCTGGGTCTATGTTGCTCTACATAATAAGGGTAAAACATTCCCTAAGAAGGGGAATGACGCGGCTTATTTGTCCAAGGCAAAAATATCAAAGGGCCAAGTGAAAGTGACTTTTAGTGAAATTCCTCATGGCACCTATGCGATTAGTGCATTTTATGATGAGAATGGAAACGGCAAGTTAGATTGTAACTTTCTGGGCATTCCAAAGGAGAGAGCAGGGGTCTCTAATAATTATTCTGGATTGCCAAAATGGGAAAAATCAAAGTTCGACGTTAGTTCTACTGTCCCATTAAAAATCGCAATTGATCTTAGAGGGTAGATCTCTTTCCATCGATTTTAAAGTCTGCTCTTCTTCTCTGTCTGTTAGGCGATAACGTCATGAATGACATTTCCGAATACATCAGTGAGTCGAACGTCACGACTATTGTGCCGGAAAGTGAGTTGTTCGTGATTCAGCCCGAGCAGGTGAAGGATCGTTGCATGGAAATCGTGAAATGATACGGGATCTTTGATGGCATACATTCCGAGTTCGTCAGTCTGTCCATAGCTGAGTCCGCCCTTAACACCTCCTCCGGCCATCCACAAGGTGAACCCCTTATGGTGATGACCTCTTCCCAGTACAGATTTCTCTTTTCTTTCTTCCTCGAATGGAGTCCTTCCAAATTCAGTTGCCCAGACAATTAATGTTTCATCCAGCATGCCCCTAGACTTGAGGTCAGTGATGAGGGCTGCTATTCCCTGATCGGTCCGAGCAGCATTGTTTCTGTGATTGTCTACGAGGCCTCCTCGGTTCCCGTGCGCGTCCCATTTTCTACCCTCAGCTCCATCTAGAATTTCAACAAAGCGAACACCAGATTCGATGAGGCGCCTTGCCGTAAGGCATTGCCGAGAAAAGAGGTTTTCACCATAAAGTTTATGAATACTTTTAGATTCGCGATTCAGATCAAAGGCCGCCTTCGCTGAATTTTGTAATTCGTATGCCATTTCGAATGATTCAATGCGGCTTGTAAGCTCGGGTTGGCCGATGTGTTTTTTCTGATGCGCTCTATTCAATTGCTGGAGTTTTTTGAGCTGGTCGTATTGATCTTCTTTGTTGATCGATGGGTCGGGGCTTAGGTATGGGAAAGGGGGGGTGCCTCGTTCAGCTGCCGCAACAGAGGCCCGGTGACGGCCTGGTAACATGCCCTGCTGGAAGACAATGTCGCCGGCCGTTGAGATGCCGTCCTTCATGACAACGTAAGGTGGTAAGGTGCTGGATTTGCTTCCTAGTCCATAGGTGACCCAGGACCCAAGGCTAGGGAATCCGGGCCTTCCGTGTCCAGTGTGCATCAGAGTTTCCCCGACAGAGTGAATTGCCGAGTCAGTATGTAAAGATTTGATGAAACATATATCATCCACTACCTCTGAGAGTCTTGGGTAAATCTCGCTGACCCACGATCCGCTCTGTCCGTGCTGTTTAAAATTAAAGACAGGAGGTATGATCCTTGAGTTTTCGAAGGACTTTTCGGGATTGAA
>JABGYE010000045.1:0-18914 GCA_018675395.1 Akkermansiaceae bacterium
CCACCTGCGCTAACTAGTTCTTTGATCCGAAGAATTTCACGTTCTTGGGCATCCGTTATCTTTGAATCATTATTTTTCAATAATTTGCTTAAATAAATGTTTATGGATTGATCTTCATGCGCGCGTAACTTTTCATGAATCGATGCATTTGCCGTTTGCAATGCAAACTCCCCTTCCTTGCATCGCTCAACAAGAAACAATGCGGCTGAAAGCTCACTAGCAAGTAAATCTAAAGCCGCCTCTCTAATCATAGATTCACTAGAAAGCGCCTTCGTAAAAGCCAATTCTTTGACTCCTTTATCTGTACAGTGAGCGGATAAAACTGCCAAGCAGGAGACCTCCACATCTTTATGAGCGCCTCTAGATAACAATGTCTTAATTGCATCAATAGCAATTCCGCTATTAACGGACCCTAAAGTTGAAATTAGCTCAACTAAGATTGAGTTGGATGTATTTTTATTACTCATTAATGAAATGGCTTCATTCACTGCCCCTGTAGAATTGATTCTGATCCTTAACGGTAATGGCAACAAGGTCTTCGCTGCATCGAATTGACTTAGAAGCTCCTTCGGCATTGCACCTATTTGCTTTCCTCTTAGCGCCTCACCGAAACCATTAATTAATGTTTTCTTCACATCCTCATCAACTGCACTCCTGAGCAAGAAAGCACACATCAAATATCCTTCGATCGTTTCTTCTGAAGCGTAACGCTTCATAACACGACCAATAATGTTTTTACGTAAAATCTTGCTACTCCAGATTTTATTGCTAGAGAACAATTTCTTTAAAGCGTCAACGTTAGATTGAGCTTTAGATTCGATACTCCACCAGAGCAGCAATGGTATATGTGGATCTGAATCAAACAGGTCCCTAGACAATACGGTTTTTACTATTTCCAATCCATCATTAGCGTCCATCCTCTTAGAAACTGAAATTAATTGCGATACAACTTCCGGGCTCTCTTCTAAGGATGCTAATTCAATCAGTGCGTTTCTATCTTTTTCACTCATGCCTCTATCAGCAATGCGGCGGACTGCATATCCTCTTAATCCAGCATCAGCTATGTCCTTGATCCGGACCAAATTACCAGAACTCAGGAACAACTCCAGTTCAGTGGCGCTCGACGGTTGGTTGGTTTCAAATTTCTTTTCTCCATTCATTTTGTAGCGGGCCCTAATTTCAACTAAAGCCGAACGCCTTAACCACCTCGAACCTGACCTGGAAGCCTCGAATAAATCATCTTTACTTAGTTTTTTAAGATTAATTTTATCCTTGAAAGATGGATTTTCCTTGGCCCTTATCCGATACACACGCCCAAGCTCATGGTCAATTTGGCCCTCATGATTTCTATAATGGTTCACCTGCCGATCATACCAATCAGCAACATAAATACTACCATCAGGAGAATCAGTAACCATGACCGGCCTAAACCACGGGTCCCTGGAAGACATGACCCGAGATAAGTCCTTTGTCTTAAAGGTAGAACCATCATTTATTACCTCTGATAAAACTAAATTGTTATGCAGCACGTCTACGCCAAACAATTTTCCCTCATATTTCTTGGGCAAGCCATTTCCCTCATATATAATAAATTGATGTGTAAATCTTTCCACTTGCTCATTCTTCATCGCTGGAAAGTATCCATAAGCGTGGTCATTAGTTAAAGCTCCATGCTTACCCCAAGATTTTTGATAGTAACCACCCAAAACATAATGAAAGCCCCGGGTATTTCCGCCATTATGACCAGAATAGACTCTACCTCTGGAATCAATTTCCAATCCGAAGGCGTTCCCACCACCCTCGGCAAAGATTTCATACACGTGCTCTTTGGGATGATACCTCCAAACATTCTGCCCCATAGATTTAACTGGAGCCTGAGTATTTGCTGAGAGTAGTGATGTAATGGCTGCACTAACGGTACTCCCTTGTGCCCCATAGATCCATCCGTCAGGCCCAATGGATAGGCTATTGGCTATTGAATGAGAATCCTCAAGCCCAAATCCTTCCAGATGAACTATAGGGTCTGAATCCGGCACATCATCACCATTATTATCAGGATAATAAAGTAAGTAAGGAGGATTTGTTACCCACACTCCGCTTCCATCATGAGCAACACTTGTTACCATGTTTAAGCCTTCAACAAAAATCTTGTGATTATCAAATTGACCATCCCCATTCGTATCCTCATGTATTGAAATTTTATCTTTGCCAATGAATGGAGAGCCTGAAGGATATGGCGGAGGCGGAGGAACCTTATCATAAGCGACCCTCCACACCTTGTCTCTACTGACACGCTTTAGCCCGGCTGGATCTGGGTACTGTATGTATTGAACAACCCACAATCTTCCTTTCGAATCAAAACTTAGATGCAGAGGTTGTTTTATAATTGGTTCTGATAAAACCAAATCCACAGCAAGATCTTCAGGAACTGATATCAAATTCGTGGAATCGCGAGGACTCAAAGCCCCATTAACTTTTTCATGAGGCAATGCACGACTTCCCCTGTTTTCTTTATTTTTTTTTGGGAACTCTTTGCTAAGCGCCCAAGAGACAGCATTATCTAACATTTTAATAAAGTTAGAATTAGAAAAATCATCCTTATGTCCAAGCGATGTGTAAAAGCTCTTGCCACCAAACTTATTTCTATATGACCAAGCAACTGGTTGATTCCCTTTTATACCTACTGCGCGGCCGTTCATAAGAACGTGTGCATTTTTCTGCAATGGCAAGACTTTATACAGCGATCCACCTGTAGAAAACTCAACGGAGTTTACACCATCCATAATTGGATGGGTCGTATCGACTGCCTGCGCAAAGGTCTTCTTATCACTCCCGTAATGATCATTATAGTTACCACCAAAAACCTCTGGATCAAAATGCTCCCAAGTCTCATGACCTTGTGGTGGTTTTTTGTTACGCAAAGAAAAAGCGTGACTAGAAGTTCTAATTCCAATGACTGGATGCGACGACTCAATGTAATCTTTTATGGCCTTCAATTGAGCGTCAGGAAGAGCTCTCCTTCGAACACTAACAAACAAAAGGTCAGCGTCATCCATTACCGAGTTTAAATTCCCAAAATCATTCTGTCCGTCCTTCGCAAAACGGAATTCTAACCTATATTTTGATGTAAGGTTTTTTTCAGCATAACTCGGCACCGTGACCCTAGTAAAATATTCCTTCTCTCCAATTAAAAATAATATTTTCGGCCTATTATCAGACTTAAAATTCGTGAAGCTTTTCCCAAGAATGTCCTCACTTGATATCGTTGGGCAAACGTACTTTTCAATGTGCCTGACAATTAGATCAGTGCCAGCAAAGTGGCTCACGAACGGCGGCATTTCTGGATTGTACATCGTATCAGTCAAATCTCTTACCAATACGACGTTCTTACCATTTTTCGCTAGCTGCCTTAGACCGAAAGGCCGGCCCAATACACACATGTTAGTGTGGACACCGAGCACCATGACATTTTTAATTTTCTTATTCTCGAGGATATTCCAATTCTCTACCCCACTGTCAGTGATGTAATCACTATCAGCATCAATTGTAATTGAATCGATTTGTCTCTTCCAAGGAGCACGCGGATTAAGACCCATCGATTGTAATTTCTGAGCCCACTTCATATGTTCCTTAGGGTCATCGTCTTCGCCACCATCACTATGATCTATAGGATAACCGGCCTCCTCTTCTTCTTCACTGATCCAGTGCATCCAATTACTTATCCCATCGGGTAGATTGGTTGCTGCCGGCGCATTCATTGCCCTTATTCTGGCAGGATTAGATTTGTAAAAATTAACACAAGAAGAAGGCGAATGAATCACTGTCCCTCCCCTGGCTCTAACTTTTTGAATCAACTCATCAATTCTAGGAGCTATTTCATTCGCTCGCTTCACCGCATTATAACAATGATGCGAATCCCACATGTCACATACTATGATCGCTGTCTCTGCAGGATCCCACTTCTCTGCCCTATCCCTAATCTCAACAAAGCCACTCTCATTTTCGATTCGGTCCCTTAATTTAACATCAAAAGGTTCCATCGCATTGAGATTACATATGGAAGAAATAAACAATATCAAAAACCAGTTCATTCTTGAACTCTATTAGTTCTAGTTAATTCATAAAACAAAAAAACCTGACGGCTTTTAAACCGTCAGGTTTTGCACAAATTAATATAAACTTAGGCTATTTCCTGTGCGTGGAAATCACTCCAATCTTCGAGATTGTTAAGGTTAATAGCATCAAGAATTGATCCATTGTCCTCAATGCCTGCTCCACTAAGTATGCCTTGACGAGTCGCATCGTCATGGTTGTACCCAACAATGCTATCGTTAAGAGCCTTAACCCCATCCCCGTCGAGTGAACCTCCTTTTTGATCAAGGATCCACTTTTCAAGTTGAGGATAAGTTGGCTTACTGTCCATAAAACTCTCAAATGCTTCTTTATCGATGCCGATTCCATCGAGAACCATTTGATCATACCCGGCTCCAATAGCTGGGTAATCATCATGAAGTTTACCAGCTTTATCTAAAGATACTTTTTGCCAAAGCCGAGGTAGGTGAAGGACGCCAATAGGACCGGCAATGCCAGAACTTATTAATGGGATAATTTTACTCATATTTTTTTAAATATTTTAAGGTTCATTTAAGAAATATCAGACCTCATAACAATCTAAAAGCTATTTCTTTTTAAAATTAATCACCAATGCATACAAGAAATGAGCTCTATTTTTCTATTTCAAGCTTGAGAAAGCTACTAGTAGGCTTGGATTTTGCGCCTTCAGGATAGGTCCTAACATTCATCATTTCTAAGTACCATTTACCCTTATGTTGCTGAACGCTATCAACCTCAAAGCTCTTCACTAACTGATTCTTAGGATTATAGCCATTCATCCTCACTAAAGCTCCGCTCCGTTGTGAGATCCATGCGTCAACAAAAGAGTATCCATTACTTGGGTCAGGATTAGTGCATCTTATTTTCCAAGCTTTACCACCCTTTGCTTTTTCTACACTCATAATCTTAGGATCTGGCCACTCTATGAACCTCATCGCCAGATCCTCATAGGTAAGATCTGTATTGCGAATCCTTTCTTTGAATTTTAATGCAGTAATTTTTTCAGAAATGCTATTCCTTATTCTTGTCACTGCACACTGTCTATCGAGAAAGTCGAACTTAATAACCTCATCAACACTCATATTACTTCGATTAGATTCAAAGAATTCTAAACGTATTGATTGCGCGCTCAGGGTTATACTAAGAGGTATTAATTTAAATCCTATTCTTCTTGGACGTATCTCACCCCTAAATGTCTGAGACTCATCTCCATAGGCATTTCTTACAGATGAGAGTATCTGCTTCGCATCTAATTGAATTTCGCCGTCTTGGGAAAAGAGATAAGGCTGCCCCACCATACATATTTTACAGACCAGAATCAGTGATAAAATCTTCTTAATTTTAATCATTAGTTATAGACTTCCATTTATATATCCATTTGACGCTCAAGAGCAAAAAATATTCAAGCCCTGCTTTGCCCAGGCATTAAATTGAAGAGATTAAAAAGCCCACATCCAAATAATCACCAATATCATAGCTCTCAGGATGTGAAATCCCAAAATTAATAATCAATTAATCCTCCTCGCTAGATCCAATTGGCAGCCAAGTCAACCCCATAAAGAATGCTAAAAGTAAATTTTAATAAGTTTGGATGTGGACGTTATTTTTCCAACAGTGTAAAAAAGAATTAATAAATAATTTTTTTAGCATATCCACATTGCACAAAACCATCTAATCACATGAGCCTGCGAGAGCACCTTCGTAACCTTTTACCCCAGATACTGCCACCTGCCCCTAAGAACGCAATTAAGGGCACAGAACTAATTGAATTAGTTAAGTCAAAACTTGATCAAAAATATAGCGACGCAACTTTGCGTTATCATTTCTCAATAATGTCATGCGACCCTAGTTCGCCAATTGCAAAAGTTGAGCATGGTCAGGGGTACTACCTCAGAACTAACACACTCACTACAATGAAGAGTGCGCGGCACATGATCTCGCCGAGCCAGTCTTCGATAGGCGACACTTATGGTTACTCAACATCTAATGAGGCGTTGCTCCGTGCCAATAAATTTCGCTCCATAGTTTCACAGTCAACCAAAACAGAAGGCAAAGTCCCCTTCATGCTTGAAAGCACATTTGGAGAAGAGGCAGAATATGAGGATCTATGGAAGTATCCTGATTTAATTTCAGTATCTTGGAAAGGAGGAGTGAACCCTTCACGCTCTGAACTAGATGAGGACATGCTACATCTACAAAGGAGCTTTGGATCACAACCATTTACTCTTAGGAGTTTGAAGATGAAGCTAGAAATAAGAAACGACACATATCGTGAAGATTTCTTCCAATGCTTAAGCAACTCTCGATGGGCACACTATGGCGATCTCTTAATTGCAGCACCCATTGAAGACGCAAATCTAATTAACAACTTACGCTCCTTAGGTAATGAGTTTGGAATAGGCATAACAAGCTACGGTCTACCAAAAGAAGCACTTGATGATTTACCAGAACCCGACGCGATCCATCACTTCACTGAAAAAGAGATAGAAGGTCTGTTTAAACTCATTAATTATCAACGAATCTCTGAATCAAGACCACGAAATGAACTTGCATGGGATCAGGTTAACGAGTTAAGAAATTCAAATGCTGAAATTGATTCAATGTTCAAATGGCTGTCTCAAAGCCTAGAGCAAGGAAAGGTAATGCCTTTCGAACGGAAATCAGCTGATACTGCAGTAATTACCAATTCGACTTTGGATTAATTTTACTTGATTAAAATTAAGCAAAAGGACTGCTCAAATAACTAATCCCTTAGTCATTTGAGCATTTACTCATGAGATTGACATTTCTCATTATGAAAAGATATTTACATATATAAATGCTTCTCGCTCCTACAAAAAATCTAACCAGATCAATCGCATGCTTGACACTAGCATGTTTCGCTATTCTCTCTGGAAATATCCTCTCAGCTCAGAATAACGACACTGCCAAATCTGGAGATATTAAATCTGCTGTATCTCTGCCAAAGTTTGAGAGCCTCTCGAAAGAAAAAAAGGAAAGCCTCAGAAAAACCCTAATGGAGGCAGCCTCTCTACTTAATAGCATCAGGATTCAAGAGTCCTTAGAAAAAATCATAAAAGCAGAAACTATGGTCTCTGACTTCGGCCCACTATATAATTTAAAAGGAGCTGCGTACACGAAGATTAGAGACTTCGATAAAGCTCAGGCCGCATTTGAACGGGCCGTTACACTTAACCCAAAGGCAGTAATGACCAAATTTAATCTCATTGAAATGCATTTCGTTAAAAAAAACTACCCTCTCGCAGATAAAGAATTTACAAATTTCCTCAACACCAATAAGGAACTTCCAAAAGAAACTAAAGCCTTAGTCAAATATAAGTTATTAATTTGCAGCTTAAAGCAAAAGAAAGAGTCAGACGCTAAAGAAATCCTCAAAGACTTCGATTACCTAGACGATCACCCTGCTTTTTATTTCTCCAATGCTGCCGTCCATTTTAACAAGGGAGAAAAGATAAAGGCAAATTCTTGGCTGACTGCTGCAAGTAAGATTTACAAGCCAGCAATAAATGAAGTCTACAATGACTCCTTAATTGAGGCCGGATGGATGGAAAATATTGAGTAATCAATTATTATACCCACTCCAACACTCAACGAAACCCGGGGCAAAGTCTTCTGACCTTTCTCGAACCCAATTTGAGATTATATCAACGGGAAAAAATCCTCCACCCTCAATTTCGCTATAAGGGAAGTTGAAAGGCCCGTTGTGTTCACATCTATAGAGATGAACAAATTCCCATCCTGTATTTTCTGATGGTTGAATAGAACAAACAAAGTCAACTCCTAGAGAAATACCCAGCTCCTCAGCTAGCTCCCTAACTGCAGCACAATTATACCCTTCGCCAACATCTAAATGACCCGACGCACTAGAATCCCACAACCCCGGAGAGCTATCCTTCAAGACTGACCTCTTTTGCAAATAAAGATCACCTCGCTTATTAAAAACAAATACATGGACAGCCCGATGCAACAAGCCTTCAGAATGAACACGCGATCGTTCCATTTGATCAATGACCTTATCGTCCTCATCTACAACATCAAACA
The DNA here is from genome assembly GCA_018675395.1 of Akkermansiaceae bacterium. Classification (GTDB taxonomy): domain Bacteria; phylum Verrucomicrobiota; class Verrucomicrobiia; order Verrucomicrobiales; family DEV007; genus EC70. Next base: position 8,176 of record JABGYE010000045.1, read on the forward strand.
TCTCGTCGCCCTTTTGTGGATTATCCTTTAATGGGTTATCGTCAATGAACCGGGCCATCTTAATCCATTCCTCAATACTTAATTCTTCTGCTCTAACAGTTTCCTGTAAATTCATCTCTTCACACAATTCGCCCCAATTACAGAGGCCCAGAGGTAGTCTTTTCTTTAATTGTTTGCGTCTCTCATTAAAACCACACTTTACGATCCTTCTTAATACACGTTGGTTAAATGGAGGATATTTATCTGATCCTGATGGAGAGAATCTTATGACAGATGAATTCACTGCTGGCTTTGGAGTGAAGGGCTCGAACGTTAAATCCTGTAACCTCTCTACGTTCCAGAATGCACCTGTCATCACAGTCAGGACGCCATAACTCTTAGTCCTAGGGACGGCGCAGAACCTGTTAACGACTTCTTTCTGTAACATAAATACCGCCAAATCTACTGGTGATGGAAATGTTAAGAAATTTCTTATTATTTCAGTCCCACAAGAATAGGGAAGATTTCCAATGACTTTAACAATTCCTTGAGCATAGAATGGCCTAACATCAAAGGTGACCGCGTCTTGATGGACAACTACAACGCCATCAACGCCCGAAAGAACCTCACTCAAATATTCATAAATCCCTCGGTCATATTCAATGAGGACTAACTTTTTAGCCTTACCAATGAGGTGACGAGTCAAAGCTCCCAAACCCGGTCCGATCTCCACTATTATATCATCAGAATCTATGTTAAGCGCCCCAACAATTGATTCTGAAACACTAGGATCAATTAAGAAATTTTGCCCCATCCCCTTGGATGGCCGGACACCTATTTGCTTCAAAACTTTTTTGACTTCAGAATCATTATTGAAACCTGAAATGAATTCCTGTAAGTCATATTTACTTTGATCTTTTGGCAGAGAAGAATCCATAATCATCAATAAAGAATGACAATTCCAACAAGAATAACTCTTGCTCGACTCATAATGTCACCCGTCTTTGTGGTGTTAGCGATAAAATACAGCTCAACAATTGCATTAGGCAAACCAGATGTGTTATTTTTATACCTAGCGTTGATTGTCTTTGCAATCGCAGTAATTAGTGATGCTCTGGATGGTTACTTAGCAAGAAAATTGAATCAGATCAGCAGAATAGGAAGCTTCCTTGATCCAATTGCAGATAAAACTCTTCTTCTAAGCGCCACCATCACCCTTACCTACATCGATTGCGGAAAACTCATACCTATATTCTATACGACACTCATTTTAAGCCGGGAACTCATCCAAATATCAGGTGCAATTGCTATAGGGGCTATCCTCGGCGACATTAAAGTTAAACACCACTGGACGGGTAAATTAAGCACTTTTATGCAGATAATACTTATATATTCTGCGTTCATAGTCTCATCAGAATCCATAATACTGTATCTTTCAATTATTGGAGGCCTCTTCATTTTTATCTCAGCCGCCCTTTACATTTACGCAGGATTGAGTCAATTGCCTGAAGCCGTTCATGCAAAGCCCTAATTCATATAGAATCGCCGCCATTGTTGGTCGTCCCAATGTCGGCAAATCCGCAATATTTAACAGGCTAGCAGGTCGCCGCATTTCAATCGTCCATGACGAACCCGGTGTGACTAGAGACAGAATAACAGCCACATGCAAACTAGCCCCATCGTCTTTCACTATAATTGACACTGGAGGCATCGGCTCAAATCCTGACGATTCATTCAGCAACGCTATAACACAAGAAGCTGACATCGCCATGGAGTCTGCAGAATTGATTCTCTTTGTAGTGGATGGCATTGAGGGCCTAACTCCGGTAGATCAAGAACTTTCATCTTACTTAAGAAAAGCCGACAAAAAGGTTTTCTTACTAGTAAACAAAATCGATGAGAAGAAAAACATTGGACTCGCTGATGACTTCAGCTCACTAGGATTCGACAAGACCTTTGCCATTAGCGCCGCACATAATAGTGGACTTTCTGAACTTGCAACCACAATAAGCACCACTCTCCCTGAAGACATAAACCCCTCAACTTCGCTTAGCCCAAACATCAAAATAGCCTTAGCAGGAAGGCCCAATGTTGGTAAATCATCTTTAATTAACGCCCTGCTTAATAATGATAGGACCATCGTCAGTGACATTGCCGGAACGACAAGAGATGCCGTGGATGTCCCTCTGACTCATGGAGGCATTGATTATACCCTCATCGACACCGCAGGACTTCGTTCTAGAAATAAACAAAACAGCTCAATCGAAGTCTTTAGCGGAATGAGAACAAAATCCAGCATAAGGAGGTCAGACATTTGCGCCCTCGTTGTGGACGCCGCCCAGGGAGCCACTGCTCAAGACAGGAAAATTGCCAACATCATCCGCGACTCAGGAAAGCCCTGTCTAGTTATAGCCAATAAATTCGATCTCTATCATCCAGACGCAGCCAAATCAGATAGACTGGCATCTATACAAGATGACATAGCGGAGGAGTTATTTTTTATACCCTATGCTCCCGTCATTGCCGCTTCAGCAAAAACCGGTGAATCTGTAAAGAGGTTCTACTTTGCAATTGAACAAATAAGGAAGTCTTCTTGGGAAGGTCTCAACACTGGAGCCCTTAACAGATTGCTACAAGATGCACTAACTGCTCATCCCCCGCCTGCGGGAAAGGGAGGCAAAAGATTCAAGCTCCTGTACGCTACCATGGTTAGAGAAAAGGAACGAGAAAAAGTAATAAACGGTGCAAATTTTATACTATTCTGCAACAAAAAATCACTTCTTCCTGGTTCCTATGAAAGGTATCTAGAGAATAAAATTAGAGACAATTGTGCTTACACTGGAATCCCAATAAGCTTCACATTCAGAGAAAGAGAAACCCGGAAAAAGAGACGGGAAAATTGACTTCCTCATTATTTAAAACTCCCTTTTCTTTGAATTATAATGCAGACTAGAGCAAGGAAAGCTCCCCCCACTCCCATAAAAAATATCCAATTCGCTTTAGTAAACTTAAAACTAGATTCGGTTTGGAATTGAAATGGGGCTGATCCTACCGAGACTGCCCCATCTTCATTTTCACAAAAAAATCTGAATGTGAATTTACCATCAGGACTCAGCCCTTTAATTTTAGCTTCAACCATTGTGCCTTTTTTTTGAATCGTCGCATAGTCTGGACCAAGCTCCCTCCATTCAATTATTATGGATTTTATTTCTTCATCATAGCGATGGACTCTTGTCTCAATTACATAACCTAAAGCAGAAGAATCTGAAGGCCCCTCACCCTGCGTCGGATTGGACCAACCAAGGAGCATCGAGTGCTTGCCTCTTTCTATTTGTTCAACTTCACTGATCTGAGGCAACGAATCATCAACTTCCCTTTCCTTCTCTATTCTTTTTAAAATTGGATAATCGTAATCATCAGCACTTCCCACATTCCCGTTATTCCTAGACGAGACCCTGACTCGAGTCTTCTTATTTATTTCATGTTTTGAATCATCAGAAATATGACCTTTGACAATAATTCTTTTAGCATTGTCGCTCCAACTAAAATCAAAATAATCATAAATATCTCCAGCTCTTTCAGCGTCATATTCTATCTCAATCTGACTCTTTGACTTAGCACTGAGACGTATTAGGCCTTCACCATTAAGTCTGCTAAACCCATCAGGAACAGTCAGATTCACAGTAGCTGAACCTCCTCCAACATTTTCAATATCAAACTCAAATCTTAATGGAGCACCAACAACAGAGCTTATGTTTATGAGATGTTCCCCGCCATTTATAACTACTCGTGGAGGCAATGGTGGAGATTCAACTTCTATTTGTTGAGAGTCAACGCTTGAACGCAAATCAATATACCCTTTTGCACTTGAAGGGTCATCGTTAGGCGCCTCAATAATTATTTTTTCCGTCTCCCCAGGCCCAATAGTCATTTCTTTAGGTCTAGCCACAAAATCCCCCTTTATATCCACTACCTCAAGACTACTTTCAAAATCCGAAACGTTTCTAATAGAAAGTTCAGCAAAGCGTAAAAATTTATCATTGGAATATTCTAAGCTGAGTTTTTTTTCTTTAACTTTGAATGGCGAAATAGAGACCCCACGCAAAGGCAATGACAATGAAACCCCGCCCCCATTAATAATTAAATTTCGTTGAAAAGATCCAATCACCTCCTGAGGCGTGCATTTAATCCTCAATGTAGCTCTTGTGTCAGGACCAATGCTAAGATTACCATCACCGCTCTCCAGTTTAAATTCATTAGGCAAAACCATAGATCCCTTGAATGCATATTTAGAGTCATTAAACACCTGAAAAACAAGCATCCGACTCTGACTAACTACGACTTCACCAAAGTCTAACACCTTGGGAATTTTTAATCTTAAAGGATCATCTAGGATATTTATCCGCACTGTGGCTGGTGCTGAATATTTTCCACCAGGGACTCTCGCTCTATACTTAAATAGCTCCGTTCTAGACGGTGAAAGTGGATCTGAAATGTACTTCACTAAGGCAAAAGCGCCGGTTAGCGTCTCAATAACTAGTTGACCATTTTTTGGTTCCTCAAAGATTGAAAAATCAAACACACCTCTACTGGCTTTCATCGATGCCGTTAGCTTAATAAGAATTTCTTCACCTCTATTAACGTTAACATTAAGCGGCGCTGCTACGGGACCAAGACCATCTGGCAACTTAACATCAGCCTCAAGGCTATTTCCCATAGTCAAAAAACACACCAGGAAAAAACAAAAAAAATGAGACCACCTACGAGGCCATCGCTTTTCCAAATTACAGATCCACTTCATTAACTATAAAACAAAGTAATCGTAATATTACTTGTGGTCAAAAAAGGTTTATTCCTGACCCTGTAAATTTGCACTACAAAAGCCCAAGGATTCTTTTCCGGAGAAGGTTAATCGCTGTCATCGAAACCTTTTCCTTAAAAATTAGCCGCCCCACTCTGTAGCAGTATTCCTCAACAAATGTTGGTCTTCCATGACTAGCAATACCGATGAAAACAGTGCCCACAGGCTTCTCTTTGGTTCCACCAGTGGGACCTGCTATACCGCTAACAGCAATCGCATAGTTAGCGCCAGACTTTTCCATACACCCTTCGGCCATGGATCTTACTACTGGCTCACTGACCGCGCCAAATTCATTAAGATCATCATTTGTAACGCCCAACAATTCATTCTTAGCAGTGTTTGCATAGGTAACAAAACCAAAATTAAATACTTTTGAAGAACCCGATATATCGGTAATCAAACTTGCAATCGCCCCTCCAGTACATGACTCAGCAATTGCTACAGTTTCTTTTCTTTTTATCAATTCCTCGACGAGGGCGGCAGGCAATGACGCATGATCACTCGCTATGTAATTTTCAGAAAATCTCTTTCGGATCATTTTAGAAACACTACTAACGATCCCTGCTTCACCTATGCAACGGACAACTACTCCGCCAGGCTTAATACAATATCCAAGATCAAATGTGCCTTTCTTATCGAGGAGTATCTTATCAATACGTGAAGCCAACTCTGACTCTCCGATACCAGAAAAAAAAGTATTCACACATGAAGGGATCGGCAACTGTCGTTCCTGCAATGCATTCTTAATCAATGGGATTACTTGCTCTTGAAAGATAGGCATTAATTCTTTTGGAGGTCCGGGCAAAAGATATATGTGAGCACCCTCAGTCTTGTCATTTGGCTTTAAATAGAGACCGGGAGCGGTCCCATTATCATTTTTTAAAACAACGGCTCCATCTGGAACCATGGCCTGCTTGCGATTAATTTCGCGCATAGTGGAACCATTTGATTCTATACGCTCCCTAATGCTATCAACGATGGCCTGATCCTCAGTCAACTTAGCTCCAAGAAAGCCTGAAATCATTTCTCGCGTAAGATCATCTTCCGTGGGACCCAATCCACCAGTGATCAATATAATATCAGACCTGCTAATGGACTCACCAATAACATCCTTAATTCCATTACCATCAGGCACGGTTATCTGACGGTTGATGGACAAGCCGAGCGATAACAGTTCGCGCCCCAAATGGCCTATGTTCGTATTAATAACCTGTCCAATTAATAGTTCAGACCCTGTATTTATAACCTCAACGTTCATTCCTAAAACTAATCATTCAGCTCATGATCAATTCCTACAAGCTCAGCATCAGACCAAAGGTCTTCAAGAGCATAGTTGGATCTTAAATCTTTATGAAACACATGAACAACAACATCCACATAATCCATAACCATCCATAAGCTTTCTGCAGTGCCCTCTAATGTTCTTGCTCGGACATCATAATCATCAATGATCGATTTACCAATCTCTCTACTGATTGCTCTTAAATGAGGAATAGATTCTCCAGTACATATAACAAAATAATCAGCAATTGAAGAAATTCCCTTTAAATCTAATACCTTTGTTTGCTTAGCCTTATTATCAATAGCAAGGCCAGCAGCCACGACGGCTAGATCCTTCCCCTGAATTAAATGTTTTGGTTCCATAAAACAGCTTAACAATTCTCTTCTAATACGAGCGAGTCAATCAGAAGTCTACTGCGGGAACTAAAAGGCTTAACGTTAATCGTAAAGCAAATATTTTGAACGGGTTTCTTTAAAATGCTTATTTGAAGAACCCCATTTGCTAACTATCTGATGCGCACTCATTGGAGAATTTAAATCACGCGATAGCGAATTCGAACCATAGATTTTATACAGTAAATTCAGACCTGATTTACTTGCCTCTTCAATAAAGTCTAAACCTAAATTCTTACCTTCATTATAAAATGCTTTCAGCATGACCATACTTATCAGCATAAGATCCGGCCGCTGATCAAGATCAAGCTCTAGGCTTACACCCTTTCTACTAGATTCTTTCTCATCAATATAAGGGAAAAACCTAATTCCACGCATTTTGTACTCATTGAGCTTCAAGGATAACCTTTGATCATTGATTCCCTTGGCTACAACAAATTGAAAAGGCTTTGAAGTTCCAGTTCCTGCGAATATTCCAGGAACATGTTGAGCTAAACACGAAGCAAGATAATAATGACAAGACTCAGATCTAGGAATATTGGGCGAGGTTCTTATCCAACTCAATTCAGTATCTTGCCATTCCATTCCCCTGTTCCACCCCTTCATCTTAATTACTTTCAATTTTGGTAAAGGTTTGAGCCAGCCTTCTCCAACAGCCATCAGTGCAATTTCACCCACTGTCATCCCATGCATAAATGGCACTGCATACTGACCCACGAAAGATTGCCATTTCTTTTCAATCGGAGGACCTGAAACCACAACACCTCCTATTGGATTCGGACGGTCTAATATAATAAATTCGATGCCTGCCTCTGAAGCAGCATCCATACACAAACCCATAGTACTTATATAGGTATAGCATCTGGCCCCCACATCCTGTATATCAAAGACCAATGCATCAATGCCCTTAAGCATATCAGCCGAAGGCTTTCGAGATTTACCATAGAGAGAATAAGCTATTAATCCTGTAACAGGATCGATTCGTGAAGAAACCCATTTGCCGGCCACTTCATTGCCATCTAAACCATGTTCAGGAGTATAGAGCGCTACCAATTCAACTTTATTTGATTCCGCTAAGACGATTCTTGTCTTAACCCCATCCCTATTCACACCACTTTGATTAGTAATTAAACCTATTTTCTTTCCCTTAAGGACGGCAAAACCATCATCACTCAAACAATCAACTCCCAATTTAATAGGCAGAGGACTCAAATTGTCGTTTTCCGACTTAACTACAGAAAGGAGAGAGAAAAATATTCCCCCCAAAGTGATGAATTTTGTTAGATCTCGTGATACCATTTTTTATTATCTAATTCTATGAGCTCTTCCGACGTCGGTCAATTAATCCTAATGGGCATACCCGGCACAGAATTAAAACCTGAGACCGCGTCTCTAATAAAATCCATTCAGCCTGGAGGATTTATAATATTTGGCAGAAACATTGAGTCATCTGTTCAACTCAGAAAACTAACGGACGACCTAAGATCAATCAGTAAAACCGAACCCTTTATAACTATAGATCAAGAAGGAGGCAGAGTTTCAAGACTCAGACTGATAGGAGCAGAGCCGCCAAACGCCATACAATTGAGCAAAAAAAATAACCCTAACCTTATCATAAAGCACGGTAAACTTACTGGACAATTACTACGACTTTACGGATTCAATCTTAACCTTTGCCCCGTCCTAGACATATCTCTAGATGAAGAAGCTGACAACTCATTGAAGGGAAGATGCTACGGTGAAAGCGCTGATCAGGTAATTACTAATGCCGCATTATTTAACAAATCAATGAGATCCAAGGGGATACTATCATGCGGAAAACACTTCCCAGGCTACACCTTTGCCTCATGTGACGCACATGAAGAACTTCCTACCGTTGAACGCAGTAAAGAACAATGGGAATTAATCGAATGCGCCCCGTTTCGAGCGCTTCTACCAGACTTAGACAGCGTCATGGTTTGCCATACTCACTACCCATTTTTTGATCCGGGAAATAAAAAAGTACCAGCCTCATTATCACACACCGCGATAACCAAAACACTAAGGGATCAACTAGGCTATGATAACGGGCTAGTGATGACGGATGATCTAGACATGGGGGCAATCCTTAATGAGTTTAGCTTTGAAGAAACCATTCAGGGAGCAATAATAGCGGGCAACGATATTGTTATGATCTGCCATAGGACAGAGATGGCAGAAAGCGCCTTAACAATACTTGATAAAATGCCCGCATCCAGTACCACTGATTCACTTGAAAGAATATACAAAGCGAAGACTAAAGTTAAACCTCCCAGCAAATTTGACCAGCAGACAGCTCAAGAAATTGATGAGCAGATATGGGATCTAAGAGTTGAAACCTTAGGAGAGGAACTCGCGAAGAAAAAAAGCGCAGAAGACGGAAAGCGGAGCCCCGTAGAAACTTACTAAAAAAGAATTTAGAACCGATGCTAGAACAATTAGAAAATTTACTCGTCATACAGGACCGTGACCAAAAATCCAAAGATCTCAACTCTGACCTTGAGCGGATGCCAATTGAGAAAGAGCAAGCCAGCCTAAAGCTAGCTAAATTAAAAGAAGCAGTTAAGAGCATCGAAGAAACGATAATGGAGAACGAAGTGGCTATGAAGAACCTTGAGCTCGACATAAACACACGGAAGGACAGCATAGCAAAACTCAAAGTCCAGCAATTCGAAACGAGAAAGAATGAAGAATTTACTGCAATGGAGCATGAAATCGATCGATACAGCGAAGAAATAACCCAGCTCGAAGATTCGCAGTTAGAGTTAATGGAAAAGGGTGAAACTCTTATCGCTCAACTTAACGAAGCACGGGCCGACCTTGATAAGAATCAGCAAACAGTCGATGCTGAAATTTCAATTATATCAGAACGTTCAAATCAATGTAACAAGCAACTTGATGAGATCAAAGCAGACCGCATTACCATAAGCTCCAAAATAGAAGAGGACCTTCTTGATAGATATGACCGCATTTTCAAAAGCAAAAAAGGCATAGCCGTCTGTGAATTGGATAACGACATATGTGCCGGTTGCCATATGAAGGTTACCCCCTCCACAGCTGCAGCGGTTCGCAGTGAAAAAACCATCACTGTCTGTGATCAGTGCGGCAGAATTCTATATCAATCTTGCTAATTCTGAAAATCTAAAGTGAAAAAACTCTGCGCCAGAGATATAATTTGCCTACACATAAGAGCAATCTCTATTGCCGCCGCAGCAATTACAATCTCAGGATGCAACAAAAACCAGTCCATTAAATTTCTTGAAGATGAAATTACACAGCTACCCCTAGCCCCTATCACAGCAGGAAAGTCTGATAAACTCTTCGAAAAGATTAGCGCTGAACATTCAGGCATTAATTTTCAAATAAAACTTGGTGACTTCTTTTCAAGGACAAAAGAATACATGTTTGCCACTCCAATGGGCGGAGTAGCGACTGGAGATTATGATGGCGATTCATTACCTGATATATATCTCACCAGTCCAGCCAAAGGTAACCGGCTATACAAAAATAAAGGAAACTTCAAATTCGAAGATGTTACTGAAAAAGCGGGGCTCAATGACCCTGATTTCTGGGGAACAGGAGCAGGATTTGTCGACATTGACGGAGACAAAGATCTGGACATTTATGCGTGCGGTTATCTAAGACCAAACAAACTCTACATCAATGAAGGCAATGGAACCTTCACAAATCAAGCCAAGTCCCTCGGATTGGATTTTAATGGCGCCAGCATGAATCTTAACTTTGCCGACATTGACGGCGATCAGGATCTAGACGCCTATCTAGCAACAACCATGAGGACCCCTCCTCAGGGAACTAAATTTGGAGTAAGGTACGTCAAACAGGCTGATGGTAGCGAAAAGCCAGTAATTCCAGAAGAAATATCAGAATATTGGCAATTCATATATCTCCCAAATAAGAAAATTCACAGAACCGAATCTGGCCAAGCCGATGTATTATACAAAAACGACAACGGAAAATTTATTAATCATACAAATCAATCAGGCATAAAAGGAAATTACTTTTCACTGAGCGCCACTTGGTGGGATTATGATTATGACAATGCTCCGGACATCTATGTTTCAAATGATTATTTGGGACCAGATCTATTATATAAAAACGACGGTAAAGGAACTTTCACCAATACAATAGAATCAACAGTCCCTCACACCCCGTGGTTTTCTATGGGTAGCGATACTGGCGATATAAA
>JABGYE010000138.1:0-3615 GCA_018675395.1 Akkermansiaceae bacterium
GGAGCCTATGTCCTCAAGGCAGGCCCTTCCGATGAGAGTCGAGCCAATAGCCCCGAATTTGCGGTGGCCACTATCAATCCAGAAGACAGGGAAACCGGAGCCAGACCTGACCTTGCAAAAGAAATTGCGGAAATCTCGGGTGGTAAGGAATTGAATCAACAGGCCCTGTCCGGCTTCAAGGATGACTTTAATAGTGAAAAACCAAGAGATAATGAAGTTCAAATTATCGAAGAACTATGGGATAAGGAATTCCTATTCATCCTAGTGCTCCTCTTTGCGGGGACCGAATGGTTCTTCAGACGCAGAGAGAACCTCGTATAAACTTTCCTTAAAATATAATGCAAGAAGGATATCAAATAAACATAGATGAAAAGCTCAAGGAAGCTTGGAGTGATGAGAGACGTTTCATCCATTACAGAGGCATCATAAGATCACTGATTTGGATCGTCTCATTAATAATAACAGATCTGATCGTGGATCTTTTGATCTGGAAAGGGATCGGTGACAATCAATTTGGTGTCGGCCTAATGGTTATCAATATTGGTATTATCTCCTTTGTCATTTATCGGGAATGGCTCCGGCATCTCAAACCATACGATGCTGTAAGAACGGCACTTCAGGTCGAGGCCAAAAATCCTAAATTATCCTCAATACTCATAACCTATACCGAACTCTCAGCCGCAGATTCGACCAGTAACACTTCCGAGGAAATTGTTCAGGCAATCAAGGAAAAAGCCAATGAGCGGACCGAATCAATTAATTTTCAGGAAATTGTATCTTGGGACCAAATTAAAAAGATCTTTGCAATCAGTGCCGCAATTATATTTGTTTTCGGATTAATCAGCATTAATTGGAAAGAACAGGTAGGAACTCTACTCCAGAGATTAACAGGTCAAAATGTTAACTATCCTACACAAACAGTCATTGGAAAAGTACACATCGAGGGGCAGGAAATGAAAGCCGGGAAACCTTACAAGGTTAAGTTCGGCGAGTCTCTGAACATTAAAGTATTTACAGATCTAAAAGCGGTCCCACAAGGCAAGCTTTATGTCAGAACCAAAGGTTCAGAAAAATGGCCATCCGTGCCCCAAGGCATGGATCCATTAGCTAACGACAAATTGATCTATGAAAGAGTCCTCAAGGACATTACTGAAGACACTGAATTTTACGTCAGAGTCAATGATGACAAGGGTCAAATCTACGACATTCAAGTCATTAAATCTCCAAAGATCGGAAGTTATGAAATTGAACAAATCTTTCCGGATTACATAGCTAAAGATCCGGAAACTGTGTCCGACCTGACACTGGACACTCCTCAAGACACGACCTTGAAATGGAAAATCACCACCCAAACTAAAGTAACAGCAATGCAGGTAAGAGTCGGCGAAGATGAAACGATCGATGCTGAGATCAGTGAGAATGGCAAATTAATTACTTTTTCCAGAAAGGCTGACAAGGCATTCAATTACGCATTCCAATGGACCGAAGGCGAGAGTGGTAAGAACTTTGAGTATGGAGACGTCCAAAACAACATCAGAGTCATTGATGACACTTTGCCTGAAGTTCAACTCATAGCTCCAAGCTCCGACGATTTGGCTACAGATAAGAAAATAGTAAACCTCAAGTACAAGGGCACTGATGATTATGGACTAGGAAAAGCTCACCTCATCTACACAATCCAAAGAGGCGACAGAGAAAGTGACGGGGAAAGTGAAAACTCCAAAAAGGAAATCCATGATTTTGAAGGGAAATCTGCCGGAGAAAATACATATGAGTGGAAAATTTCAGATCACATCAAAGAACTGAAGCCTGACGATCAGATTTCATACCAAATTGAGGTTGAAGATCTGTTCCCCGGTGAAAAGAAGCATGTTAGACAGTCCGTAGTCCGTAAAATATTAATTGTCACACCTGAGAGGTATCTGCAATGGTATAGAGCTGAGTTGGCAAGTCAGCAGGATGAAATTAAAAAGGCTCGTGACGATGAAGAAACTGCCTCGACCCAAGTAAAACAACTCATAGAACAGGAAACCGAAGAAAAATGAAAAGTTCCATCATGAATTCAATCTCAATCCTATTAGCAGTCACGTTCCTCTTCTGCGGTATTTCACGAGCGCAGGACGAGAAAAAAGCTAACGCGGAAGAACCCACTCGGAAAGAAGAGGTAGCCAAAAAAGAGGCAAACACTCCTGAAGTGCCTCAGCGCCCTATCGACCCAAACGCTGACCTTCTACAGACTGGACCAAGACTCTCCAAGGAAGCGCATAGACAGGACAATGTAGGAAGAAGGACAAGAGCCATTGCCAAACGCATGAGATGGTTACTCTCAGACCTAGAGTCAAATGGACTAATCGAACAAGGGAACGGAGAAGAATTAGAAAAAACAGGAAAACTCCTTCTTACAGTTGCAAGAACAGATGTGCCTGCAGTCGCAGGAAAACTCCGTCAAGCCCAAACAAACATTGACGGTTCACTTCCTCACATAAAGGGAGCAGATGAAGACATCGGAAAAGTGATTGCTAATCTGGACAAGGTACTCGAAGGAGCAGAATCGATCCTAGTTGATGATCGCCTGATCAGGGAATTATCTGAAATCATCAAGGCTGAGGAACGTTTGAAGAAAGGCTCCATTGACTGGATTCGTAAAATGCAAGTCAACCCTGATTCAAAGAATCTGGATAGGGGACGCCTCTCAAGAGTTCAGGAAGCGGCAATTGACCGATACGCTGAATTTTTCGATCTCCTTGTAGAGTCAAAAGAAGCTTCTAAGGGAACCGCCGCTGGGGACCGTTTTACAGCTACTGAAAAATCACTCACTGAAACTGACCCCGAAGCTCTAATGTCCTCGGCCGTTGACAATATACTTAAAGATCAGGCCCTGGCTGCTGGAACTGATCAGGGCAAAGCCATAGATGCCCTTCGTATAGCCCAAAAAATTCTCAGTGCCGAAGAGGACAGCTTTGATGACCTCATTAACGCCATCCAACACCTGATCGCAGTGCAAAGAGAATTAAAGGAAGATACAGAGCCTCCGGCTGCTGATGCGAACGCTCCAAAACCAAACCTATTTAATGACAAAAGGTCTGAACTCGAAGCCAGACAAATCGGCATTGCCAATGAAATCACTGATGTAAGAAAAACAAATTTACCAGACTATAAGCCCAAAGAAGAACCCGAAGGCCCTTCCGGCGAAACTCAAGTAAATGATCCTAAAGAAGAAAAAGATATCTTTGAAGCAGCTAAAGATGACCCTTTCGCTGATGACGATCCTTTCGCTGACGATGATCCTTTTGCCCCAATTAAACCAGGAGAACTTCCGTTCGGCGTTGGGCCTGAAGCGACTTTCGAACAGGGGATCGGAGACGCTCTCGTCGAAGCGGGCAAAGCTGCCGTTAAGGCACACACATCAATCAACGAAGGCAAACAACCCGAATCAGTCAATTTCCAGGAACAGGTAATAGCAGCATTAGAGTCCGCCTTAAGTTCAGCTCAGGCCGCTGACGCCTATGCCGAAGAGAATTCAGAAGAAAGTTTCGGTGACGAAGGCTTTGGCGAGGAAGGTTTCGGTGACGAAGGTTTCGGTGACGAAGGTTTCGGTGACGAAGGTTTCGGTGA
>JABGYE010000095.1:0-5914 GCA_018675395.1 Akkermansiaceae bacterium
ATATTTATCCATCTCCTCCGAAGTCATAGGCCTGACAATGTCTCCATTGAATCCATATTCGCCTCGAGAAAAAGGTTCAGGTTCAGGTTCAGGTTCAGGTTCAGGTTCAAAAGGAACATCAACTGGTTCTGGATCCTCCGGTGGATTTATCTCTTCCTTATTATCATCTTCTCTATTAATAGGAGATGATTCCTTTGGTTTGGGCGGCCTCTTAAACTCTTCTCTGTATTGGCGTAATTTGAGAGCTTTTTCAAGCTGATCTGATTTTGTTAACTCGAGTTGCAATTCAGCAAGGCTTCGATCTGTTGCATAAAGAGCTTCGCCATCTCTACTCCTCTTTAAATTATTTACTCTAAATACGAATTGATCATACTGAGATCTCATTTTCCTCACATAATCAGGAGCCGCCTCTATGTCCTTAGATTTTCTGGTATCATTTGCTTTAATCCTACCAATTTCACCTTCCAAAGCATTAATGGCTCTGACAGCTCCAATCTTAACCATTCTTTCCTTAGCCACACCGAGAGCATCTGAATATTTGTCATTCAATTTAGACATATAACCAATGTGCTTTTCCTCATTAGCCGTGAGAGCAATTTCATATTTCTTTAATGGCTCAAGTTGCTCCTCTGAAAGAAAATCGGGGATGTCTGGCTGCCCCTCTACTACACTAAAAAGCTGCCCCATCAAGATAAGGAACAGGTTCATTATGACTAAAAAATACGAACCTAACTTCACTCGATAGAATTTGTTTTTTATTACCATTAGTGATTTTTTATATTATTCCTACTAACCAAATAGCGTTCATTATAAAGATTTTGTCTATAATTAAGACAAAAATTATTTCTATTAATTAGGCTCTATAACCAAAGTTTTTGTCATTAAATTCACAATTCAACTAATCATCATTATATCTCTTCAAATCAGCAGCATCTAATCGACGCTTTTCCTCCCACCTTTTAATTTTCTCAGGCTTTATAATTAAAATCTTAAAATCCTCAAGGACTAAATATATAGATGGCACAAGAATAAGTGTAATTGCTGTAGCAAACAAAATTCCAAAACCAAGAGAAATAGCCATCGGTATTAGAAATTTTGCCTGCAAATCTGTCTCAAAAAGCATGGGACTCAATCCCGCGAAAGTTGTCAGTGACGTTAATATGATAGGGCGAAATCTAGCCGCTCCAGCTTCCCATGCGGCAGCAATCAGCGACTCACCCTTTATCCTATGACGATTAACATAATCGACAAGGACCAAACTATCATTTACCACTACGCCTGAAAGAGCAACAATACCACACATCGACATTATACTCATGTTTGCACCCATCAAAATATGCCCTAATATCGAGCCCACAATACCGAATGGGATAACGCTCATTACTATTAGAGGCTGAACATAAGATCTTAATGGAATAGCCATCAGGACAAAAACTGCCAACAAAGCAAATATGGAACTAGATCTTAACTCTTCCATGCTTCTCGCCTGATCTTTCTGTTCCCCATAGAATGCATAATTAATCCCGGGGAACCTTTCTGCTAATTTTGTTAAAGTCTCATTCTCAAGAGTTCTTCTGGCTCGATTAGCATTAGCCTTTGGGTTCCCCCTATCAATATCAGCAGCAATGCGAACTGCACGGACTCGCTCCGTACGTCTAATAACCGATTTGCTACGCCCCTCATCAAAATTAACCAAAGCTGACAAAGGAACTTCATTTCCTGTTCTCGTCCTTATCTTAATCTGTTCTACATCCTCCAAGGAAGTACGGTCTCCTTTCGGATAACGCAGCATAACTTTCACCTCATCTCTTCCACGCTGCAATCTTTGAACCTCTTCACCATAAAAGCCTTGCCTAAGTTGCATAGCAACATCTGACAAACGTAACCCCATAGATTCCCCTGCAGGAAGTAATGACTTAAGAACAACCTGACGCTTGCCGAGATTATTCGAATCGCTTATATCAATAATTCCATCAATCCTAGATAAAGAATTTTTAACCTCTTCGGTCGCCATAATTAATTTGTCCATACCATCGCCTGAAAGCTCCAAATCAATGGCATTGCCTGAACCAGCAGATTGACTTTGAAACGAAATCTCTGAAGTCCCTGGTATAGGGCCCGTCAGTTTCCGCCACTCAGCAGCTAGCTCCCTAGCGGAAATTGATCTTTCTGATCCCGCTAAAATCTCAAGAGCCACTTCACCCAAATTATCTCCAGTCGGAGTAACTGGAGTAAACCCCGTCTTAAAGGGCTGACTGCCAACCGTAGCCAACATATTAATAATTAATGGCCTCCCTGAACCATTTGAATACTTTTCATTAAGTTTAATTGCAGCCTTTTCAATACGCTCAACCGCATCTGAAGTTGTTTCAAAAGCAACCCCTTCGACCATCTTAACTTTTGCTGAAATAATTTCTGCTTCAACTTCAGGAAAAAATTCCCATTTAATTCTCTCCCCTTTTACTAGTCCTATAGCAATAAAAAATAGAGCTACAAAAATAGTAATCACCACATACCTTGATCCAAGGGCCAATTTAAGGATTGGTCTATAAAATTTATCAATAAACGTTTCCATTCCCTGAGCCACTTTACGTTGCACTTTTAATATTGGGTTGCGGCTCCCTTCATTATTAGAAGGCTTTAGCAAAGCAAGGTGAGCAGGAAGAATAAGTTTAGATTGAATTAGAGAAAAAAGCAGAGTAGGGATCACAATCCACGGAATGTTTCTCCAGATCTTTCCGCTAACACCACTAATTCCTAGCATTGGAGTAAATGCAACTGCAGTTGTCAAAACACCAAAAATGACAACTACTCCAACTTCATGAGTTCCTCTCCAAGATGCGTCCCTTGGATCTTCCCCATTCCTAATGCGACGATACACATTTTCACCAACTACAATAGCATCATCAACTACAATTCCTAACACTAGTATAAATGCAAAGAGGGTAATCATGTTAATCGAAATACCCGTGGTCGGCATCATCCATATAGCTCCAGCAAAAGAAATAGGAATACCAATAGTTACCAAGGCAGCTAGACTCGGCCGAAGAAATAATGATAAAATAACAAGAACCAATAAGAGGCCCCACAATGCATTCTTCCTAAGTAAATCAAGGCGGCCCTGAAGATATTGGGAATTGTCATTCCAAATCTCAACATAAACACCTTCCGGAAGTTGGGTGCGAATCTCCTCTAAATATCTTCTTGCCGATTCTGCTATCTCCAAAGTGTCTTCATTACCTACCCTATAAATCTGTAAAGCTGCAGCATTCTTACCATTAAAACGACTAATCAGATCAACGTCTTCAAATTCATCCAATATCGTCGCAATATCACCTAGGAATACCACTGTCCCGTCAGTCCTAGTAATAACAGGAATCCTCTCAAATTCTTCTGAGCTGTATCGCTTAGATTCAGCTTTAATGAGTATCTCCCCAGCATCGGTCCTAACTGCTCCACCTGGAAGATCAATTGAAGAAGCCCTAACAGCATCCGCGACTGCTGCAAAAGTAATCCCATATGCCCTCATCGTATCTTCTGAAAGTTCAATTGAAATTTCATATTTTCGTAAGCCGGAAAGCTCCACCTGACTAACTCCACCAGATCCACGAAATGACGAAGTTATTTTGTTAAGCCAGTTACTTGGTTTTGGTGGTTTATATGTCAAGATTCCATCGCGTATCTTTTCTGCGTATCCACGAAGAGTTCTCTCATCAGTATCGGCCGATATTGCAACAGTCAGAACCTGATTTTTAATCAATACTTCTTCATATAGTGGGGATTCAGTATTCTCTGCAAAATTCTCGATTGCATCAATTCGAGTCTTAATATCATCAAGAACATCTCGAACATTTGATTCGCTAGAAACCTCAACATAAACGACCCCAATTGAATTAGCAGCTGTGGAGCGCATGATGTCAATCCCCTCAACGTCACGTATTGCCTCCTCAATCGGTATACATATACCTTTCTCTACTTCTTCCGGTGTAGCGCCAGGATAAGGAACACTGACCGACACAACATCTGTAGAAGTTTCTGGGAATATTTCTTTTTTAAGCTTAACCCAAGTAGTGATGCCTGCGATCAAAATTGCAGCCATAATAAAATTGGCAGAAACATTGTTTCTTGAAAACCAGCGGATTAAATTCCTCATCTGATTATTCTTTATATTTCTCAGTCAAATCACCGATGATCATTGGGTCACATTTTTACTGGGATTAACTTCCATTCCGTTAATAACATTTAAAATTGGAGTTGTTGCTATTCTTTCGCCGTTCTCTATACCATTCTTAACAATCACTTTATTGCGCTCCGTTCTAATAACTACCACTTCTCTAGAAGAAACTTTATTGTCAGAGCCAACGATAATAATCTTATTTTTCCCGTACAATGCCTTACGCGGTAAGGCATATACATCCTTTAGTTTTTTCCCACTAATTTTCGCATTAAGAAATAATCCCGAAGAAAGAAACTTATCTCCCTCGACAGCATTAACATTCGCAACAAAAAAGACTGACTGACTGGACTGGTCTACTTGACCTTCAGTTCTTAGCAACTCTCCTCTCCATTTATAAACCACACCTGCAATTTTAGCTTCAAGCGTTAACGGAGCTCCCGCTATAACATCTATAAAAGCATAATCTTCTAGGGAAACAGGTAACCTTAATTCGAAATCATTGGCACTGTCTACCGCCGTAGCAGCTGATCCCGCAGCCAAAGTCGAACCTAATTCAACTAATGACTCCCTAATTTGACATTTATAAGGGCTGCGAATCTTAGTCCGATCAAGATCGCGTGCCGCTTTTTCAAATCCAGCCTTAGCAGAAACAACTTTTGCTAGAGCGCTTTGCATTTGTGGCTTCCTAAGAACAAGATCATTAGGGGTCCCATCACCACCAAGAGCCTTCCAATCAATTAGCGCTTGTTTTGCGAGAGCGCTTTCCTTTTCCAGAGCCAGCTTCGCATCAGCTAAAACTGAAGCCGCTTGGAATTCAATCGCTTCATAATCTGCCATATCAATCTCCAAAATAATTTCTCCTTTATCAAAATATTCACCCACTTCAAATTTTGGAGACACTGCAACTACTTTACCGGCAACCTCAGCTGCAAGGATGGTAGAACGTTTTGGTTTAGTAACTCCCTGAGATTTTATTATGACATCATAATCTGAAACTTCAGCCTCCCATATATCAACTGTGGGAATGTACCTAATACGTTCTTTAATTTCCGCAACGGGCTTTGTCAAAACGAGACCAAAATAGACGAACGCAGCGATCGTTCCTATAATTATAATCAGTATTATTTGAGCCGATTTTTTCATGGTTTATTTTTTAATATTACCACCCAGTGTTAAATGTAGATTAATACGATTCTCTAACCTGATTCGACGCATCTCAAGAACTTGTGAGCTAACACTTAACATTTGCCTCTGAGTTAAAAGTAAATTTGTTGAAGTTCCAATGCCTCCCCGGTATTCCTCAACAGAGCGTTTATACGCTTCAATAAGATTATCTTCAGCAAGCACCAAAGCATTCCACCTATTTCTTAAAATAACCTCATTATCAAGACAAGTCTCAACTTCACGCAACGCTTCTAACACTTCACTCTGATAATCTATATATGCTTCAGTTTTCATTATCTGACGAAGTTTCACATTAGCTAAAACTTCGCCAGCTCTAAAAAATTGCTGACCTGCTTGACCACCAATATTCCATACACCAAATGCTGAGTCAGTCAGGTCTCTTAATTTTTCACTCGTTGTGCCTCGGCTACCGGTAAGAGAAATTTGTGGAAAAAGAGCTAACTTAGCCTCTTTAATGCGTCTGTCCGCAGCTGCCAACCGGCGCTCAGCTGCGATTATATCGGTACGTCGATTTAATAAATCAGAAGGAATGCCTGGGGGAGGCGGGGGCGG